>DASZVN010000051.1:0-37493 GCA_035547055.1 Hyphomicrobiales bacterium
GGCGCCAGCATCGCCGCGCCGCCGCCCGCGGCCGGCCGCATCGCGCGCGCGCTGTCGTCGAGGACCGCGACCGGGCGGCTGCCGAGCCGGGGTGGGCCCTCCGAGTGCGGCGCATCGGCCGCCGCCATCGCCGGCTCCGCGCCGGGGGGCGGCGGCACGCCGTAGAGCAGCCGATGCTGCGCAATGGTCTGCTCGGCGCCGGTCATGATCTCGTGCCAGGTCATCGCCGGCAGGGTGCCGCCGGTCATGGTGCGGGTCGGGGTGTAGTCGTCGTTGCCGAACCAGACCGCGCAGGTGAGATCGCCGGTGAAGCCGACGAACCAGCCGTCGCGATAGTCCTGTGTGGTGCCCGTCTTGCCGCCGACGCGCAGGCCTTCGAGCCGAGCGCGGGTGCCGGTGCCGTGCTCGACGACGTTGACCAGCATGGTGTTCATCTCGGCGACGATGTCCGGCGGCAGCGCCTCCGGCAGCGCCGCATCGGGATGGTGCCACACCACGTTGCCGCGGCTGTCGGAGACCTCGAGCACGGCATAGGGGACGACGCGATGGCCGCCATTGGCGAAGGCCGCATAGCCGGTCGCCTGGTCGAGCACCGTCACCTCCGACACGCCGAGGGGAAGCTGGAGGATGTTGCGGAGGGGCGTGCGGACGCCCATGCGCTTGGCCGTCGCGATGATCTTGTCGCGACCCACCGCCTGGGCCAGCCGGACCGCCACCGTGTTCAGCGAGTGCTGCAGCGCCGTCATCACGGTCACCCGGCCGAAATAGTGGTCGCCATAATTGTGCGGCGACCAGCGGCCGATGGTGATCGGGGCGTCGAGCACGATGGTCTGCGGGGTAAAGCCGTTCTCGAGCGCGGTGGCGTAGACGTAAGGCTTGAACGAGGAACCGGGCTGGCGCAGCGCCTCGGTGGCGCGGTTGAACTGGCTTTCGCCATAGTCGCGCCCGCCGACCATGGCGCGGACCGCGCCCTGCGGCGTCATCACCACCGCGGCCGACTGGGTCACCTGGTACTGCTCGCCGTATTGGCGAAGGCCGTTCTCGATCGCCTGCTCGACATCCTTCTGGATGGTGGGATCGAGCGTGGTCTTGACCACGAGGCTCCGCGCCGCGCCGAAGGCGCCGCTGTCGGCGAGCTGGCGCACTTCCTGATAGGCCCAGTCCAGATAGTAGTCGGGGCTGGTGTCGCGGGCACGCGGCACCGGCGTCGCCGGGTGGAGGCGCGCGGCATGGACCTGGCCCTCGGTCATGAAGCCGGCGTCGACCAGCGCGTCGAGCACCATCGCGGCGCGCGCGCGCGCCGCGGGCAGGTTCACCGTCGGCGCGTATTTGGTCGGGGCCTTGAACATGCCGGCGATCATCGCCGCCTCGGCGAGGGTGAGGTCGCGCGCCGACTTGCCGAAGTAGTATTGCGAGGCGGCCTCGACGCCGAACGTGCCGGCGCCGAGATAGCCGTGATCGAGATAGAGCTTCAGGATCTCGTTCTTGCTGAGGTTGGTCTCGAGCCAGATCGCGAGGAAGGCCTCCTTGACCTTGCGATCGATCGTGCGCTCATTGGAGAGGAAGAGGTTCTTGGCGAGCTGCTGGGTCAGGGTCGATCCGCCCTCGACCACCTGATGGGCGCGGGCGTCCTCCAGGAGCGCGCGGACGGTGCCGATGATGTCGACGCCGAAATGGCTGTAGAAGCGGCGGTCCTCGATCGCGAGCACCGACTTGATCAGATAGTCGGGGAGCTGGTCGAGGGCGACCGAGTCGGTCTGCAGCACGCCGCGCTTGCCGACCTCGCGGCCGTTCCTGTCGAGGAAGGTGACCGCGAGCTCGGCGCGGGCGCGCCAGTCCTGCTTGGTCGCCTGGAACGCCGGCTGGGCCAGGGCCAGCATGAGGACTCCCGCGACGGTCCCCCAGGTCAGCGTCTCGCACAGGATGTCGACGGCGAAGCGGCGGAGACCGCGCACCTGCATCATTCGCGAGGTTTCGACCAGCCCGCCCCATGCCGCGCCGAGGACGCGGCCGGCCGCGTAGACGGCGGCGTCGATCCGCGAATCCAGCGCCAGCAGCCTGATCCTGAGGCGGTGGCGCCAGTCCTGGGGCAGGGGGTTACGCAACGCGAAGCCTCCGCGGGTCGATTGCCCGGGTGCAACTTCCCGGCCGCCGCCTTATGAAAGAGGGCGGCGGCCGGCCTCCGGCAAGGCAAAGCCGCCATGAGGATCGCGCAAGTGGACCCGTTCTGGAAGCGAAAGTCGCTGGACGCGATGTCGGCGGCCGAATGGGAATCGCTCTGCGACGGCTGCGGCCGCTGCTGCCTCGTCAAGTTCGAGGACGACGACACCGGCGAGGTTCGCTACACCGACGTCGGCTGCACGCTGCTCGACGGCGAGAGCTGCCGCTGCCGCGACTACGCCCACCGCGCCGACCGGGTCGCCGACTGCATCCGCCTGACGCCGGACGCGGTGCGGAGCCTGTCGTGGCTGCCCGCGACCTGCGCCTATCGCCTCGTCGCCGAGGGCCGGGATCTGCCGTGGTGGCATCCGCTCGTCTCGGGCGATCCGCAGACCGTGCACGAGGCCGGGATCTCGGTCCGCGACCGCGTCGCGGCGAGCGAGGACGACCTGACCCTCGCCGAAATGCTGGAGCGCATCGTGCGATGGCCGGAGCGCTGGCCGCGGCGGCGGCGCAACAGCCGTTAAGGATTAATGGTTGATTAAGCCTGTTGCGGTACCGTCGTGCCTTGACCGTCGCCGTCGGCGGACGCTAGCGTCCTGCTCGCAAACAGAATCGCGTGTGATTCCAACGCGACGGCCGGGGAACTGGAAGAAGCGCGGCAGCGTGGAGAGCGAGACACGCCCTTAGTGGCCAGTCCTGCCGGGGTAGACCCGGTGCGCGCGTCTTCGGACGCACTGGACCGAATACCAGCATAACCGACGCGCGAGATTGCTGGGGCAGGGGGGACTGGAGCCGGAGTAGCGCCCGGCCTGCGCAAATTTTCTCGGTAGATGCCGCTGCGGTGCCCGTGCGAGAGGCACCGCCAGCGGCCTTTCTTTTTGCGGAAGGTGCCCGACGGGTGCCGCATCCGGTGCCGTTGGCGCAGCCGATGGCAGTGGGCGGCACGAAAAAGAAGAATGGTCGGAGCGGCGAGATTTGAACTCGCGACCCCTAGTCCCCCAGACTAGTGCGCTAACCGGGCTGCGCCACGCTCCGACGATGCCGGCGTTCTAGGGGCTCCGCCGCGAACGTGCAAGCGCCGCAGCAGGGAGAAAAAGTTGGAGGCCCGACCCCGGACTCGAACCGGGGATCGCGATGCCTTGCGGGCATCGGAGGTCGCCGTTCCCCCCATCGGGCCAGCCGCGAGATCACGTCGGCGTGATCGGAAAATTGCTATATGAATCAGCTTGCTGGCGCAAGTCCGGCGATACCCGCCGACACACGTTTCGTCGCAGCGATCGGACAGATCTCGTCCTATGCTTAGCCATACCTGACCGCCCGGCTTCGGGAAGGACTTTCGGGTTCGAGTGGCATGCGGGCGGGGCGGGGAAGGTGGAACCGGTTGTAGGAGGAACCTTCCCTCGCATGGAAAGTTGAGCGTGCGGCCGACGCTGGCAGATCGGGCTCCGGGCCAGAGCCCCGCAACCCGCGGAGCGAAGGTGGAGCTCGCTTTATCGATCTTCTGGCTGGCGGCAGTAGCGGGGCTGATCTTTCGCGCTCTTCGCCAGCGCAACGCCCTCTGCGGAGTGGAGCCGGCCGAGCCGCCGCCCGCGGCGACGGCGCCGGTCATCGCCGCAATCGTTCCCGCCCGAAACGAAGCCACCAATATCGGCGCCTGCCTCGACGGCCTGCTCGCCCAGCATTATCCGCCAGACCGCCTCGCCGTGGTCGTCGTCGACGACCAGTCGACCGACGGCACCGGTACCGTGATCGCCCGCCGGGCCGAACGCGATCCCCGCCTGACGCTCCGCCCCAGCCCGCCGCTGCCGCCGGGCTGGGTCGGCAAGCCCCACGCCTGCTGGGTCGGTGCCGAGGATACCGGCGCCGCGGCGGCGGAGTGGCTGTGCTTCGTCGACGCCGACGTGCGTCTCGACCCCCGGGCGCTGGCGAGTGCGCTGAGCGCGGCGGTCGCCCGCGGCGTCGACCTGTTGTCGCTGGTGCCTTCGCAGGACATGCTGAGCTTCGCCGAGCGGCTGGTGATGCCGTGCGGCCTCTATCTCCTGGCCTTCACCCACGAGCTCGAGCGGGTCGATGCGCCGGATGCGAGCGACGCCACCGCGTCGGGCCAGTTCATCCTGGTGCGCCGCGACGCCTACGACGCGATCGGCGGCCATGCCGCGGTCCGCAGCGCCATCACCGAGGACGTGGCGCTGGCGCGCCTGATGAAGCGGACCGGCCATTCGATCGCCCTTCTCGGCGGCGACGGCCTGCTGCGCACCCGCATGTATGACGGCTGGCAGACGATGTGGCCGGGGCTGTCGAAGAACCTCGTCGACATGATGGGCGGCCCGGCCTCCACCATCGCGCTCGCCGTCGCCGGCGTTGTCCTGGCATGGCTCGCGGTGCTGGTACCCATCCTGGCGCTGCTCGCCTGCCTCGATGCCGCGACGGTGCCGCATCTCCTGGCGCTGGCATTGGCGCTGAGCGCCTCGGCCGCGGCGTTCAGCCTGCATCTCGCCGGCGCCGTCTATTTCCGTATCCCGCTCTGGTACGGCCTCCTGTTCCCGCTGGGCTATACGGTCGGCGCGGCCATGGCGCTGGACAGCGTGCGCCAGCGCATGGTCGGGCGGGTCGGATGGAAGGGGCGAACCTATCCATGAACGGCGCCGCCGAACCCGGCCACGGCGACCGCGACGCGGCGCGTGCCAAGGAAAACGGGGCGGACGCGGAAGAGGAACACCCCGAGGAGCACCAGGAAGGCCACGTCCGCTGGATCTCGAGCCGCAGCACCATCGCGGTGCTCGTGGCCGTCGTCGTTTTCCTCTACCTGATCCGCCAGATCCTGCTGCCGTTCGTGATCGCCGGCTGGATCGCCTACGCTTCGACGCCGCTGGTCCACCTCATCGAGCGCCGCGCCCACATCCCGCGTTGGGTCGCGGCGATCCTGGTGTTCGCGGTGCTGGCGCTCGCCGCCTCCGGCATCGGCGTTCTATCCGCGCCGTCGGTGATCCGCGAGGGCACCCGCATCGTCACGGATTTCCATGGCATGATGGCGCGCGCCGCCCACGAGCTGGTGGGCTCGGGCACCATCAAGTTGTTCGACCAGGAGCTGACCGCCGATCAGCTCGCCGACAAGATCGTGACGGCCGCCCGCGGCTTGGTCACCGAGAACGGGCGCGCGCTGCTGCTCGCCACCTGGGGCTTCTCCGCCATCTTCGGCGTCTTCCTCACCGCGGTGATCCTGTTCTACTTCATGGTCGGCGGCCCCACGCTCGGCCGCGGCCTGCTCCGGCTGGTGCCGCCGTGGCAGCGGCCGCTGGTCGACGAGATGTGGGAGCGCACCAACCCGGTGCTGCGCCGCTATTTCATCGGCATCGCCATCGTCGTCGCCTATGCGATGATCGCCTCCTATATCGGCCTCGGCCTCGTGCTCCACATCGGCCATGCCGGGCTGCTCGCGGTGGTCACCGGCCTCCTCGAGATGATTCCGATCATCGGGCCGGCAGCGTCGGCGCTGGTGGCGGGGCTGGTCGCCCTGCACAACGCGACCAGCATCTGGAACATCGTCGGCTACATCATCTACGCCGCGCTGCTCCGCCTCTCGATCGACCAGATGCTGGGGCCGCTGGTGCTCGGCAAGGCCGCGCGCATTCACCCGGTGCTGGTGATCTTCTGCTTCCTCTCGGGCGGCCTCCTGTTCGGCATCTCCGGCGTGATCATGTCGGTGCCCGTGGCGCTGACGATTCGGATCGTGCTTGGTACGCTCTACGACGAGCCGCTGCCGGGAATCGACCCGGATCCCGTGCCGGCCAGGGAGGAAGAGCGATGAGGCGACATCGCAGGCCGTCATTGCGAGCGAAGCGAAATAATCCCGGGGCCGGTCAATATAGGCCTGCCCATGTTGGCCACCCTCATGTGCAAGTCGGGCAGGCCCGACTTGCAGGCGCGGCGGTTGTTGCCCCTGGATTGCTTCGTCGCTTCGCTCATCGCAATGACGAGCATTCGTGGGACCGGCCATGTCGTTGCGCCAGCGCGTCCTGACCCATCTCAAGGGCCGGCTCGGAGCCGATCCGCCGCTGCTCCGCCTCGCGTTCTGGGACGGCGAGACCTTCGATTTCGCGCCGCGGCCGACCGTCACGATCACGCTGACCACACCCCGCGTCATGCGGGCGCTGCTGTCGGGCAATTTCGGCCGCCTCGGCGACGCCTACGTCTCTGGCGAGCTCGCCGTCGACGGCGCGGTCGAGGACATCCTCGACGTCGGGATCGGTCTCGCCGACCGGGTCGGCCGCTCGCGCCTCGTCGCCCGGCTCGGCCCGCTGCTGCGCTACGTGCCGCGGCGCCACTCGAAGAGCCGCGACGCCGCTGCGATCAGCCACCACTATGATGTCTCGAACGATTTCTACCGGCTCTGGCTCGACCGCAACATGGTCTATTCCTGCGGCTATTTCCCGACCGGCGAGGAGGGCCTCGACGCCGCGCAGGAAGCCAAGCTCGACCACATCTGCCGCAAGCTCCGCCTGAAGCCGGGCGAGCGGCTGCTCGACATCGGCTGCGGCTGGGGCGGGCTGCTGCACTGGGCGGTGACGCACTACGGCGTCACCGGCGTCGGCGTCACGCTGAGCCGCGAGCAGCTCGACTACGCCCAGGCCTGGATCGCGCGGGACGGGCTCGACGGCCGGATCGAGCTCCGCCTCCAGGACTATCGCGACATCGAGGGGGAGGGGGGCTTCGACAAGGTGGTCTCGGTCGGCATGTACGAGCATGTCGGCATCGTCAACCAGCCGACCTATTTCGCCACGCTGGCGCGCCTGTTGAAGCCCGGCGGCATTGCGCTGAACCACGGCATCACCGTCACCGATCCGGATGGGAAGCCGCAGGGCCCGGCCGGCGGCGAGTTCATCGACCGCTACGTCTTCCCGGGCGGCGAACTGCCCCACCTGTCGCGGGTGATCTACGAGGTCGCCAAGGCCGGCCTCGAGGCCGCCGACGTCGAGGATCTGCGCCCGCACTACGCGCGGACGCTCCAGCACTGGGTGCGCCGGCTCGAGGCCCATGCCGATGCCGCGATCGCTGCCGCCGGCGCCGAGCGCTACCGCATCTGGCGCATCTACATGGCCGGCATGGCCGTCGCGTTCGACCGCGGCTGGCTCTCGATCGACCAACTCGTCGCGTACAAGCCGCAGGCCGACGGGCGCAAGGCGCCGCGGCCGTGGTCGCGCGCCCATCAATATGTGGCTTGTCCCGATCCGCCATTGGCGAACGGCCTCGATTGGAGGACACTCTAGACGAGCATCGGCTCCGATGCGGCGGAAGGAGTGCGGCGACCGGAGAGAGTGCGATGGACACGCAACTCGTCATGCCCCCGGAGCAGCGTCACCAAGGCCTTCTCGTTCAAGCCATTTTCAGCCTCGACCTTTGGTTGCGGAATCGACAGGAAGTATTTGAATACACGTCTAATCCCGATTGCATCTTTCGCATCCAGCTCGCCGTGATCGACCATCCTGTCACGTTGCCGGACGGGACCGTGCTGCGGGCTGGCGACCGGGTCCTGGAGCTCCACCTCTGGAACGAGCACATCCCGGTGATTCCGGCCGGCGGCGCCTCGCTCACCTGGGCGCGTCGGATGAGCCGTTGCCTCGATGTCTCGCTCTACGACCTCCGGCGCTATCTCGCCGGCGAGCCCGCCCTTGCCGACATCCGGGCGATCCGCGCCAACATGAGCTTCGGCACCGCCGAGCAGATCTCGCAGGTCGCGCGCATCTCGCACCGCTACGGCTTCGAGCCGGTCCCCGACCCGCGGCGCCTGACCCTGGCTGGACGCCTCCACATGTTCGGCGAGAACATCCTGATCACGCTCCTGGTGTGGGCGCAGAATGCCGGCGCGCTTCGCCGCGACAGCCTCCGCCGCGACCGCTCCCAGGTGTTCCTGTCGCGCCAGGTGCTGGAGCGCCGCTACGCCTTGTCGGCGCCGGCGGAAGCATCGTGAGCGGCGGCCCGTGTCATCGGTGAGCGGCTGGCTCGGCGGCATTTTCTTCGTCCTTGCCGCCATCGGCTGCATCTATCTTGCGGCGGCGCTGGTCCTGGTGCGGCGTTTCCTGGCCCGCCGGCCGCCTCCGTTGCCCACGCCGGCACCGTCGATCACGGTGCTGAAGCCGCTTTTCGGGGTCGAGCCTCAGCTCGAGGCATGCCTCGGCTCCCTGGGGGAGCAGGACTATCCCGCGCCCTATGAAATCGTGCTCGGGCTTCAGGACCCTGCCGACCCCGCGGCCGCCGCTGCCGAGCGTCTTGCTGCCGCATTTCCGGCGCAAGCGATCGCCCTCCGCGTCGACCGCACCGTCCACGGCACGAACCGCAAAGTCTCGAACCTGATCAACATGGCCCGGCACATCCACCATGGCGTCGTCGTGCTGGCCGACAGCGATATCGCCGTCGGACGGCACTATCTCGCGACGACCGCGGCGGCACTGGCGGCGCCCGGGGCCGGGGCGGTGACCTGGCTCTATTACGGTCTGCCCGGCCGGGGGCCGTGGGCGGCGCTGGCCGCGCTCGGCATCGACGCCCATTTCCTGCCGAACGTCATGGTCGGGGTCGCCACCGGCCTGGCCCATCCCTGCCTGGGCTCGACCGTCGCGCTGCGCCGTGAAACCCTGGAAGCGATCGGCGGCTTCCAGGCCGTCGCGGACGACCTCGCCGACGACTATGCGCTCGGCGCCAAGGTCCGCGGGCAGGGCGGCCGCGTCGACCTTGCGCCCGGCCTGGTCGGCCACGCCTGCGACGAGGCCGGCCTCGGCGAATTGCTGCGGCACGAGCTGCGCTGGGCTCGCACCATCCGCACGGTCGATCCGCTCGGCCACGCCGGCGCCGTCGTGACCCATCCGGCAGCGCTGGCCCTGATCGGGATCGCCTGCGGCAGCTTCGCCTGCCTGCCCCTGCTGGCGCTGGCGCTCGCGCTGCGCGCCGCGATCGTGGCAACGGTCGCGCGGGCCGCCGGGACCGGCCTCGCACGGCTGTGGCTGCTCCCGGTCCGCGACGTCTTGTCGTTCGCGGTCTTTCTCTGGAGCTTTTTGGGCAGCGCGATAAGTTGGCGGGGGGAGGACTTCCAGGTGCGCGCCGATGGGACGCTCGCCCGGGACCGGAGCATACCTCTGAGATGATGCGGACCCTTTTTCTCCAGGCGCCTTCCTTCGACGGCTTCGATGGCGGGGCCGGCTCGCGCTATCAGGCCCGGCGCGAGATCCAGTCGTTCTGGTATCCGACCTGGCTCGCCCAGCCCGCGGCGCTGGTCGAGAACTCCCGGCTGGTCGACGCGCCGCCGCACCGGACCTCGCTCGCCGACGTCACCGCACTGGCGCGGGACTTCGACCTCGTGGTGGTGCATACCTCGACGCCGTCCTTCGGCGCCGACGTCAAGACGATCGCGGCGCTGAAGGCGGCCAATCCTGCCCTGAAGGCCGGCCTCGTCGGCGCCAAGGTCGCGGTCGATCCCGACAGCGGGCTGGGCGGCTCGCCGGCGATCGATTTCGTCGCCAGGAACGAATTCGACTTCACCATCAAGGAAGTCGCCGAGGATCGGCCGTGGGCCGGGATCGCCGGCCTGTCGTTCCGCAATGCCGCGGGCGCGATCGTCCACAATCCCGAGCGGCCGGTGCTGGAGGACATGGACCGGCTGCCTTTCGTCACCCCGGTCTACAAGCGCGACCTCCACATCGAGAACTATTTCATCGGCTACCTGAAGCACCCCTATCTCTCGTTCTACACGGGGCGGGGCTGCAAATCGCGCTGCACCTTCTGCCTGTGGCCGCAGACCGTCGGCGGTCACCGCTACCGCACCCGCAGCGTCGGCCACGTCATGGACGAGATCCGCTGGGCCAAGGCGGCGTTTCCCCAGGTGCGGGAATTCTTCTTCGACGACGATACCTTCACCGACCTCGCGCCCCGCGCCGAGGAGATCGCCCGCGCGCTCGGCAAGCTCGGCGTCACCTGGTCGTGCAACGCCAAGGCCAACGTGTCGCGGGAGACGCTGAAGGTGATGCGCGACAACGGCCTCCGCCTGCTCCTGGTCGGCTACGAGTCGGGCAACCAGCAGATCCTGCACAATATCAAGAAGGGCATGCGGATCGACGTTGCCAAGCGCTTCACCAAGGATTGCCACGAGCTGGGCATCGCCATCCATGGCACCTTCATCATGGGCCTCCCGGGCGAGACCAAGGAGACCATCGAGGAAACCATCCGCTTCGCCGCGGAGATCAATCCGCACACCATCCAGGTGTCGCTCGCCGCGCCCTATCCCGGCACCTTCCTTTACAACCAGGCCACCGAGAAGGGCTGGCTCGACAGCGACCACGCCGAGCTGACCGATGCCCACGGCATCCAGATCGCCCCGCTGCACTACCCCCATCTCAGCCACACCGAGATCTTCAATTCGGTCGAGGAGTTCTACCGCCGCTTCTACCTGCGGGCGCCGAAGATCGCCTCGATCGTCGGCGAGATGGTGCGCAGCCCCGAGATGATGGTGCGGCGCCTGCGCGAGGGGGTGGAGTTCTTCCATTTCCTGCGCGAGCGGCGGGAGCTCGCCCACTGAACGGCCTGGTCGTCACCGCCGACGATTTCGGCCTCGCCACCGAGGTCAACGATGCCGTCGAGGCGGCGCACCGCCGCGGCATCCTGAGCGCGGCGAGCCTGATGGTCGGAGCGCCCGCGGCGGCCGATGCCGTCGCCCGCGCGCGGGCGATGCCGCGCCTCGGCATCGGCCTTCATCTCGTCCTGGTCGAGGGCCGCCCTTCGCTTCCGCCCGAGGCGGTGCCGGACCTTGTCGGTGAGAACGGACAGTTCCGCACCGACATGGCGCGGACGGGTCTCGACATCGCGCTGAAGCCGCGGGTGCGGCGCCAGCTCGCAGCGGAAATCGAGGCCCAGTTCGCCGCCTTCGCGGCCACCGGCCTCAGGCTCGACCACGTCAACGCCCACAAGCACTTCCACCTGCATCCGGTGATTGGCGGCCTCGTCCTCGCGATCGGCCGCCGCTACGGCATGACGGCGCTCAGGGTGCCGCGCGAGCCGACCGCGATCGTCGACCGGATCGGGCCGGTTGACCCGTCGAGAGCCGAGCGAATGGTCGCGGCACCCTGGGCGGCGTTGCTCGCCGCGCGGGCGCGACGGGCGGGGATGCGGGTGCCGGATGCGGTGTTCGGCCTCGCCTGGTCCGGCGCCTTCACCGCGAACCGGCTCGCGGCGCTGCTCGGCGGCCTGCCGGACGGCCTCATCGAGATCTACCTCCATCCCGCCACGGCCGACCGCTTTGCCGGGAGCGCCCCCGGCTATCGCTATCGCGACGAGTTCGCGGCGCTGATGGACCCCGCGGTGCTGGCCGCGATTGGCGGCGCCGGGCACTGCCTTGCCGGCTATGCCGAGCACCTTGCCGCGGCGGGGAACGATCCCGCGGCCGTGGCATTGGTGGCGGAAGGACCGGGCGGATAAGCTGGAATAATCCCAACGACTGCCGCTTTTTTGTTCAGCCGACGTGACAGCCCCGGTGCTGGCAGGTTACTCTATGCAGGCATGCCGCCGATGGTGGACTCAAGCCATGGCAATCGGACGGAGAGCGGCGTGAAGGTGGTCCTTGCCCAGCCGCGGGGCTTTTGTGCCGGAGTGGTCCGCGCCATCGACATCGTCGAGCGCGCGCTGACCAAGTATGGCCCGCCGATCTATGTCCGCCACGAGATCGTCCACAACCGCCACGTGGTGAAGACGCTCGAGGCGAAGGGCGTCCGCTTCGTCGAAAGCCTCGACGAGGTGCCGGACGGTGCGGTCACCATCTTCAGCGCCCATGGCGTGCCGCGCGTCGTCGCCGAGCGCGCCGTCCAGCGCAACCTGCCGACGCTCGATGCCACCTGTCCCCTGGTCACCAAGGTCCACAACCAGGGCCGCCGCTACGTCGCCCATGGCCGCACCGTGGTCTTGATCGGCCATGCGGGCCACCCCGAGGTCGAGGGCACGCTCGGCCAGATCGAAGGGCCGACCTGGCTCGTCCAGAACGACGCCGACGTCGACGCGCTGCCGCTGACCCGCGACACGCCGGTTGCCTACGTGACGCAGACGACCCTCTCCGTCGACGACACCCGCTCGATCATCGCCGCGCTGATCCGCCGCTTCGACGACGTCGTCGGCCCGGAGACGCGGGACATCTGCTATGCCACACAGAACCGGCAGAGCGCGGTGCGCGAGCTGACCCGCGTCGCCGACGTGATCCTGGTGGTCGGCGCGCGCAACAGCTCGAATTCGAACCGCCTGCGGGAGATCGGCGAGGAGGCTGGCGTGCCGAGCTACCTCGTCGCCGACGGCAGCGAGGTCGATCCGGCCTGGGTCCGCGGGGCCGGCGTGGTCGGCCTCACCGCCGGCGCCTCGGCGCCGGAGGTCCTGGTCGACGAGGTGATCGAGGTGCTGCGCGAGATCGCGCCAGTCGAGGTTTCGGTGCTGGCCGGCGCCGAGGAGAAGATCAGTTTCCGCCTTCCCGCCGAGCTCGCCTCGGCCTGAGACGGGGTATCGCAAGGAGCGTATCCGTTGGGCATTCCGTTCCGCCAGGCCGCCGCCATCGGCAGCTATGTCGTCCGCCAGCACCTCAAGGGCAACAAGCGCTACCCGCTCGTCCTGATGCTGGAGCCGTTGTTCCGCTGCAACCTCGCCTGCGCCGGCTGCGGCAAGATCGACTACCCCGACAAGATCCTGAACAAGCGCCTGAGCTACGACGACTGCATGAAGGCGATCGACGAATGCGGCGCCCCCGCCGTCTCGATCGCCGGCGGCGAGCCCTTGCTGCACAAGGACATGCCGCAGATCGTCAAGGGCTACATCGCGAAGCGGAAGTTCGTCATCCTCTGCACCAACGCGCTGCTGCTCGCGAAGAAGATCGACCAGTACGTGCCGAGCCCGTATTTCACCTGGTCGATCCACCTCGATGGCGACCGCGAGATGCACGACAAGTCGGTCTGCCTCGATGGCGTCTACGACCGCGCGATCGAGGCGATCAAGCTGGCGCAGTCGAAGGGCTTCCGCGTCCAGATCAACTGCACGCTGTTCAACAACGCCGACCCGGAGCGCACCGCCACTTTCTTCGACGAGATGAAGCGGATGGGCATCGACGGCATCACCGTCTCGCCCGGCTATGCCTATGAGCGGGCGCCCGACCAGCAGCATTTCCTGAACCGCGACAGGACCAAGCAGCTCTTCCGCGGCATCCTCTCGCGCGGCAAGGGCGGCAAGGCCTGGAACTTCACCCAATCGACGCTGTTTCTCGATTTCCTCGCCGGCAACCAGACTTACGCCTGCACGCCGTGGAGCATGCCGCTCCGCACCGTGTTCGGCTGGCAGCGGCCCTGCTACCTCCTCGGCGAAGGCTACGTGAAGACCTTCAAGGAGCTGATGGACGACACCGCATGGGACGACTACGGCGTCGGCAACTACGAGAAATGCGCCGACTGCATGGTCCATTGCGGCTTTGAGGGCACCGCGGTCGCGGACTCGGTGAAGCACCCGCTGAAGGCGGCGATGGTGGCGCTCCGCGGGGTCAAGACCGACGGCGCGATGGCGCCCGACATCCCGCTCGAAGGGGCGCGGTCGGCGCAATATGTCTTTGCCGGCAACGTCCAGAAGAAGCTGTCCGAGATCGAAGCCGAGGCCGCCGCGAAGAAAGCCAGCCACGCAGCGTAAGGTCATCTTTACATGGTGGAGGCGGGCGGAAGCGCGTGGAAAGGCCAATTCGTCTCTCTATAGGCGAGCAGGCTTTCCCAGTTGTCGAACCCCTTCTCCAGCTCTGAGCCGAACTGGCGACGGTATTCGCTTTGAAGGGACGCGGGACTGGCTGAGGAACCGAGGAAGTCGAGCAGCGACGCCATATGGGGCTCGTGCCCGACCTGATTATAGTACAGGGTGAAAACATCAGCTCCCTTGAGTTCCCGCCACGCCGCGATCCTGTCCAGGAAGCGGTTGTAGTAGGTGGCGAAAGCCTCCAGCGTATCGCGAGAGAACGATACCTTGGCATTGAGCAGCCGCTCCTCCGGCGGAGGGTGGCCGTCCTTCAAGGTCCAGATATTGGTGCTTTGGGCGCGTAGCGTGGAAGCATAGGTTTCAATGGGATCACGCACCAGCGCCACGATTTTCCATCTTGGCGACTTCAGGTCCTCCAATACGCCGGGGATGCGCCGCAGGTGGTAGTTGAACAGCTTGAATCCGAATAGCGCCTGGGGCGTGGCTGCGCGGAGCCGCTCCAAAAAGCCGAGATGGTCCGCGTCCCGTTGCTCCACCGTTTCGACCCCGACGGCCTTCTTTATCTTTTCATCAAGCTCAACCCAATGCGGCTTGAACAATTCCCCGTAGCACGCAATATCGTCTGCTGAATTAAGTAAACTGACCAGATTGTACGATCCGGTACGTGGATGCGCGAATATCACGAAGCGACTATCCATTCGTCATAACCCTCAACTGAAATTGATGGTACGAGGCCTGATTACCTGGTGCAGGGTTCGTCCGTACACGTGCAGCTCCATCGGCTCCGACATGAATGGGCCTCACCCCCGAAGACGGCTCACCAAAGATTGTCCGTCCGTACCGCCGTGCCGGGAGCCACCTCGTATGTAAGCCCGTCGTCAGGATGTCCTGCTGTCGGGAGCGGCTCGAGACCCTTGCCGAAAGGACCGCGAAGGGACAAGGGGCTTGATCGGCTTGCTCCCTGCCGACCCAATGTCGCCTTCGAGCAAGCGCTTCTCAAGCCCCTGGAAGGCGCTGCCCGGCGGGGCCCGCGCTGTCGAGCGGTCGCCGTGGGTTGGCTGTCTATTTCGCACGCGACTGTGCCCCAAGGGGACACATCGAGATCTACGGTGCGGCGTCGCAGCGGGCGGGTATGGACATTCTCGGGGATTGCTCAAGCCAAGCCGCACAGGGCAAGCGCCGCCCGCGGCGCCTTGAACCTTGTGTTTCGGGAGGCGGCGCCCTAGTTTGCAGAGTAGATCCTACGGCCGTGGGTGTCGGGCCGGCGTTCGCCGCCTGATGTCGCCGCCGCAGCGAGGTACAGTACCATGAGCATCCAACACTGGCTCATCCTGGCGGTTGTCGTGCTGCTCCTGTTCGGACGCGGCAAGATTTCCGAGCTGATGGGCGACGTCGCCAAGGGCATCAAGAGCTTCAAGAAGGGCCTGAACGAGGACGAGACCGCGGCTGCCGGCGAGGCCAAGACCCTCGAGCATCAGCCCGGTGCCCCGGTCCAGACGCCTGAGCGCGCCCCCAACGCCTGAGCCACCAGGCTAGTCCAGCCGCTCGGGCGGTGATCGTCAGCGTCTGCGAGCCGGCATGTTCGACATCGGCTGGTCCGAACTCCTGTTGATTGCGGTCGTGGCTGTCGTGGTCATCGGCCCGAAGGATCTGCCGGTCGCGCTGCGCTCGCTCGGGCGCACCATCCGCGGCATTCGCCGCATGGCGTCCGACTTCCAGTCGCAGTTCAACGAAGCCCTGCGCGAGGCCGAGCTCGACGACCTTCGCCGCGAGGTTTCGGAGCTCCGCGACACCGCGCGCGGCATCGTCCGCGATGCCGACGTCAGCGCCATCGCCCGTGACGAGCTCGAAGGCATCCGCCAGTCGATCGATGCCAAGGAGACCGCGGTCGAGGCGGTGGAAGCTCAACAGGCGGCCGACGACGAGCCGATGCTGCCGCTGCCCGAGCCGGTGATTCCGCCCGAAGAGCCGGAGCTGCCGCTCGGCCCCGTGCTGGAAGAGCAGGGGCCGCCCGCTGCGGCGCTGGCAGCGACCGCCGAGCTTCCGCCGGAACCGCCGGCTCCTTCGCTGCCGTCCGAGCCTGAGCCGCTACCGCCCGAGCGCGCGGCGGCCCCGCTGCGGCGCGAGCCGGCTCCCGAGCCGGCGCTCATGACCCACGCCGCCGCCGAGCCGAGCCGGCCATGACCGCCGATACCGACGCCGACGCGATCGAGGCGACCCGCGCGCCGCTGATGGAGCACCTGATCGAGCTCCGCAGCCGCCTCATCCGTTCGCTGATCGCGGTCGCCATCGCCTTCGCCGCTTGCATGTTCTTCGCGGACAAGATCTTCAACATCCTCTTGTGGCCCTACGAGCTCGCCGCGGGCAGCGCCGCCGACGTCCGGCTCATCTACACCGCGCCGCAGGAGCTGTTCCTCACCCACATCAAGCTCGCGATCTTCGGCGCGGTCTTCATCTCGTTCCCGATCATCGCGATGCAGCTCTACAAGTTCGTCGCGCCCGGCCTTTACCGGAAGGAGAAGGCCGCCTTCCGCCCCTTCCTGATCGCGACGCCGATCCTGTTCCTCGCCGGCGCCTGCTTCGTCTATTTCGTGACGATGCCGCTCGCGATGCGCTTCTTCCTGTCGATGCAGCAGACCGGCGGCGACGGTCAGGCGTCGATCCAGCTTCTGCCCCGCACCGCCGAATATCTCTCGCTCATCACCAAGCTGATCCTCGGCTTCGGCATCTGCTTCCAGCTTCCGGTCGTGCTGGTGCTGCTGGCGCGGGTCGGGTTCATCGACTCCACCTGGCTCAAGAAGAAGCGCAAATACATGATCGTCGGCATCTTCGGCCTCGCCGCCATCGCGACGCCGCCCGACGTGTTCAGCCAGTGCGCGCTCGCAATACCGCTCCTCGCGCTCTACGAGGCCTCGATCTACGTGGTCCGCCTCGTGGAGAAGCGCCGCGCCGCCGAGGCGGGAGAGGCGTCGGCCGGGTCGGCGGCGTAGGGGTGCCGTAGGGTGGGCAACGCGCGGCGTTGCCTACCGCGATGCCGGAAGGGGCATCGGCAAGCCGATCCCTCCTACGAAAGCTGATCGCGCTCCATCGTGGCGAGCGAAGCGAGGCAATCCAGGAGCCCGCCGTCATGGCCGGGCCCGTCCCGGCCATCCACGACTTTCTTCGCCGAAGCGCCGTAAACTCGTGGATGCCCGGCCCGAGGCCGGGCATGACAGGCTGAACCGTTGTATGACACCCGCGAATTTTCCGGGCTCCTCCTCTCATGCATGACATCCGCTGGATCCGCGACAACGCTGACGCCTTCGACACGGCGCTGAAGAACCGCGGGCTCGAGCCGCGGAGCGCGGCGCTCCTGGCGGTCGACGAGCGCCGCCGCGCCGCGGTGGCTCGCGCTCAGGCCTTGCAGGAGAGGCGCAACGCCTCGGCCAAGGAGGTCGGCCGCGCCAAGGCGGCGAAGGACGAGGCCCGCGCCGCCGCGCTGATCGCCGAGACCGCGACGCTGAAGGACGACATCGCCGCCGCCGAGGCCGAGGAGAAGGCGGTCGGCGAAGAACTGGACAGATTGCTGGCCGACATCCCCAACGTGCCCGCGGCCGACGTGCCGGTCGGTCCGGACGAGAGTGCCAATGTCGAGCGCCACCGTTGGGGTACCCCGCGGGAGATCGCCGGCGCGAAGCAGCATTTCGAGATCGGCGAGGCGCTCGGCCTGATGGATTTCGAAGCGGCGGCCAGGCTTTCCGGCTCGCGCTTCGTGGTACTGAAAGGTGGGCTAGCGCGGCTGGAGCGGGCCCTCGGCCAGTTCATGCTCGACCTGCACACCGGAGAACATAGCTATACCGAAATCAATCCGCCGCTCCTGGTCCGCGATGAGGTGATGTTCGGGACGGCACAGCTACCGAAGTTCCGGGATGATCAGTTTATCGCGACGAACGATGTTGATCTGCGAGAGACCTTCGATCAGGCAATCGACGAATTCGATGTCGGGGCGGCCGCTAAGGATGCAGTGAAACTCCGGCAGTCGGAGTTGATGAAAGATCGCAGGCGTTGGCTCATCCCCACCGCCGAGGTCCCGCTCACCAATCTCGTCCGCGAACAGATCCTGGCCGAATCCGACCTCCCGCTCCGCGTTACCGCACTCACGCCAAGCTTCCGCGCCGAGGCCGGGGCGGCGGGCCGCGACACGCGCGGGATGATCCGTCAGCACCAGTTCTGGAAATGCGAGCTGGTCTCGATCACGACGCCCGAAGCGTCACGCGACGAACATGAGCGCATGCTCACCTGTGCGGAGGAGGTGCTGCGCCAGCTCGACCTCGCCTATCGCGTGGTGACGCTCTCGACCGGCGACATGGGCTTCGCGTCGCAGAAGACCTACGACATCGAGGTGTGGCTGCCGGGGCAGGGTGCTTTTCGCGAGATTTCGAGCTGCTCCAACTGCGGCGACTTCCAGGCGCGGCGGATGCAGGCGCGCTACCGGCCGGCGGAGGGGAAGGGCGTCCGGCTGGTCCACACCCTGAACGGCTCGGGCGTCGCCGTCGGCCGCGCCCTGGTCGCGGTGCTGGAGACCTACCAGAACCCCGACGGCTCCGTCACAGTGCCGAACGTGCTGAAGCCCTATATGGGTGGCATGGAAAAGATCGAGCGGGCGTCATGATGATGCCAAGCGCACAATCCCGGTCATCCCGGCCGATGCGGAGCGCAGGGCCGGGATCCGGGGCCGGACAGTCCGCTTTTCCCGGATCCCGGATGGCGCTTCGCGTGTCCGGAATGACAGGCGTAGGAGCACCATGAAGCGCCCGGCGCGCATCCTCGTCGTCAACGACGACGGCATCAACGCGCCGGGGCTCGACGCGCTCGCCGCCGTCGCCGCCGAGATCGGCGACGAGGTCTGGGTCGTCGCGCCCGAGATCGACCAATCCGGCGTGTCGCACTCGGTCTCGCTCAACGATCCGCTCCGCCTCCGTCGCATCGGCGAGCGGCGCTTCGCCGTTCACGGCACGCCGACCGACTGCGTCATCATGGGAGCGCGCCACCTGATGAAGGAGGCGCCGCCCGACCTCGTGCTGTCCGGCTTCAACGGTGGCCAGAACGCCGCCGAGGACGTGATCTATTCCGGCACGGTGGCCGGCGCGGTCGAAGGGGCGGTGCTCGGCATGCCGGCGATCGCGCTGTCGCAGTCGATCCGCCGCGACACCCCGACCGAGACCATCTTCGCCTGCGCCGCCGAGCGCGGCGCCGAGGTGATCTGGAAGATCCTGGAGACCGGCATCGCTCCGGGCGCGCTGGTCAACGTCAATTTTCCCGCCTGCGCGCCGGGCGAGGTCGAGGGCACGGCGGTGACGCGGCAGGGCCGCCGGCCGCAGGATTTCGTCGGCATCGAGCCGCGCCGCGACGGCCGCAACCGGCCCTATTACTGGGTGACCTACGGCCCGCGCTATGCCGAGGCGGAGGAGGGCACCGACCTCTGGGCGCTGCAGCGGCGCATGATCTCGATCACCCCGCTCCGGGTCGACCTGACCGACCATGGGCGCCTTGCCAGCCTCGCCGAGGCGATGGCGGCGCCGGCCCGCTGAGGCGCGGCCCGATGCCCCAGCCGCGCGGCCCGCGCGACGCCGAGGACGCCGAACGCCGCGCCGAGCTCCTGCTCAAGCTGCGCCAGCGCGGCATGCGCGACCTTACGCTGCTCCGCGTCATCGAGAGCGTGCCGCGCGAGGCGTTCGTCACGCCGGAGCTCCGCGACGACGCCTATGGCGACCACGCGCTGCCGATCGACTGCGGCCAGACCATCAGCCAGCCCTCGCTGGTGGCGTTGATGACCGAGCAGCTCCGCCTGTCCGACCGCGACAAGGTGCTCGAGATCGGCACCGGCTCGGGCTACCAGACCGCGATCCTCGCCCGCCTCGCGCGGCGGGTCTATTCGATCGACCGCTACCGCACCCTGGTCGCCGCCGCCGAGAAGCGCCTGGCCGAGCTCGGCATCACCAACGTCACCTGCCTCGCCGGGGATGGCAGCAAAGGCTGGCCGGCGCAGGCGCCGTTCGACCGCATCATCGTGACGGCGGCGGCGCCCGAGGTGCCGACGGCCCTGGTCGAGCAGCTTCGCGACGACGGCGGCATCATGGTCGTGCCGGTCGGCGCCGATGGCGGCAACCAGCGCCTGCTGCGCCTGGAAAAGAAGGGCGGGGCCGTCGCGACGACGGATCTCGGCCCGGTGCGCTTCGTGCCGCTCGTCGCCGGCAAGGCGGAAAGCCTGTAGCGCGCCGGCTGGCCGGGCAGGGAAGGCGATGGCAAAGCGGCCCTGGGGCGAAACCGCGGATGGCCTCCGGCTCGCGGTCCGCGTCGTTCCGGGTGCCGGCCGCGACCGGCTCGACGGCATCGCAACCGGCGCCGACGGCCGCCCGGCGCTCCGCATCCGCCTCAAGGCGCGCGCCGTCGAGGGCGCCGCCAACGCGGCGCTGACCGCCTTTCTCGCCGCGGCGCTCGGCCTCCGCCGCACGGATGTCGCGATCCGCTCGGGCGCGGCAGCGCGGACCAAGCTGATCGAGCTGAAAGGCGACAGCGCCGATCTTGCCGCCCGCCTGGCGCGCTGGATGGATGCCGATAGGGCCGGCTGAGACGAGGATGCTTGCGCGTGTCTTGCCGCTGCCATGATCCGGCAGCAGGATGGCACCATGTCCCGCTCCGAGCGCCTCCTGGCGCTGATCCAGGCGCTGCGCCGCCACCGCCGGCCGGTTTCCGGCGCGACGCTCGCGGCCGAGCTCGGCGTCAGCCTGCGGACGCTCTACCGCGATATCGCCGCGCTTCAGGCCCAGGGCGCCGACATCGAGGGCGAGGCCGGGCTCGGCTATGTGATGCGGCCGGGCTTCATGCTGCCGCCGCTGATGTTCTCGGAGGAGGAGATCGAGGCGCTGGTGCTGGGCTCGCGCTGGGTCGCGAAGGAGGGCGACCCGCGCCTCGCCCGGGCCGCCGGCGATGCGCTGGCGAAGGTCGCCGCGGTGCTTCCGGCGGACCTCCGCGCCGATCTCGACGCCTCGACGCTCCTCGTCGGACCGCGCCGGCGGCCGGCGGCCGGCGCGGTCGACCTCGCCGTCATCCGCCAGGCGATCCGCGCCGAGCGCAAGCTCGCGATCGGCTATCGCGACGCCAGGGACGTCCGGACCAAGCGGGTGGTCTGGCCGTTCGCGCTCGGCTTTCTCGACCGGGCGCGGATCGTCATCGCCTGGTGCGAGCTGCGCCAGGGCTTCCGCCATTTCCACGCCGATCGCATTTTGCGAGCCGAGGAGACGGGGCAGCGTTATCCCCGCCGGCGCGCCGCCTTGCTCAAGGAGTGGCGCGCCGATCAAGGTATCGCCGAAGGTTGATCGACTGCTGACGAAAATTGACAGCAGTGTCCGGCATGTTGGGCCTGTCCCAACCGGAGACCGCTGTCATGCTGACGCCGAACCTCGTCATCCTCTACGTCCGCGACCCCGCCGCGAGCGCCGCATTTTACGAACGCCTGCTCGGCCGCCCGCCGGCCGCGCGCTTTCCCGCCTATGTGTCGTTCGCCTTCGACAACGGCCTCAATCTCGGCCTCCTCTCGACCGGCTCGGCGGCCCTCGCCACCGGCCTCGATGCCGCACCGGCCGGCAGCCGCACCGAGCTTGCCGTCATGGTGGAAGACGCCGATGCGGTCGAAGCGCTCTATGCCGAATGGCGCCGGCAAGGCGTGCCGATCGCCCAGGAGATCGTAACCTTGTCCTTCGGCCGTACCTTCGTCGCGCTCGATCCCGACGGCCATCGCCTTCGCATCTGCACGCCGGACAAGTGACGGTTCGCCAGCGAGTGGCGACCTGGTCGGCCCGGGTCGCTGTTCACTGGTCACCGAGAAAAGCGCCAGCCGGCCTGTAAGCCGGGTTCTGTAGGGCAGGCCGAAGCCTGCGCGATGGCCATTCCTCTGGGGCGGCCGTTGCCGGACGCCTCGAGCAACCAACCCGGGCGGTCGGTCTGGAGGCGGGACCTGGGTCGCCCCGCACCGCCCCTATTCGGTCTTGCTCCCGGTGGGGTTTGCCGTGCCGCGACCGTTGCCGGCCGCGCGGTGCGCTCTTGCCGCACCCTTTCACCCTTGCCGGCGGCGAACCGCCGGCGGTTTGCTTTCTGTGGCACTTTCCCTGGGGTCGCCCCCGCCGGAGGTTATCCGGCACCGTGCCTCCATGGAGCCCGGACTTTCCTCTCCGCCGAGGCGGAGCGGCCATCCGGCCGGCTGGCGCCCTTCAATAGGGGGCCGGACCGGCCGGGATCAAGCCCGCTCAGGCTCAGAATTGGTCGCCGTTGGCCGCCGTCCTGACCGGCGCGCCGACCTCCGCCATGTAGCGGCGGACGCGGCTGCAATAGGCCGCGCCCGCGCGGGTGACGCCATGCACGCCGGTGCCCCCCTGGTATTTCGACACCGTCACGCACAGCTTGCCGCTGGCCTGGCGATAGGCCTCGGCAAGGTAGTGCACGCCGTACCGAACGTTGGTCTCGGGGTCGTAGAGGGCAGTGCGGCTGCCGCGAAAGCCCATGGCACGGGCAGTGCGGTAGCTGATCTGCATCAGGCCGATATAGCCGCCATGGCCGGTCGCGCGCGGGCGATAGCGGCTTTCCACCATGACTACGCCGTGGGCCAGCGCCGGCGGAATGCCTTCCTTGCGGGCGTATTTGATGACGAGCGCGTGGAGATCGGTGTGGCCGCCGGCCGCCTCGGCCGGTACCGGCACCGCCGCCGCGGCCACGGGGTGCGAACTGGAACGATCGACGCGGCGGTGGTGCCGCGGGTGATGTGATGGGGGGAGCGGGACGGGCTGGCGGGCTGCCGAGGCTTGCGCCGGAATCTTGCCGGCACCGGCGGCCATGGCGTCGAGCAGGCCGTAGAAGCCGCGATGCGGCAATGGCTGGGATTGAGTAGGGGAACCAGGCGCCGGCGCCGCAGCGACGGAACGGCCATGAGCCGTGGCAGGAGAGACAACACACAGGAGCGCGAGCGCTGCCGGAACGGCAGCGTAGCCGCAAACGTTCATCCGATTTTACCCCGTCCAAACGCAACGAAACGGGGCCGAACTCAACCGGGAAATGGGACCGTCAGCCGGCACGAATCGGCGATGCGTGGGCTAATTCGTGACAATTCCATGGCGCGGTTGCACTTGTCCACAAGCCTTCCCGACTGCCATCACTGCGCGGGCGAGGGTCCGGGTGCGGTCTGATGGTGCCGTTTGGCCGCGATCTTCTGCCCCGCTGCGGACAGCGCCATGCGGAGCGTCGTCGGATCCGTCACCGTGACCGCCCCGGCCGAGGCCTTCTGGAAGCGCCGACTGACCGCGTCCGGCGGCGGCTCGCCAGGGGCGGCGGTGGCGGCGCGGCCGGTCTGCACGTCGCTCCCGCGCGCCGGCTCCGGCTGCACGGCGATGGTCTTGACCGGCACCGGCAGCGGTTCCGGCGGAGCCGCAGCCGGTTTGGCGGCGGGAGGCGGAGCGGCCGTGGCAGCCTTGGTCTCGTGCGAGCGGCTTTGGCGGTGACGGCTGGCGTAATGGCGGCGCAGGTGGCGGCGGGTCGCGCTGCGATGGGCGTGCTTCGGCTCGGCCTTCGGGGCCGCCGGTATGACGATCAGAGTCTTGGCCGCGGCATCCGTCGGGGCGGGAGCCGCGGCTGCGTTTGGCGCGCCGGCTGTCGGCGCGGGCTTGGCGCCGGCACCCGCAGCCATCAGGCCGAACAGCTCGACGAAGCCGTTGGATGCGCGTGGAACGCCCGGCGCAGCCTCGGAGGCAGCCGGCGGCTGCGCTGGCGCCGACGGGGAAGTCGCAGCGGCAGCGGCGGGCACAGCGGCCGCGGACGGGTCGCCGGCGGCAATCGCCGGCACGGTGGACAGGAGCGCAAGCGCCGCGCCGGCGGCGGTCAGGCGAAGGAACATCGGTGCCCTCCGTGGCTTCCGTCGCCTTCGATGATGGGCGATTGGGGAGGTCGTCCGGCGCTATTCGGGCCAGCCGGGGGCAGATCTCGGCCAAAATGCGGCGGGGGTCAAGTTATCCCCGCTGTTTCGGCAATGCTGCCAGCAGGTTGCGCAGGGTGAGGATGGTGCCGGGATCGGCCACCCCGTCGACGTGGGCCGGACGGAAGTGGCGTTGGAAGGCCGCGACGACCGCCGCGGTCGGGGCATCGTAGCGGCCGTCGATCTCGATGCCGTAGCCGTAGAGTGCGAGGAGCGCCTGCAGCTCCTCGACCGCTTCGCCATGGTCGCCCGGGGCCAGCGCCGGCCCGGGCAGGGGGCCTTGCGGCGGCACGAAATGCCCGACGCCCTGATCAGCCAGCCGGTTCCAGGGGAATTTCTCGCCGGGATCGAGCTTGCGCGCCGGCGCCACGTCGGAGTGGGCGAGCACATGCTCGGCGCGAAGGCGGCGGCGGGCAACGATGTCGCGGCCGAGCGCGATCACCGCGGCGATCTGCGCCGCGGGAAAATCGGGATAGCCGTGGTCGTGGCCGGAATTGGCGATCTCGATCCCGATCGAGCGCGAATTGGTGTCGGTCTCGTCCTCCCAGACCGACAGGCCGGCGTGCCACGCCCGCTCAGCTTCGGGCACGAGCTGGACGATGCCGCCGTCCTCGCGGACGAGATAGTGGCAGGAGACCTTGCTCGCCGGGTCGCGGAGCCGCGCCAGCGCCTCGGTGGTGTCCGGCATGCCGGTGTAGTGCAGCACCAGGAGGTCGATCGCCCGGCCGTCGCGCCGTGCCTCGCGGTTGGGCGATGGCAGGACGGCGGCGGCGAGCGCGCTGTCGGCGGCGAACATGTCCGCGTCCATCCCGACGGCCGCGGTCATGTGCGCCCGGCGGCGGCGACGAGCTTCGCCGCGGCCGGCCCTGCTGCGCGAGCCCATTCTCCGGCCAGGATCTGGCCGATCGCGGCGAGCGCGGTCGCGAGCGTCTGGTCGGGGGTGACCACCACGATGCCGTTGCGGCCGAGCAGCTCGTTGGCCTCGCGCGCCGCGGCCTTCGACCAGTCCCAGCCGCGCCCTTCGGCGGCCGTGGCCGCCTCGTCGAGCACACGGCGCTCGCTCGCCGACAGGTTGGCGACGGCGTCCTTGTTGGCGATCACGAGATCGCGCGGCAGCCAGGCCTGGAAGTCGTGGAAATAGGCGGCGGCGGTCCAGGCGCGGCGGCTCGCGCCGGCGGGCGCGGAGGCGAAGAAGCCGTCGATCCGGTCGTCCTTCATCGCCGCAACCGAGTCGACCTCCGGCGGCAGCGCCACGGCGACGGCGCCGAGGAGCTGGGCGAGGCGTTGCAGGGCGGGGGTGTCGGCGCGGAGGCGCATGCCGGCGAAATCACCAAACGTCTTCACCATCCGGTCGGCGAACAGCCCGACCGGCGCGGAGGCGACCGAGTAGAGCATCGCGAGGCCGCGCTTGCCGAGCTCTTCCTGGAGCGGCGGCTTCTGTGCCTGGTAGAGCCGCCAGGCGGCATCGAAGCCGCTGGCCAGGAACGGCACCGTCGCCGCGCCGAGCAGCGGCACCTCGTCGACGAGCGTCGCGCCCGGCAGCTCCCCCGCCGGCACGGCGCGGCGGCTGACGGCGTTGGCGATGTCGCCGAGCTTGATCAAGGATTCGTTGTCGTGGATCGTGAGCTGCAGCGATCCGCCGGTGCGCTCGCCGACGTTCTTGGCGAATTCGACGATGTTGCGGGTGTGGAGGCTGCCGTCGGCGAGGGGGGTCGGCACGTCCCAATGGGTCTGGGCGGCCGCGCTGCCGGCAGCGCAGGCGAGCACGGCCCCGAGGGTCGCGGCGACCCAGCTCCTCATGACGTCTCCCTGCGCTTCGATCGGGCGAGCGGCCATGCTAGAGCGCGGCGGCGAAAAGGGGAATCGGCTTTTCCGCCAAGGGTGACCGATGGCCGCGCCGGGGCGCTGGGATTTCTGGATCGATCGCGGCGGCACCTTCACCGACGTGGTGGCGCGGCGGCCCGACGGCACGCTGGTCGCGGCCAAGCTGCTGTCCGAGGATCCCGCCGCCTATCGCGACGCCGCCGTCGCCGGCATCCGCCGCCTGCTCGGCCTCGCCGACGGCGAGAAGGTGCCGGCGGAGCGGCTCGGCCAGGTCCGCATGGGCACGACGGTCGCGACCAACGCGCTCCTGGAGCGCCAGGGCGCGCCGACCGCGCTCGTGACCACGCGCGGCTTCGCCGACGCGCTCGCGATCGGCTACCAGGCACGGCCGAGGATCTTCGCCAAGGCGATCGAGAAGCCGGCCGCGCTCCATCGGCGGGTGCTCGAGGTCGACGAGCGCGTGCTGGCCGACGGCACGGTCGAGCAGGCGCCGGACCTCGCGGCGCTCCGCCCGCGGCTCGAGGCGCTGAAGGCCGAGGGCATCGACGCGCTCGCCATCGTGTTCATGCACGCCTACCGCCATCCCGCCCACGAGCAGGCGGTGGCGGCGCTGGCGCGGGAGATCGGTTTCGCCCGGGTTTCCGCGAGCCATGAGGTCTCGCCGCTGATCAAGCTGGTCGGGCGCGGCGACACCACGGTGGTCGACGCCTACCTGACGCCGCTCCTCGCCCGCTACGTCGCGGAGGTCTCGGCCGAGCTCGGCCTGCCGCCGGGCGACCGCCGGCTGATGTTCATGATGTCGTCCGGCGGGCTCACCACCGCGACGCGCTTCGAGGGCAAGGACGCCATCCTCTCCGGGCCGGCCGGTGGCGTGGTCGGGGCCGCCGCGACCAGCCGCATGGCCGGCTTCGAGCGCGTGATCGGCTTCGACATGGGCGGCACCTCGACCGACGTGTCGCATATCGACGGCGGGCTGGAGCGCACCTTCGAGACCGAGGTGGCGGGGGTCAGGATGCGGGCCCCGATGATGAAGATCCACACCGTCGCGGCGGGCGGCGGCTCGGTGCTGCACTACGACGGCGCCCGGCTCCGCGTCGGGCCGGATTCGGCCGGCGCCGATCCCGGCCCGGCCTGCTATCGCCGGGGCGGGCCGCTGACGGTGACCGACGCCAACCTGATGGTCGGCAAGCTGGTGCCGGACTACTTTCCCGCGATTTTCGGGCCGGATCACGACCAGCCGCTCGACGCCGGCGCAGTGCAGGAGACGTTCGCGACACTTGCTGCCGACATCCGCGGCGACCGATCCGCCGCGGCAGATGTGGCGGATGGATTCATTCGCATCGCCAACGAGAACATGGCCAATGCGATCAAGACGATTTCGGTCGCCCGCGGCTACGACGTCCGGCGCTACGCGCTCGCCTGCTTCGGCGGCGCCGGCGGCCAGCACGCCTGTGCCGTCGCCGACAGCCTGGGCATGACGACCGTCCTGGTGCACCCGCTCTCCGGCCTGCTGTCGGCCTACGGCATGGGGCTCGCCGACATCCGCGCCACGCGCATCCGGACGCTCGACCGGCCGCTCGACGAGGCGGCCCTCGCCGCCCTGGCCGAGGCGGCGGCCGCCCTTCGCCGGGAGGCCGAGGCCGAGGTTGCGGAGCAGGGCGTCGCGCCCGCCGCCATCGCGAGCGCGGTCACGGCCCACCTCCGCTACGCCGGCACCGACGGCGATCTCGAGATCGCGGCGGGCGACCTCGCCGCGATGCGGGCTGCCTTCGCCGCCGCCCATCAGGCGCGCTTCGGCTTCGTCGATCCGGCGCGGCCGCTTGTCCTCACCGCCATTGCGGTGGAGGCGGTCGGCGGCGGCGGCACGATCGGCGAGCCCGAGCTTCCGCCCGCAGCGGGTCCCTTGCCGCCGTCGCGGCGACGGGTGCGCTTCTATTCGGCCGGCGCGTGGCACGACGCCGCGCTCTACACCCGCGATCGGCTCGGCGCCGGCCATGTCGTCGCCGGCCCGGCGCTGATCGCCGAGCCCAACCAGACCGTCGTGGTCGAGGACGGCTGGCAGGCCAGGGTCAGCCCGCGCGACCATCTGGTGCTGACCCGCGCGGTGCCGCTGCCGGCGCGCCGGGCGATCGGCACGGAGGCCGACCCGGTGATGCTGGAGGTCTTCAACAACCGCTTCATGGCGATCGCCGAGCAGATGGGCGTGACGCTGCAGAACACCGCCCAGTCGGTCAACATCAAGGAGAGGCTCGACTTTTCCTGCGCGGTCTTCGCGCCCGACGGCAGCCTCGTCGCCAACGCGCCCCACATGCCGGTCCATCTCGGCTCGATGGACCGCTCGGTCGAGACGGTGCTGGCGGCGAACCGCGACGCGCTCCGGCCGGGCGACGTCTATGCCCTGAACGCCCCCTACAACGGCGGCACGCATCTGCCCGACATCACCGTCGTCACGCCCGTTTTCGACGAGGCCGGCAGGAGCCTTCTGTTCTTCGTCGCCAGCCGCGGCCACCATGCCGATGTCGGCGGCGTCGCGCCGGGCTCGATGTCGCCGCGCGCGACCGTCATCCAGGAGGAGGGGGTCTATCTCGACAATTTCAGGCTGGTCGACGGCGGCCGCCTGCGCGAGGCGGAGCTGATGGCGCTGCTGACGGCCGGGCCGTGGCCGGCGCGCAATCCGGCCCAGAACGTCGCCGACCTCAAGGCCCAGATCGCGGCCAACGAGAAGGGTGCCCAGGAGATCCGCAAGATGATCGCGGAGTTCGGGCTGCCGGTGGTCGAGGCCTATATGGGCCATGTCCAGGACAACGCCGCCGAGAGCGTGCGCCGGGTGATCGACCGGCTGCACGACTGCGCCTTCCAGGTCGGGATGGACCAGGGCACGGTCATCAAGGTCGCGATCACCGTCGACCGCGCGCGGCGCGAGGCGACCGTCGATTTCATCGGCACGAGCTCGCAGCAGCCGGACAATTTCAACGCGCCGGAGCCGGTGACGCGGGCGGCGGTGCTCTATGTCTTCCGCGTCATGGTCGAGGACGACATCCCGATGAACGCGGGCTGCCTCCGCCCGATCCGCATCGTCATTCCGGAAGGCTCGATGCTGAAGCCGGCTTTTCCGGCCGCGGTCGTCGCCGGCAACGTCGAGACCAGCCAGGCGGTGACCGATTGCCTGTTCGGCGCGCTCGGCGCCATGGCCTCGGCCCAGGGCACGATGAACAACCTCACCTTCGGCAACGCCCGTTACCAGTACTACGAGACGATCTGCTCCGGCGCGCCGGCCGGGCCGGGCTTCGACGGCGCCGATGCCGTTCACACCCATATGACCAATTCGCGCCTCACCGACCCCGAGGTGCTGGAGAGCCGTTTCCCGGTGGTGCTGGAGGAGTTCTCGATCCGCCGCGGCTCGGGCGGGAAGGGGCACTGGAACGCCGGCGACGGCGTCCGCCGCGTCATCCGCTTCCGCGAGGCGATGGACTGCGCCATCCTCTCCGGCCATCGTCGGGTGGCGCCGTTCGGCCTGATGGGCGGCGAACCGGGGCAGGTCGGCCGCAACGCCGTCCGCCGGGCCGACGGCCGGGTCGAGCGGCTCGGCGGCTGCGACCAGACGACGCTCGCGGCAGGCGAGGCGGTGATCGTCGAGACGCCGACCGGCGGCGGCTTCGGCGATCCGCGGAAGCGCTCGTAGGGTGGGCGTCGGCGGCGCCGACGCCCACCCTACGGCGGCAGCGCGGCGGCGATCGTCGGCGCAATGCGGGCGAGGGTCGCCAGCGCCGTCCGCGAATCGCGGGCCAGCCTCAGCAGCGCGGGAAGCGCGGCGGGCTCCCGGAGAAGGCCAAGCAGCACGCCGCCGAGATCGCTGGTGCCGTCCGGCCTCAGCGCAGTCGCGGCGAGGGCGGGGAGGGCGCGCCCGGCCGGGTCGCAGACCACCCGCACCGCCATGAACGGAACGCCCGCGGCAGCGGCAAAGGCGGCGGCGATGTGCGATTCCATGTCCGCGGCGCGCGCGCCGGTGCGGGCGTGCAGCGCGGCCTTGTCGGCCGGGCCGAGCAGCGGCGCGTCGATGCCGGCGACGGTTCCGCGAAGGGCCGCCGCGCCAAGGCCGGCGCGAATGGCCTGCGCGAGCGTGGGGTCGCAGGGCACCGTCCTGCCGTCTGCGTCCAGCATGGCGTCGGCGACGACAACCGCCCCGGCCGCCAGCGCGGGATCCAGCCCGGCGGCGATGCCGAAGCTCACGACGGCATCCCAGCGACCCTTCGTCGCTTCGAGGCGCGTGCGCAGGAGCGCGCTCCGACCGCCGGCGATCACGGCCGACCAGCCGGCCGCACGGGCGATCCGGGCCTCCGCGGCAAGCCCGCCGACCGCCAGGACCCTGCCGCCCGACACCGCCACTGCCGCCACCCCCCGCTGCCGACCGGCCGTGAGCATCCCCTTTGCGGCGGCCGGTGCAAGGGCGGTCCGCGCCGCCTCGCCATCCGCGGTGAAACTCACTAGGCTGCGGTCCTTGATGACTCAACGACAGCGGCGGGACCATGGCAGAACGTGAGGACGGCGTCGTCATCGTCGGGGCCGGGCCGGTCGGGCTGACGCTCGCGATCGACCTCGCCCGGCGCGGGGTGCCGGTGACGGTGCTGGAGCAGCGCCGCGCCGGCGAGCCGCCGTCGGTCAAGTGCAACCACATCTCGTCGCGCTCGATGGAGATCTACCGCGAGCTCGGCCTCGCCGGCGCGCTGCGGGACGCCGGCCTCCCGGCCGATTATCCGAACGACGCCACCTACAATGTCAGCGTCATGGGCGCGGAGCTGACCCGCATCCGCATCCCCTGCCGGGCCGAGCGCTACACCGCCAAGGGCTATGTCGACAGCGACTGGCCGACGCCGGAGCCGCCGCACCGGATCAACCAGGTCTTCGCCGAGCCGATCCTGTTCGCCCACGCCAAGGCCCAGCCGAACATCCGCATCCTGAGCCGCGTCGCGGTCGAGCGGGTGACGCAGGACGCCACCGGCGCCGCCGCCTATGGCCGCAACCTCGACAGCGGCGAGCCGGTCAGCGTGCGCGGCCGCTGGCTGGTCGGCTGCGACGGCGGCCATTCGGTCGTGCGGAAATCGGTCGGCATCAAGCTGATCGGCGACGCCGAGGTGTCGAAGCTGTGCTCGACCCACATCCGGGCGCCGGACCTCCTCGGCCGCATCCCGCATCCGCGCGCCTGGATGTTCCATGCCGTGAACCCGCGCCATCACGGCATCGTGGTCGCGATCGACGGCCGCGAGGAATGGCTGATCCACACCCCGCTGCCGGCCGGCCGCGCCGATTTCGAAGGCTTCGACGCCGACGCGGCGCTGCGCGCGGTGCTCGGCGTCGGCGCGGATTTCTCCTACGAGATCCTCGGCCGCGAGAAATGGACCGCGCGGCGGCTGGTCGCGGCCGAGCTCCGGCACGGGCGGGTGTTCCTCTCGGGCGACGCGGCCCATCTCTGGATCGCGGTCGCCGGCTACGGCATGAACGCGGGGATCGCCGATGCGATGAACCTGTCCTGGATGCTGGCGGCGGTGCACCATGGCTGGGCGCCGGAAGCGATCCTCGACGCCCACGACCGCGAGCGCCATCCGATCACCGAGCAGGTCTCGCGCTTCGTCACCGCGCTCGCGGTGCGCAGCATCAAGGACGCCCCGCGCGGCGGCAACGTCCCGGCGGAGATCGAGGCCGACGGTCCCGCGGGCGATGCCGTCCGCGCCGAGATCGGCCAGCGCCTCTACGACATCAACCTGCCCCAGTTCTTCTGCGCCGGGCTGAACTACGGCTATTTCTACGACCGCTCGCCGCTCGTCGCCTATGACGGCGAGGAGGCCCCGGCCTACACCATGGACGGCTACACCCCTTCAACCGTGCCGGGCTGCCGCGCGCCCCATCTCTGGCTCGACGACGGCCGCTCGCTCTACGACGCGATGGGGCCCGGCTTTTCTCTGCTCCGCCTCGATCCCGCGGTCGAGGTCGAGGGCCTCCTGGCCGCGGCGGCGGCGCGCGGGGTGCCGCTCGACCTCGTCGACGTCCGCTCGGACGAGGCGGCCGCGCTCTACGACCGCAAGCTCGTCCTGGCGCGGCCCGACCGCCACGTCGCCTGGCGGGGCGATCGCGTGCCGGCCGATCCCGAGGCGCTGATCGATCTCGTCCGCGGCGCCACGATGGCCCCGGCAGCCGCGCCGACCGAGCGGGCGGACGCCTGATGCCCGTAACCGAAGCGGACTACATCGTCGTCGGCGCCGGCTCGGCCGGCTGCGTCCTCGCCAACCGGCTCTCGGCCGACGGCGCCAAGGTGGCGCTGCTCGAGGCCGGCGGGCGCGACAGCCACATCAAGTTCCGCGTGCCGCTGGCGTTTCGCGACCTCTGGATCGACCGCCGCTTCTCTTGGAACTACCAGAGCGATCCCGAGCCGACGCTGAACGGTCGCCGGGTGCCGGTGCCGCGCGGCAAGGTGCTCGGCGGCTCGTCCTCGATCAACGGCATGCTCTATTCGCGCGGCCACCCGCGCGACTACGACCAATGGCGCCAGCTCGGCTGCACCGGCTGGGGCTATGCCGACATCCTGCCCTACTACAAGCGCGCCGAGACCGACTGGCGCGGGGAGGGCCCCTATCACGGCGGCTCGGGGCCGCTGACGGTCTCGCGCCACAAGACCGACAACGCGCTCTATCGCGACCTCGTCGCCGCCGCGGCGAAGCTCGGCTATCCCGAGAGCACGGACTTCCACGGCACTCAGACCGAAGGCTTCGCCGCGCCCGACTTCACGGTGTCGCGCCGGGGACGGCGGGCATCGACCGCGGCGGCCTATCTGGTGCCGGCGCTGGCGCGGCCGAACCTCACCGTCGTCACCCGGGCGCAGGCGACCCGCGTGATCGTCGAAGGCGGCCGCGCCGCCGGCGTCGAATATGTGAAGGACGGCCAGCGCCACGTCGTCCGCGCCGCCCGCGACATCGTGCTGTCGGGCGGCGCTTACAACTCGCCGCAGCTCCTGATGCTGTCGGGCATCGGCCCGGCCGACCACCTGCGGCAGCACGGCATCGCCGTTGTCCAGGACCTGCCCGGCGTCGGCCGCCGCCTGCAGGACCATGCCGGGGCGCACTCGCTGTTCGAGTGCCGCGAGCCGATCACCTTCGACCGCAACCTCCGCTTCGACCGCCTCGCCATGGCGATGGTCGAGTGGGCGCTGCTCGGCCGCGGCGTCGTCTCCGGCCTGCCGGTGACGTGCAACTCGTTCCTCCGCACCCGCGAGGGGCTGGAGCGGCCCGACGTGCAGATCCTGTTCAGCCCGGTCGGGATGGATGCCCATGTCTGGTTCCCGGGCGTGAAGGCGCCGCGGGGCCACGTGCTGTCGAACGCCGGCGTGCTGCTCCATCCCGAGAGCATGGGCGAGGTGACGCTGGCCTCGGCCGATCCGCTGGCGGCCCCGCGCATCCACTTCAACCTGCTCGCGACCGAGAACGACCGCGCCAGCCTGATCGCGGCGATCCGCATCGTGCGGAAGCTGTTTTCGACCGAGCCCTTCGCCCACTATGTCGGCCGGGAGGTGCGGCCGGGGCCGGACGTCGTCACCGACGACGACATCGTCGGCTATCTCCGCTCGACCACGGCGACCGCGTTCCACCCGGTCGGCACCTGCCGCATGGGGACCGGCGACGACGCCGTGGTCGACCCCGACCTGCGTGTCCGCGGCATCGCGGGCCTCCGCGTCGCCGACGCCTCGATCATGCCGACCATCATCGGCGGCAACACCAACGCGCCCTCGATCATGATCGGCGAGAAGGCGTCCGACCTCGTGCTCGGCCGCTCGCCGCTGCCTGCCGCCGCGGACGTGTGATTTGCAGGGTGGCGTCGTGGGCAAGCTTCGCTTGCCCCCTTACCGCTCACCGCGTGATGGCGAACGGGTCGGCGGCGGCGCTGGAGATGCTGAAGGGGCGGCGCGGCGGCGAGTAGGCGGTGGTCGGGCCGCGGTCGGCATAGCCATAGGCCGGGCGGGGCGCGGGCGGCGTCGCCGCCGGCGCCAGCGGGCGCGGCGCGTAGGACATCGGCACGCCCTCGTGCTCGGCATCCTGCTGCGGCGAGGGCTGGCAGAAATGGCTGGTGGCGCTGGCGTTGTGGTGCGCCAGGTCGAGATGGATGTGGTCGGTGTGGTAGCGGTCGGCTCCCGGCCCGAGCACCGTCGTGAAGATGCCGCAGGCGCCGCCGTGCACGGCGCGGAGGAACGCGGCCTCCTCGGGGGCGCCGTTCCAGCCGCTGCGAACCACGACCTCGCGCCCGTCCTGCAGGACGAAGGCGGAGATGTCGATCGCGTTGCCGAAGGCGTGCTCGGACAGCCTGGCGCCGCGGATATTGTCGCGCGAGCGGCAGCCATAGGCCGCGGCGACCTTGAGCGAGGCGACCGGCTCGCCGAAATCCTGCATCGCCGCCGGCTGCACCACCCGCGTCAGCCAGATCTGGAGCCCGGCGACCATCGGGCAGCCGAGCGTCGGCTGCGGCGCCATGGCGACGCTGCCGTCGAGGAGGGCGCTCACCCGGAGCGGGTGCTCGAGACCGCAGATGCCAGGGCCGTCGATCGCCCGGCGCGGCGTGAAGCTGGCATGGGCGAGCGCGGCGGGGTCGGCGAGGCATCGCGCCTCGGCGGCATCGCGCCACGGCGGGCGCTCCTCGAACGAGAACAGGCCGCAGGCCGCGAGCCCGGCAGCGGTCCCGGCCAGCACCAACGCAACGCGCACTTTCATGATCGCGAGGATGCGGCGGATGCGCTTAACGGATGATCAACGCTGTCGCCGCCGGATGGCGGGAAAGCCTCCCTCTTGAAGCAAGGCTGTGTCGGATTGACGCGGGTAATTCCCCCATCTAAATTAGTGAAATCGACCACTGCGCGCACAGGGGCGCGTTCCTTTTCTGGACCACCAAGGCCCTCATCCCGACCGCATTGCCGACATCTACGACGCCGCGCTCAACGACGAGCGCTGGCCCGGCATCGCCGCCGCGGTCGCGCGCGCTGCCGGGGTCGAGACCGCCGCCGTGTTCGTGACCGAGCATGGCGTGGTCCGGGACATCTCCCTCACCCGCGACGGCCTCGAGACCATCGAGCCGTATACCGCCCGGTTCAGCCGGCTCGACCCATGGCAATCCCGCGCCGTCGCGATGCCGCCCGACGTGGTGCGGCTGGGCTACGAGTATTTCCCCGAGCGAGATCTTGTCCGCACCGAGTTCTACAACGATTTCGGTCGCCGCTTCGGCCTGTTCCGGCCGATGGCGGCAACGCTCAAGCTCGCCCCCGGCGTGATCGCGACGGCGAGCATCGAGCGCACCCATACCAAGCAGTTGTTCGAGGAGGACGAGAAGCAGCGCCTCGCCCCCTACGTGCCGCACATCAAGCGGGCCTTGCAGCTCCGGCTCCGCCATCAGGCAGCGCGCCGGGACGGGGTGCACGCGCTCGCGCTCGACGCGCTCGCCTTCGGCGCGGTCGTCGCCGACCAGGCCGGCCATGTCGTTGCGGCCAATGCGGCTGCCGAGGCGCTGGAGCGCGCCGGCAGCGGCCTGAAGCTCGGCAGCCGCCAGCGGCCGATCGAGGCCCTGCGGTCGGTCGAAAGCCGCCGCCTCCTGCGCCTGATCCATGAGGCGGCGACCGGCGGCGCCGGCGGCGTGATGCGCCTCAGCGACAGCGACGGCGTCCCGTCGCTCCTGGTGCTGGTGACGCCGCTGCCGCGCGGCGCGTACGCCGCCAGCGGCAAGGGCCATGCGCTCGTGACCCTCCGCGCGGCGAGCGACAGCCCCGCCTTCAACGAGGCCATGCTGTCGGCGCTGTTCGGCCTCAGCCCGGCCCAGGCGGCCATCGCCTACGCGATCTACCGCGGCCGCTCGCCGGAGGAGATCGCCGCCGAGCGCGGGGTGAAGATCTCGACGCTGCGCACCCATCTCGGCGAGATCTTCCAGCGCACCGGGGCCGAGTCGCAGCGCGACCTGATGCGCCTGCTGGCGCTGCTGCCCCCGGTCCGGTGAGGCGAGGGCGCCTTGCGGCGCCGGCCGCCTTCCGCTACGACCCGGCAGCCCCGTCGTTCTGCGCCGGGGCTTTCGTGTTTTGATCAGCCGGTGGGGCCGCGATGGCCAATGTGGTGGTGGTCGGCGCCCAATGGGGCGACGAGGGCAAAGGCAAGATCGTCGACTGGCTCTCCGAGAAGGCCGACGTGGTGGTGCGGTTCCAGGGCGGCCACAATGCCGGCCACACCCTCGTCGTCGACGGCACGACCTACAAGCTGAGCCTGCTTCCCTCCGGCGTGGTCAGGCCGGGCAAGCTGTCGGTAATCGGCAACGGCGTCGTGGTCGATCCCCATGCGCTCGCCGACGAGATCGGCCGGCTGAAGGGGCAGGGCATCGCCGTCACTCCCGACAACCTCAAGGTGGCCGAGAACGCGCCGCTGATCCTGTCGCTCCACCGCGAGCTCGACGCGCTGCGCGAGGCCGAGAACAGCGGCACCCGCATCGGCACCACCAGGCGCGGCATCGGCCCGGCCTACGAGGACAAGGTCGGCCGCCGCGCCATTCGCCTGATCGACCTCGCCAATCTCGAGACGCTGCGCGAGAAGATCGAGCGCCTCCTGGTCCACCACAATGCGCTGCTGCGCGGCTTCGATCTGCCCGAGGTCTCCGGCGAGGCGATCTACCAGGAGCTGGCGTCGATCGCGCCGGTGGTGCTGCCCTACGCGGCGCCGACCTGGCAGATCCTCGACCGCTGCGCCCGCGCCGGCGAGCGCATCCTGTTCGAGGGGGCCCAGGGCGCCCTGCTGGACGTGGACCACGGCACCTATCCCTACGTCACCTCGTCCAACACGGTCGCCGGTGGGGCCGCGGCCGGCAGCGGGCTCGGCCCCCGCGCCGTGGGCTATGTGCTCGGCATCGCCAAGGCCTACACCACCCGCGTCGGCGGCGGGCCGTTCCCGACCGAGCTCGTCGACGAAACCGGCCGCCTGATCGGCGAGCGCGGCCGCGAATTCGGCACCGTCACCGGACGGCCGCGGCGCTGCGGCTGGTTCGACGCGGTCGCGGCGCGCCAGGCGGTCAAGACCGGCGGCATCGACGGCCTTGCGCTGACCAAGCTCGACATCCTCGACGGCTTCGACACCATCAAGGTCTGCGTGCGCTATCGCCTCGGCGACATCGAGATCGACCGCCTGCCGGCGGGGCAGAGCGAGCAGGCCCTGGCGGAGCCCGTCTACGAGACCGTCGCGGGCTGGAAGGAGACCACCCACGGCGCCCGTTCGTGGGCGGCGCTGCCGGCCGAGGCGGTCAAATATGTCAGGCGGATCGAAGAGCTGGTGGATTGCCCGGTCGCCCTCTTGTCGACCAGCCCCGAACGGGGCGACACCGTCCTTGTTCATGACCCATTCCAGGGCTAACAAGCGGGGAGTCCGGCGGCTTTGCCGCCGCTGAGAGGGCTGAGCCGGGCGAGATGGCCGACTATTATCCCGTGCTGGCGCGCGCCGTCGCGGGCCTCGATCCGACGAGTTCGGAGAGTCGCCGCGAGATCTACGAACGCGCGCGCAAGGCGCTGGTCCAGCAATTGCGCAGCCTCGATCCGCCGCTCACCGAATCGGAGATCACGCGCGAGCGCCTGTCGCTTGAGGACGCCGTGCGCCGCATCGAGGCCGAGGCCCGGCCGCGGCCGACGGCACCGGCGCCGGGCGCCGCGGCCGTCGCGATGGCGGCGGCGCCCGCGATTGCCGCCAAGGCGGAGGCCCCGGTC
>DASZVN010000052.1:0-93190 GCA_035547055.1 Hyphomicrobiales bacterium
GCTGACTGGCGTGCCCGTCGGTGCCGGGCGCGCCGTTCTTCGCTCCATGCCCGCGTTCGTCGTGCGGGAACCCAACGCGATCCCCGACGGCAAGATTACGTGTTACCGCGAAGGCGGCGGGCTGTCGGCGTCAGGCCACCAGGAAATCCGCGTGCGTGAGCGTTGCGGGATGGTTGTCGAGGGTCGCGAACTGAACCGCGTGGCCCTTGCCGCTTCCGTCGGCGTCGTAGAGCAGCGCGCCGGTCTGACTGTCGTAGATGATGTGCTGGTCCTGGGTCTCGGCCTTGCCGGTCGTGTTCTCGACGAAGAATGCGGCGCCGAGCGTGCCGGTGCCGGTCAGGGCCCCGAACACCGCGCTGTCGAGCTGGATGTGGTCGTGGCCGTGAGCGAAGTCGGCGATGTGGTCGGCGTTCGCCGCAACGAGCTTGCTGTCGAAACGGAAGATGTCGTTGCCTTTGCCGCCCGTGAGAAGATCCTTGCCTGCGCCGCCGTCGAGGAGGTCGTTGCCCGCGCCACCGAGCAGCGTGTCGTTTCCCGCCGCGCCGCTCAGGTGATTGGCCGCGGCGTTGCCGGTGACGACGTTGGCGGCGCCGTTGCCGGTGCCGTCGAGCGCCGCCTTGCCCGTCAGGGTCAGGTTCTCGACATTGCGCGACAGCGTGAAGTCGACGGATGCCCGGACGAGGTCGATGCCGTTGCCCTTGGCCTCGACGACGGCGTCGTGGGGGTCGTCGACGACGTAGGTGTCGTTCCCTTTCCCGCCGGCCATGCGATCGGCGCCCGCGCCGCCGTCCAGCGTGTCGTTGCCCGCGCCGCCGTTCAGGGTGTCGTCGCCGCGCCCGCCATGGAGGACGTCGTTGCCGCCGCCGCCCGACAGGGCGTTGGCGGCGCCGTTGCCGGTGATCGTGTTGTTGAGTCCGTTGCCAGTGCCCGAGATCGCTGCCGGGCCGGTCAGGGTGAGATTCTCGACATTGGCGCCGAGATGGTAGGCGATCGTGCTGCGCACGAGGTCGGTGCCGGCGTCCGGCCGCTCGAACACGACGTCGGCGATGCTGTTCACGACATAGGTGTCGTTGCCGTTGCCGCCGTCCATCAGGGCCGCGCCGCTCCCGGCGCGGAGCGTGTCGGCGCCGGCATTGCCGTAGAGGTGGCTCGCGCCGGCGCCACCGGTGAGCACGTCGGCCCCGCCGCCGCCGTCGATCCAGGTGGCGTGGGCGGCGTCGGCCGTGCTCTTGATGGTGTCGGCGCGGTCGCCGCCGGTCATGACGAAGTCGCCATCGGCGTTGACGACGTAGCGCTGTACGAAATCGCCCGACTCGCTCCCCACGGCCCGGCTCTGGTCGTGCCAGCTCACATAGACCGAGCCGTCGGCGGCGACGGATAGCCCCTGCAGGGTCTGGTCGCCGCCGCCGGAGGCGACGGAGACGTCGCTCTGGATGTTGCCCTGGGCGTCGACGATGGCGAGGCGGGTGTCCTGGCCGTGATCGTCGCCGACGGTCTGGTAGCCCATGGCGAAGCCGCCGCCGGGCAGGGCGGCGAGCTTGACGCCGGCGTCGACGAACTGCTCGTCGCGGTCGAGCAGGATGATGGGGTCCGTCCTGGCGGAGCCGTCGTCGTTGAAGAAGCGGACTTCGGTATGGACCTGCGCCGGGTTGACGGTGAAGTCCTGCATGCTGAAGACCACCGCAAAGCCGCCGCCGGCAAGCGCCACCGCCTCCGGGCGGGCCTCATGGTAGGCCTGCACCTCGGAATCCGCCGGCGGGAGCGTGTTGCCGTCGACCTGGATGACGGAGGAGATTCCGGTCGGCGTCACGATCCGCATCGAGATCGCCCAGACGGCCGACACGTCCGGCGAGTTGCCGTTCGGGCCGTTGACGAAGGTGTAGTAGTCGCGGTCGATGTACGGCACGACGACGGAGCCGTTGTCGAGCGTCGCGGGCGCGCCCGAGCGCTGCTCGCCGGCGGTGGCATCATAGGGGCCGGCGAACGGGCCCGGCGCCTCCTTGGTTCCGGCGACGAGGTTGGTATCGGCTCCGACGGTGCCGTGGGCATCGACGAAGACACCGCGGACGTCGTCGTCCTCGATCGCGCTGTTGTCGTTCGGGTGGGCGTCGTTCTGGACGAGCGGATTGAAGCTCGTCGAGGACGCGCTGGTGTCGGTGTAGTCGACGTAATAGCCGCCGCCCGTGGTCGCGGTCGCGAACAACTCGGACTGGGTCCCGTCGGTCACGCCGTTGACGTGGACGAAGTCGGTCGCCGGGGTGCCGTCGGCATGATAGCTGCGCGCCCAGATGTCGTCGGCGCCGTAGAGGTTCTCCTGGAAGAGCACCGCGAAGCCGCCATTGCTGAGCGCCAGGACGGCGTCGGACCCGAACGGAAGGTTCGGCGGCACGTCGACGTGGATGGTGCCGAGCAGCTCGCCGTCGGCGGCGAAGTGCTGGTAGCTGAGGCCGGTCGAATTGGACTGGCCGCCGAGCACGACCGAGCCGTCGGTCAGGACCGCGAGGTTGCCGGCCGACTGCGAGCCGAACTGGGCGGCGGCGATTTCATGTCCGAAGGCGGTCAGGGCCATCATCTGCTCCGTTTGCACGCTGTCCGGGCAGCCGAAGGCGGCAGCCTGGGCACGGGACGCCCGGAACCCTGTCCGTCGCGCCCGCATAAAATGCAGTGCAATTTGTCATGGGGATTTGCGGCTTGTCTCCACCCCGAATGGGGTGGATTTCGGTTTCAGGCCAGCTTCGGCAAGATGCGCGCCATGCCGCTGCGGTTGACTTGACGGCGCGGCAGAAGAAAATCCCACTGCTGCTCTTTGGACGAGGAAACGACGATGGCGCGGGGGCCGACGGCCGACGCGGTGTTCGCGGCGACGCTGTCCGACCTAGTTGGCGATATCTACGATTGCGCGCTCGACCCGACGCGCTGGCCCGAGGCGCTCGCTGCCATCAGCGCCTTCGTCGGCGGCAACCGCGTGCGCTTGTTCCTGTTCAACGCCGACCCCGCCGCGCCTGGCGACGGCGACAGTATCGGCGTGGACCGGGCCTTCAACCGCGCGTTCGACCGGGACGCCGAGACGCTCGCCAGCATCAAGTACGGCTTCGTCGTGGCCGAGATGGACAAGGCCGTGACGCTCGCCGAGATCCTCGGCACGTCGGGCGGCCGCGACGTGAACGGCCGCCTGCCCCGCGACAATCGCTTCTGGCGCGAGTGGATGGAGGCGCGGGGCGCGCACGACGCGCTGGCGGTGCTGGCCTTCAAGACGGCCGAGCGCTTCGGCGGGCTGGCGATGACCCGCTCGGCGCCGCTGCCGCCCTTCGGGCCGGAGGACAAGCGGAAGATGGGACTGGTCGCGCCGCACGTACGGCGCGCGCTGACGATCTCCGACCTGATCGGCCGGCGCACGCTGGCGGGGGCGCGGTTCGCCGAGATCATCGACGCGCTGGCCACGCCCATCGCGATCGTCGACCGGACGGGCAAGATCGAACACATGAACCCGGCCGCGGCGAAGCTGGTCGAGACGAAGGCCATCCCGATCCGGGACGGCCTGCTGCCGGCGGCGACACCGGACCTCTGCGACGCGCAGGGCCGGACCGTCGCGCTGCAGGACGCGGCCGGGCCGGGCCTCATCGCCACCTTGCTGCCGCTTGGCGCGGCAGCCGGCGCGCGCAACGGCTCGACAGCGGTCTTCTTCCATCGCGCGGGCGAGCCGGCGCAGGTGCCGGGTGAAGCCTTCGCGAAGCTCTATGGTCTGACCGGAACCGAGCTGCGCATCGCCCTGTTGCTGGCCGAGGGAGCAGGGGTAGTCCAGATCGCGGACCGTCTTGGAAGTGCGCCCGACACCGTCCGCTGGCACCTGAAGAACCTGCGCGCCAAGACGGGCCGCTCCCGCGTCGCCGATCTGGCGCGGCTCGCCAGGGAGGCCGCTTCGCCCCTGCTGGCCGAACGAATCGACGCGACGGCCGGGCGGCCCCGTCCATAAGGATTTCGGCGGGCGGCAAGCCCGTCGCCAGGGCGCAGGTTCGTTCGGGGTGGCGTCCTAAGAACGATGGGCAACTCGGAGGGCAGGCACGCCCAGTTGAGGGCAAATTTGCATTGCGCGGCCCCGGCGATGGGCCGCCGCGTGTAGTCTAAGGATTTGTACGGTGGCTCCCGGCGCTTCAGGACTGGACTAAAGCTTGTCTCGCGCCGATCGGCCTTCAGCCTCGCTCCACGGCGGCATCGCCCCGGCGTTGGTCGGAGGCCAGCGCAGCGCGTGCGTCACGCCGCCCGTCTTGTCGCGGACGAGCCCGATCGTCGCCCGCCGAGGTCCGGCTTGGCAGGCCGTGAGGAGGAGCCCTGGGGGCCGGCGGCCGAAGCGGAGATCGATCCCGCCGAAGGGCTTGAGCGCGCATTGCGGATTCTCGGCGGTGGTTCTTGCAGCTTCCTATTGGCGCGACTGCGCCGATATGACAGTGAATAAAAAGAGATGTCGGGAGGGGCTGGAATGAGCGGTATCACGAGGCGGGATTTCAACGCCGGTGCGCTGAGCTTGGCGGCACTGTCCGCTGCCGGGACGGGCGCCCATGCGCAAGAAAGTGGCCGGCCCTTCACGGTGGCATTGGCCGAGGAGCCGGATACCCTTGATCCCATCCTCTCCAACGACACGCCGATCGTCTGGGTCTCGCTGCTCAACATCGTCGAGCCGCTGGTGGGCATCGGCACCGACGGCAACATAAGGCCCGGTGTTGCCACGTGGCACGCCTCCGACGACGGCAAGACGATCGAGTTCAAGATACGCGAAGGCGTCATATTTCACTCGGGCGATCCACTGACCGCCGATGACCTCGCCTTCAGCCACGCTCGTTCGCTGGCGAAGAACCCATTCTACAAGCGTCATGCCCACGCGGTGGAAGGCTTCGAGGTGGTCGACCGGCAGACGTTCCGAATTCGCTTCAGCGCGCCCGACGCGGCTTATCTTCCGACCCGCGCATTCCTGGTGGAATCGAAGGCCTACCACGACCGTGTCGGCGAGGAGGCCTTCGTCAAGCATCCGGTGGGCACCGGCCCCTACAAGTTTGCCGGGTACGCATTCGGAGAGCATCTCGACTTTGCCGCCTTCGACCGTTACTGGGGCGGCGCTCCGCAGATCAAGCGGGCGCGTTTCATCTTCGTCAAGGACGACACGACGCGGCTTGCGAAGTTGCGCGCCGGCGAGGCCGACCTCATCCTCGGCACGCCTTTTCCCGCCGTGAAATCTCTGGAGGAAGCGGGCTTCCATATCGAGCGCGTGCCGGTCAATCCGAGTGTCGGGCTCTATTTCGACCTGTTCAATACCAAGATGCCATGGGGCGATCTGCGCGTGCGCCAAGCCATGGCCTATGCCATCGACGGCGAGGCCATCGTCAAGGGCCTTCTTCAGGGCATGCCCACGCGCTACCCGTGGCTGGCGCCGGGCGAAATCGGCTATGATCCGTCGCTCAAATTCTATCCCTACGACCCCGCCAAGGCCAAGGCGCTTCTGAAAGAAGCGGGCTACGCCAACGGCTTTACGATCCCGCTGTATTATTCAGAAGGGCAGTATTACGGCATTCGGCAGACGGTCGAAGCGGTAGCCCTGTACTTTCACGCGATCGGGATCAAGGCTGAGCCGAGGGGCCACGAAGTCATCGACCTCATCAAGCTGATCCGCAAGGCGCACACCGACCCGTCGGTGCCGTTTGCGGCGGTGTTTGCCAATTACGTCGCGAATACCGCCTCGCCGGTCGATGCCCTCGGCCTCAGCTTCTGGTCGAAGTCGCCGTTCGCCATGTACGACAACCCGGCGTTCGACCGGCCCTACGAGGAGGCCAAGCGCACCCTCGACGACACCAAGCGCGGTGATCTGATACGCCAGGCCATCAAAGTGCTCGATCACGACAAGATCATCTATACGCTGTGGGACAACGTGGACGTCTACGCGATGAGCGCGAAGGTGCGCTTCAAGCCGACGCACAAGTCTCTGCCGATGCTTCTCATCGACGATATGCACGTGTCGTGAGCGCGGAGCCGACAGCGCCCGCGGTCTACGAGGTCCGTGATCCCCGCGGCGCGCGCCATCCGGTGCGCCGCGTTCCGCTCGCCCGCCGACCGGCGCATCTCGCCGGGCGCACGCTGGTCCTGATCAATTCCATGCCGCATGGGTCGAACATGGAAGAGGTCATCGACCGTGCCGCGGCCATGATTCCCGTGCGCTGTCCCGGTGCGGCGGTGCGGCGTCTCAACCGCGGCCTCAACTACATGGACGACGATGCCGCGCAGCGCGCCGAGATCGTCGCAGCCGGCGAATTGGTCGTCTATTTTGGCAGCCCGACCAGCGCGCTGACCCAAGTCGCTTACGGCTATCTGGCGGCGCTCGAACGTGACGGCGTTGCCTCCGTCTTCATCGGTTTCGATGCCGTTGCGGGGTTCGGCGCGGCTGCCCGGGAGCGCATCGGCGCGCCGATCCGCGACGTCATGATCCCGTATCCCGTCAGGCCGAATTCCGAGGCGGTCGGCACCGCGATCGAGGCCGCTCTCGATGCGTTGACGCGCCCGCTGACGAATGAGGAGCAGGCGATCGGCCTGAGCGAGCCGCCGTCGCCGCCGCGCATCGCATGCCGTGGCGACCTCGCCGCCGTTCAGCACCATTTCGCGGCGGAGGGCTGGACCGACGGCCTGCCGATCATCCCGCCCACCGAGGAGGCGGTGGCGGCGATGCTGGCAGGCACCAGCCACCGGCCCGACGAGATTGTCGCGCCGTCGATGCCGCCCGAGGGCTGGCGCGCCGACGTCGAGGCGGTGGCGATCAACGCGGTAATGGCCGGCGCCGCACCATGCCACCTGCCGATCCTGCTCGCGGCGGTCGAGGCATTCGCAGGCGGGCCCAGCGCCTTCAACGTGCGCTCCGGCAACTCGTTTTCCTATCTGCAGTTGGTTGGTGGCCCGATCGCCCGCGAAGTCGGCATGAACGGCGGCGACAATGCGCTCGGCCCGGGCAATCGCGCCAATGCGGTGATCGGCCGGGCGTTGAACCTGTTCATCCGCAACCTCGGCGGCGGCCGCGTCGGCACCAACATCGCGAATGTCCAAGGCAACATGGCGATGCTGTCGGGCGCATTCACCGAAAACGAGGCGAGCCCGTGGCCGCCGTTCCATGTCAGCCAGGGTTTCGGGCCGGAAGACAGCACGCTGTCATTGTTCGCCGGGGGCTGGTCGCACACCGGCAACTTCATGCTCGACGGCTTCGACCTGCTGGCGCGCAGCCTGGCCACCTTCGAAATGCCCAACGGCGCCGTGGTCCTCATCAGCGCCGCGCGGGCCGCGCAGGCCCACCTCAGCGGCCTTTCCCGGGAGGATGTCGCGGAAACGATCTGGCGGGCGGCCCGGCTGCCCCTGGGCGAGTTCCGGCGGTCGGCCTATTTCGACGGTCTCATCACCACGCGAATCCGCCGGGACGGCACGTGGCCGGCGGACTACCTGACGCGCCCCGACGGCGACGAGGTCCCGGTATTCCCGCGTGGCACGATTGCAGTGGCGGTAGTGGGCGGCCTTTCGGCGCCCGTGATGCAGGGCTGGAAAGCCGCTCACCAGAGTTCCGTCTCGATCGATCGGTGGCGCTGAGACGACGGCGCTGCCTATCGCCGTGCGTCGTCCGCGACCGGCGCGGGATGTTCGTCACCGGGCAAAATCGGGCGGGGGCTGAAAGCCGCCGAACTCTCGCTCGATCAGCGCGGCGAAGCCGATGGTGGTGCGGTCGTCGAACGGCGCGCCCATGATTTGCACGCCGATCGGCAGGCCCTCGGGGGACAGGCCGTTCGGCGCGACCGTCGCAGGCAGGCCCGCCAGGGTTGCGACGCCCGGCCAGACGAGCTGGTCGACGAAGGTGATTTCCTGGTTGTCGATCACGATGCGCTTGTCGTCCTGCTCGATGCCGAGCATGTGGGGAAAGGCCGGCGTCGAAAGCGGCGGGCTCAGCACGACATCCCAGTCTTGGAACAGCTCGCGCCACTGCCGCCGGATGCGCGCGCGCCGGTCGTCAAGCGCCACCCACTCGCGGTGCGGGAGGTTGATGTTGCGCAGGCGGATCGCTTTCAAGCTGCCGTCGCCGGGGTCCAGCCCCGCGGCGGCTTCCTCGATCCGGCGGCGGGCATCCGGCGGCATCCGGTTGTTGGTCTCCGCGCCGAGGAGCTGGATGTAGACGCGGCCTGCCTCGGCGAGGTCCGGCAGGCCGGAGCTCGACCGCCCAACCGCAGCGCCGAGCCCAGCGAGGTCGTCGGCGAGGCGGGCGACGGCGTCGCGCAGCACGCGGGCGGTCGGTACCAGCGGATGCTCGTCCACGACGAGGATGCGAAAATCCTTGAGGGCGCGGTGCCGCGGGGCCGGCAGGGCGAGGCGATAGCCCTGCGCCATGTCGGCGTCTGGCCCGGCGAGGATGCCGAGCGCGAGGTCGAGATCGGAGGCGGTGCGCGCCAGCGGGCCGCAGACGCTGAGGTCCGACGTGCGTTCGACGCCCGGCAGGGCGTGGCCCTGCGGCGGCACGATGCCATAGGTCGGTTTGTGGCCGAACACGCCGCAGAAATGCGCCGGCACCCGGATCGACCCTCCGATGTCGGACCCGATTTCAAGGGGCACGAAGCCCGCCGCCAGCGCCGCCGCCGAGCCGCCCGACGAGCCGCCGGGAGAACGGGCGAGGTCCCACGGATTATGCGTCAGCCCGTAGATCGGGTTGTGGCTTTGCCAGTCGGCGAGCGCGACCGGCACGTTGGTCTTGCCGACGATGACGGCGCCGGCCGCCTTCAGGCGCGAGACGGCGAGCGAGTCCGACGTCGCCCGGTTGTCGCGGTGCTCGGGAAAGCCCCATGTTTGCGGCAGTCCGGCGACGTTATAGGATTCCTTGACCGTCATCGGCACGCCGAGGAGTGGCCGCTCGTCATCGGGCGCCCGCCCGCGGTCGAGCGCGCGGGCGGCGTCGCGGGCCCGCTCGAAGTCACGCACCACCACCGCGTTGATGGCGCCGTCGAGCGCCTCGATTCGGGCAATCGCGGCCTCGGTCGCCTCGAGCGCGGAGATGTCGCCGCTGCGCACGCGTGCCGCCGTGGCGGCAGCGCTCAGAAAGGGCGGTTTGTCGATCGCAGCCATGGGTTTTCCCGTCAGTCGGTTTCGTTTGCGATGAGGGGCGGCGGGTGGCGCTCCACCCAGCCGGTCGCCGCGTCGTAAGCCTGGGCGAGCTGGAGCAGCAGAAAGTCCTGCCCCACCGGAGCCGCCATCTGCATCCCCATCGGCAAGCCGCGCGTGTCGAAGCCGACCGGGACGTTCAGCGCGGGGCAAGCGCTCATGGTGACGACGATCGCGATTTCCATCCAGCGATGATAGCTGTCCATCGCCCGACCGGCGATCGCCTTCGGCCACGGCTCGGCCGCGGCGAACGGGAAGAGCTGGGCCGACGGCGCCAGCAGCACGTCGTAGCGCTCGAACAGGCGTCGCACAGCCTGGTACCAGGCGGTGCGGCCGACCGAGGCGCGATAGATCTGCTCGGCCGAGTGGCCCAGCCCGCGTTCGATCTCCCACACCATCTCGGCCTTGAGCTCCTTGCGCTTGGCCGGGTCGCGCCACAAGGCCGAGTATGTGCTCGCAACGTGCCACGAGCGCAGGGTGACGAAGTCCTCCCACAGGCGTTCCAGCGGATAGTCGGGCACGGCGGCCTCGACGATGCAGCCGATGGTCTCGAAGGTCGGCAGGGCCCGTTCGCAGAGATCGAGAACCCCTGGCTCGAATGGGATCCGGCCGCCGAAATCGCCGCACCAGGCAACGCGGAGCCCGCGAAGATCGCGATCGAGCCCGGCGAGGAAACGCGCCGGCGCCTCGCGGCCGGAGGTAGGGACGCGGCGGTCATGTCCCGCCTGTACGGAGAGGAGCAGCGCCAGGTCCGGCACGCTGCGCGCCAGTGGGCCGAGCACGGAGGGCGTGGGCAGGAAGACGTCCGGCTTCTCGGACGGGATTACGTCGGAGGAGGGCCGGAGCGCGAAGAGGTTGTTGTAGGCCGCCGGGTTCCTGAGCGAGCCGGCGAAGTCGCTGCCGTCGGCGACCGGCAGCATGCGGAGCGCCAGCGCTGCCGCGGCACCGCCGCTGCTGCCGCCGGCGGTGCGGGTCTGCTCATAGGCATTCAGCGTCGTGCCGAAGACGCGGTTGTAGGTCTGCGAGCCGAGGCCGAACTCGGGCGTATTGGTCTTGCCGACGATGATCGCGCCGGCGCGCTTCAGCCGCGTGACCTGGATCGAGTCCTGGTCGGGAACGAAGTCGCGGAAGAGCGGCGAGCCGAAGGTCGTCGGTATCGCAGCGGTCGGCTCCAGATCCTTGACCGCAAGCGGCAGGCCATGGAGCGGCCCCGGCCCGGCTCCGGACGCGAGAGCCTCGTCGCATGCACGGGCCTCGGCGCGTAGCGCGTCCGGCTTCCGGAGCGACACGATGGCGTTGACCCGCGGGTTCAGGCGGTCGATGCGGTCGAGATAGGCGTCCATTACCGCGGCGCACGATACGCGGCGCTCGCGGATTGCCGCCGCCAGCGCGGCCGCGCCGAGCGCGGTGATATCCGAAGTACCTTGGCCCATCCGCATTCCCTCTGCGCGAGGTTAGGCCGCTATCTGCGCCAGGGCAGGCGGATCGGCGGCAAACCGGCGCCCCGGCCCGCCGGCGATGGGGAGGCGACGAAAAAATCGGCGGTGACGTCGATCTCGATCATGATCGGGTCGGCGAGGGTCCCAGAGTCTCCCGCGGAAAAATTCGGCGCCGCCACCGGCTCGGCGATGACGGCGGCGATCGTGCGGACGCCAGGGGAGGCGGTCTCCCCTCCGACGAGGCCGGCGCGCCGCCGGGCAAGGCCCGCGCGCCCGTCCGCTGCGTTCAGGATCGGGCGCCAAGATCAGTGCGCGGCGAGCAACATGCTGTTCGGGTCCATCTTGCCGTGCAGCAGGCCTTCCCGCTGCAGCAGGTCGATCCACCAGGCGATCTGGCCGGCGTTCACTGGCAGCTTGAATTCGGGAATGGTGACGTGGTCGGCGATGCCCGGCGGCAATTTGGTCCACTTGGCGAGACTTGCACGCGCCTCCTTGTCGTGCGCCCTGATATAGGCTCGGCCCTCCGCCATGGCGTCGATGAACTTGGCGATGGCGTCGCGGTTGGCCTCCGCCCATTTCTGCGTCGAGAGGTAGAAGTCGATCAGCGTGCCGTCGGGCACGGTCTTCATCATGTCGGCAAAGGAATAGCCGATCTTGCGGTCGATGATGCGGCGATAGAACGGATCGACGCTGACGGCGGCATCGATCCGCCCGGCCTTGAGCGCATCGCCCTGCTCGGGAAACGGCACTTCGACATACTTGACCTTGTTCGGGTCGACCCCGCTTTCCTCGAGCCAGCGGCGCACCATCACCCAATGGTAGGACCGCAATGTCGCGACGCCGATCGACTTGCCGACGAGGTCCTGCGGCGCGTGGATGCCGCTGCCGGTCCGCGCCAGGATGCCGACGCCAAGCTTCGGCTCTGGAAACGCCACCGCGCCGGCGACGATGGTGAACTTGAGGCCGGCTTCCTCGGCCTGCAGCGCCGTCGGCGCCACCGAGGTGCCGATGTCGGCGCTGCCCGAGACCAATCCTGTGATGATTGCGCCGGCATTGGGGACCGCCTTCAGCTCGACGTCGAGGCCGCGCTGTTCGAAGAAGCCGCGATCCTTGGCAACATACAGCGGGAGGGAATCACCGATCGGTATGTAGACGACTTTGATCGTCTTCAGCGCCGCGGCGGACGCCGGCGGAACGGCCGGCTGCGCGCAAAAGGCCAATGCGACGCCTACTGCGAGTCCCGCCGCACGCAGCGCACCCAGCAAATGACCTCCGCGCATCTTGTCCCTCCGTCCGTTGATCTCTCGTCCTCTGGCCTGCCGCGCCCTCGGAGACTTGGCGGTCTCGTCACACCGCGCCATCGCGGGGTGCTTCCAGCGCGGTCAAAAGGGGGCAGTCCAAAGGAGGCGTTGCGATTGGTTGACGATGAAACAGTTAGAGGCCCCGGCAGGCGCCGTCCACCCCTGGTGCGGAACCTGCTCAATTGGCCGCGGTCGGAAAACGCCCGCGAATTCGCCAGTGGAGATTGGCAAGGTCCTCCGTCCATTCCGAAGGGCCGCTCGTCGGTCAGGCGCTGCCGTGGCCGCCCGGCGGTGGAGCGCGCTCGCCGTTGCGGGCCCCTTGCGGCACGGTACCGTTGTCGATCCGATCTGCGAGGAATCGGTTGAAGGCGTCGGGGGCTTCGTACTGGACCCAGTGACCCGCCCCTGGGACGATTTCGGTCACGACGTCCGGCTTGAGGCGGCGCAGGACCGCCACGCGATCCGCGACCGGCTGCGAGGTGACGTCGTGTGCGCCCCAGATGGCGGCGACCGGCGCCGCAATCGCCGGCAGCCAGCGCACCAGCCAGTCCGGCGTTGTCGAGCCGATGCTGCGGAAGCGGGCGCGCATGACGTTGTCAGCCTGCAGGCGCACGGCGAAGTCGTCGATCTTGGTGGTGTCGTGCAGCATCAGGCGGCCGAGATTGGTGCGTTGCACCGCCGCGATTTCGTCGGCGCTCATGCGGCGGCTCATTCGTTCGAGGCCGCTGCCCTGGGGCGCGCGTGACAAGCCCCAGGCCGTCGAGCCGACCAGGACGAGCAGCTCCACCCGCGCACCGGCGGCCGCCGCGATCGGGGCGGTCATCAGCGCGCCGAAGGAGAAGCCGACGAGTACATAGCGCTCACCCGGCCGGAGCAGCGTGTCGAGGCCGGCCGTAACGATCGCCGCGTTCTCCTCCACCGTCGTGCCGGGAGGTGGCGCCGCCGAATCGCCGAGCCCCGGAAGGTCGGGCACGATCACCCGCCGGCGCTGGGCCAGCGGGTCGATGTTGCGCAGCCAGTGCGTCCAACTGCCGTAGCCGCCGTGGAGGAGGACGACAGGCGGGCCGTCGCCCCACACCCGCCAGGCCATCACGCCCTCACCGCAGGCGGTGGCATGCCGGCGGGCGCGGCGCTCGATCGCCGCGACGGCGGCCGGCAGCGGTGGGGCCTCGCGCGTCATTCCGGCTTCCGAGCGCCGACTCCCACGAGGAGCGCGTGCGAGGAATGCCGGGATACGGCCGACGCCGCCATGGCGGAAGGCGGCGCGGGTCGTTTCGTCAAAGCCTCCTCGTTTCGCGAGCGCGGTCGCTGAAAGCGGCGGCCGTCAAAGCGCATCCGGGTGCCCCTCAGCCACGCCAGCGTGACGCACCGGCTTCTCGCCCGGTCAGAAGCGCATTCACGACGGCGCTGATTGCGACCAGGACCGTCGCGGCGGCGAAAACGCCCGTGGTATCGAAGCGCGCCGAGGAGGAGGCAATGAGAAAGCCGAGCCCTCGGTTCGACGACAGAACCTCCCCGCCGACCGTCGTCACCAAGGTGATGCTGACGCTGATGCGCATCGCCGTCAGGATCCAGGGCAGCGTGGCCGGCAGGAGGAGCTTGCTCAGGATTTCGCTCCGGCTCGCCCCCATGATCCGGAGGCTCGCGATCAGATCGGGGTCGACGTCGCGCACGCCGTCGCGGGTCGAATACAGCGTGATGAAGAAGATGACCGTCGCTACCAGAGCGATCTTGGATTGCAGCCCGATGCCGAAACCGATGACAAAGAGGGGCAGCAGCGCCAGCTTGGGCAGCCCGTAGAGCGCCGCGATGAAGAGCGACAGCACGCGGTCGGCGAAGCGCGCGATTCCGAGGAGGAAGCCCACGGCGATGCCGCAGAGCCCGCCGGTCACGTATCCGGCCCCCCAGGCCTCGATTGTCGCCAGCAGATGCAGGCCGAGCGTGCCGTCGATCGTCCAGCGCCAGAGGCGCACTGCGATGTCTGCAGGATCGCTGACCCAGAGCTGCGCGGCCAGACGGTCCGACGCCACCTGCCAGAACAGGAGGAGCGCCAGCACGATCAGGACGCGCCCAACGGCTACCAGCGGCACGGCCCGCGCCGGCCGTCGCTCCTGGGTGACCGCCGTTATGGCGTCAAGCCGGGCCGATGCCGACATCAGGCATCGCCCCCCGTGCCGAACTCCTCTTTCAGCTCGTTCCAGAGGAGATCGTGATAGCCGGCGAAGTCCGGCGTGAAGCGAACGGAGACGATATCGCGGGGCTGCGGCAAGTCGATCTTGCAGAGTCGGCGGATGCGCCCGGGGCGGCGGGTGAACACCGCGACCTCGTCCGCGAGCGCGATCGCCTCGGTGAGGTCGTGCGTGACGAAGAGCACCGTCATCTGCCGCAAATGGGTCAGCCGAGCCAGTTCCTGTTGCATGACGAGCTTGAGCTGGGCGTCGAGGGCGCCGAACGGCTCGTCGAGGAGCAGCGTCTCCGGCTCGTAGATCAGCATCCGGGCGAGGGCGGCGCGGCGTCGCATGCCGCCCGACAATTCGGACGGATAGTGCCGGCCGAAGCCGGCCAGGCCGACAAGCTCCATCATCTGCTCGACCCGGTCGTGACGCTCAGCGCGGCCAAGCGCGCGGCAGGCGAGTTCGAGCGGCAGGCCGATATTGTCGGCCACGCTCCGCCACGGCAGGAGCGTATCCTTTTGCGTCATGTAGCCGACGCGGCGGTTGGGTCGTTCGACCGGATTGCCCCGATAGCGGACGGATCCGGCGCTCGGGTCGAGCAGCCCGGCGACGAGGTTCAACACGGTCGACTTCCCGCAACCCGATGGCCCGACCAGCGCGACGAAGCGCTGGGGGCGGACCACAAGATCGACCTCGTCCAGCGCCTTCGCGATGACGCCGCGCGCATCGAACAGCTTCGCAACTCCAGTCAGCTCGATCACCGGCTCGTCCATTCGCCGTCAGCTTTCTCGTTGGGGCTGCGCTCAGGGACGCCAGCGCAGCAGCCACGTCTCGAGCCGTTGGGCCAGCGCATTCATGACCACCCCGACCACCATCAGCACGGCGAGCGCGGCGTAGAGCCCCGCCATGTCGAAGTCGTTGCCCGAGTCCATAAGAAGATTGCCCAACCCCGCCCGCGCAGCCAGCATCTCGCCGATCACCGCTCCGATCAGCGCGAAGGGGAGGGCGGTCTTCAGCCCCGAGAGGATTCGCGGGGCGCACGCGGGTGCGATCACCTTGACGAAGCGTTCGCGCCGGCTCGCACCCATGATGTCGGCCATGGCAACGAGGTCCGGATCGACCTCCTGGGCTCCGGCGAAGGTGTTGAAGAACAGCAGAAAGAACGACGACAGCGCGATCAGCATCACCTTCGACGCCGAACCGACGCCGAACCACATGATCAAGAGCGGCGTCAGGGCGATGAATGGCACGCTGTAGAAGAGTACGACAATGGGCCGGAGCAGGGCGCCGGCGACGCGGGCGCGGCCGAGGAAGAGACCGGCCACGATGCCGGCCGGCACGCCGAGGACGAGGCCCGCGGCGATCTCGAAAAGGGTGACGCCGAGGTTCAACCAGAGTACCGAGCGCGCCCAGCCCGCCAGCACCGCGGCGATGTCGCTCGGCGTGCTGGTCAGGCTGGAATCGACGAGGCGTCCATAAGCCTCCCAGCCGGCGAGAATCACCCCGGCGAGCGCCAGCCTGAGCACCACCACCAGCAGCCGGCGCTCGCCGCGGCGCGGCGGCGCCGCGCTCATCGCCATGGCCGTCTCCCGGCGCCTGGGCCGCGCGCCGCCGTCCCCGGTGCCAAAGCCCTACTCGGACCCGAGGATCTCGGCAGCCGCCTTCTTCGCAAAGCTGTTGTCGACCGAGGCGGCGAAGTCGGCCTTGATCGGCTCCTTCTCGCCCATCTGGACCCACTTCGCGACCTTGTCGAATTCAGCCTCGGTCAGGACTGGCGTGCGTGCCGCCCCTCTCTGGTACTGGCGGATCATTGCGTCGTAGACCTTAGGGTCCTTCACGACGGAGTATTGGAAAATATCCTTCCGCGTCTGCTCGGGATGGTCGATGTTGAACTTGATCGCCTCGGTCAGGGCGCGTGTCACCTTGGTGATGACCTCGGGATGCTGCGCAATGTAGGTTCGCGTCGCCATCATCCCGGTGAAGGGCATGCCCTGCAACGAGGGAATGCTGAAGGCGCTGATCGCCACTTGGCCATAACCCTTGGAGACCGCCATCGTGTCGATCGGCGTCGACATCGAGAGCCCATCGACCATATTGCGCTGGAGCGCGCCGAGCATGGCGGGCACGGAGGCCATCGGCTGGAGGTGCACGAGGCCGTCGGCGTTCAGCCCGTTCTGCTTCATGAGGAAGCGGACGAAGGTATCGGACGCGCCGCCCGGGGCGGTGATGCCGATGGTCAGCCCCTTGAGACGGGAGAGCTTCTCCTTGAGCGGCATGTCGGGCTTGATGCCGGATTTCGCCATCGCCTTGTTCGACAGCACGACCGTGTAGGGATCCACCGCGAACAGTTCGGCGAACTCGACCAGGCCGGCGGCGCGCTCGCCGGGGACGACCATGTGCTCCAGCGCCGCAGGCGCCACCTGCGCGCTGCCGCCGACCAGCGAGGCGACGAGCTGCGAGCCGCCGCGCAGCGTCAGCCAGTCGACCTTGAGCCCCTCCTTCTCGAAGAAGTGCTCGGCCATGGCGACGTAGATCGGATAGAAATGATAGAGACCATCGCCGCCGAAGCCGATCGTAATCTTGATCGGCTCGGGCTGTGACTGTGCGGCCGACGGCTGAGCGCCAAGAAGCGCCGCAGCGACTGCCATCGCCGGCAATGCGAAGGTTCTGAGCATATCCTCGCCTCCCGTGGAATTTATTGTGAGGACTGGCGTTCGCGCCGGCCCACCGGCACCCCGGCTGGCGCCGTCGGCGGTAGCATCTCGTTGCCCGAGGCGCCAATTGTGCGGACCGTCCCGGTCGCCTATCGTCCAATCTGTACGGACACCTTATCGGCGTCAAGCGCAATTGGGCGCTCGTCGGCAGTGGCGGGGAAGCTGGGAGATCGGCGTGGAACGGCTGAAGGACAAGGTGGTGGTGATCACCGGGGGCGCCGCGGGAATCGGGGCGGCGACGGCGCGGCTCTGCGCTGCGGAGGCGGCAAGGGTGGTGTCCTTTGACATCGACGCCGCGGGTGGCGAGGCGGTGGCGGCGGCGGTCCGCGATGGAGGCGGCGAGGCTCTGTTCGTTCGGACCGACGTGACCGACGAGGCGAGCGTCAAGGCCGGGGTCGCCGCCACGGTGGCGCGGCACGGGCGCATCGACGCCCTGATCAACGTCGCCGGCGGTTCCGCCGTCACCGACGCGCCGGTGCACGAGGTCGACATGGCCTTGTGGGACAAGACCATCGGGCTCGACCTCAAGGGTACGTTCCTATGCTGCCGCCATGTCGTGCCCGTGATGATCGAAAGCGGCGGCGGCGCCATCGTCAACACCTCCTCATGGGCGGCGCTCTCCGGCTTTCGCAAGCACGTATACGTCGCCGCGAAGGGCGGCGTCGTGGCGCTGACCCGGGCGCTCGCCGGCGAATACGCCCAGCACCGCATCCGTGCCAACGTCGTCTGCCCCGGCGGCGTGATGACCGAGCGCAGCCGACAACGCTACGGAAGCGGCGCTCCGGCCGACCCCGCGCGCCAGCAGGAGCGCGCCAAGTACCCGTTCTTCACCGGGGAGCCGAGCGACGTCGCCGCCATCAACGTCTTTCTCGCAAGCGATGAGTCGCGGATGATTACGGGAGCGACCATCCAGGCCGACGGTGGCCGCGCCTCGTATTGACGTGCAAATCGCATTGACTTCATTTGCCGCCGGCGCAAATGTCCGGACCGAATTGGCAAGGCGCGGACAGCGCACCATGCCGCCGCCACGGGAGTCCCTCGAAGGGGGAGAGACCATGACCGTCCATCAGCCGATCGAGCGCTATCGCACCGAGATTTGCCGTACCCTGATCGGACCGCCCAGCGCTTGGTTGCCGCTCGACATCGGCCCCAAGGAGCGCTTCGTGACGACGCTCGACGAGGGGCAGCTCGCCGCGATCGACGAGGTGCTGGCGAGGACGCGCCATCTGGCGCCGCAGGCCGTGACGCGCGCCGAGTTCGATCATCCCGCTCTTGCTCCGGTGCTCGAGGCGGCCTTTGACGAAATCATGAACGGGCGCGGCTTCGTCGTCTTCTCCGGCCCGACGCCCGAGCGCTATTCGGAAGAGGAGTTTGAGCGGATCTACTGGGGCTTTGGCACTCATTTCGGCGATGCCGTGGTGCAGAGCCCACGTGGCGACCGCATCGGTCACGTGCGCTACGAGCCGCCGGGCCCGAACTACGCACAGCGGGCCTATACCAGCAAGGGCGAGCTCGTGGCCCACTGCGATGCCCACGAGATCATCGGCCTGATGTGCGTGCGCCGCGCCCGCACCGGCGGCGCCAGCAGCCTCGTCAGCTCGCTCGCCGCGCACAACGCGCTCCTGACCGAGCGGCCGGATCTGCTCGATTGCCTCTACGACGGATACCAGTTCACGACCCGCGAGGCGCTGCGCCGCGGTCAGGAGCTGACGCCCTATACCGTTCCGGTGTTCAGCTACATCGACGGCGTGCTGAGCTGCTATTACAACCGAGCATACATATACGGGGCTGAGAAATTTACTGGCCCGGTGCCTCCGAAACTCAAGGAGGCAATGGATTTTCTCAACGACTTCTTCGCTCGGGATGAAAACCTGGTGACATTCATGCTCGAGCCGGGCGAGATGTCGTTCTGGCACAATTTCACCGTTCTCCACGCCCGGACCTTCTTCGAGGACGACGACGATCCCCAGTTCAAGCGCCATTTGCTCCGGCTGTGGCTGACGGTGCCGGAGGGCCGCCGCATGATCCCGGTCTACCACCGCGACCTCGTCGCAGGGACCTGAGACCTCCGCCGGCGCGCCGCAGTCGCGGCACGCCTCTTCGCCGCATCGTTTCTGGGGCGACCGATGTCGCTGAGCCGCCGGTTGGCCGCTTTTGTCGCCGATCTCGCCTTCGCTGATTTGCCGTCGGCAGTCGTCGATCGTGCCAAGGGTGTGACGCTTCACGCCCTTGCCTCGGCGCTCCTCGCCCGTGACCTGCCGGCGGCCCGTCAGGCGCTGGCGCTGATGCAGGAGGAAGAGGCGGGAGGCGGCGGTGCCGCCACGGTGCTCGCCAGCGGCGCCCGCCTGACCCGGGCCGGTGCCGCCTTCGTGAATTCCGAGATGATCCTGGCCGGCGGCAAGTGGGACACCTTCCGCATGCTGACTCACCCCGGCGCTGCGATCCTGCCGGCGGCTCTCGCCGCCGCGGAGACGACCGGCTGCTCGGGGCAGGCGTTCCTGGCCGGGCTTGCGGCCGGCTACGAGGTCATGGAGCGGCTCGCCGCCGAGTTCATCCCGACCGTGATGGCCCGCGGTTTCCATGCCGGGCCGGTGTTCGGCATCTTTGGCGCCGCGGTAGCCGCCGCCAAGATCCAGGGCCTCGACGCCGAGCAGGTGAACGGTGCCATCGGGCAGTGCGTCAATCTTGCCGCGGGCAATCTCGAGGGCGGGCGCAGCGGCGGCAGGGCGCTCCGCGAGGGCGCGGCCGTGCGCAACGCGTTGCTCGCGGTCGCCATGGCCCGCCAAGGGACGCCCGGTGGGGAGACCACATTGGAGGGCGAGGCCGGCTTCTATCACGCCTATGCCGGGAACAATGCTGGCACGCTGCCCTACAGCTTCACGGGCCGCCGCAGCACCGACATCGCCGCGATCGCCGACGGCCTGGGGCGCGACTGGATGTTCCTGGAGACCCTGTACCGCATCTACTCGATCCCCGGCTTCAACATCGCCCATATCGACCTCGCGGCGGCGCTCTGCCGCGAGCATGGTCTGGCCTATGGCGACATCGCCCGGATCGAGGCGGTCGTGAACTGGTTCGAGACCGCCTATCCGAGCCCGGCCTTTCCGGCTCCGGGCGGGGGCGGCACGCCGCGGCCGGGCAGCACCGAGTATTTCGCCGCCTACGGGGCCGCCACCGGCGGCTATCCGCTCCTGCGCAACCCGATGCAAGCCGGCTATCGCGACCCCGACCCGCCGGAGGTGCTCGACCTGATGCAGCGGGTAACGCTGATCCCTGCGGTCGGCCGTACCTTGTTCGGCCCACGCATCACGATTTTCACGAAGGATGGTCGAAGCTTCACGGCCGAGGGAACGGGGCGCGAGTTCATCTGGGATTTCGACGAGGAGGTCCGCCGCCTCGCGCCGATCCGTCCCGGCATCGCGCTTTCGGAGGCCGGCTTCGATGCGCTGGTGAATGCCTGCCGGCGGCTCGACTGTCCGGACAGCATTGCGCGCGACCTCATTCCCCTGACCGTGGCGTGACGCGACGGGGGGCCATCAGGCCCCGCTGCGGCTGAAGACGCGGCTGCCCTCGCGCCGGGCGAAGCGCCAGCCCTCGGCAGTCCTGACGAGGCGGTCGCGCCACTCGCCGAGGCTGCCCGGGCCGGTGAAGGGAAGCGCCTCGTCCGCCTCGCCGGTGCCGCGATGGCCGACGAAGGCCATGTAATAGGTGACCGCGCTCGCGTTCGCTTCGTCCGCCACCGTGACCAGGATGTTCGAGGTGAAATGGCGCATGACGAGGCTCGCCGGCTGTGCCGCGAAGGAAGCGACGATCGCCTCCCGCCCCCGATAGGGGATCCGCGACTTGACCCACACGCCGTCGGGCGTAAACAGCGCCGCCGCCTCTGCCGCGCGGCCGTGGTCGTAGTGGTGTACGAGGGCGACCACGAGCCCGCGGCAGGTCTCTTCGATCGCGTTGCGCCGCGCCGTATCCATGATGCTCCTCCCGCGGCGCCAGCCGCATCTGGTCCGGACAGATTTCCTGCTATGATGACCTTGCCGATGCAAGCCTGCGATGGAAGCGGTGTCGCGGGGCGGTCCGACAAGGCGCCGGACGCCGCGGTCGCGTCCGAGGGGCGGGGCTGACCCAGATGCCGACGAACTCCGTGCCGCTCTACCGCACGCTGCGCGCCACCCTCGAGGCCGAGATCGCCTCGGGCCGCTACCCGGTCGGCGCCCGCTTTCCCACCGACTACGAGCTGCGGACGCGCTTCGGGGTGAGCCGCCACACCATACGCGAAGCGCTGCGCGCGATGCAGGAGGAAGGCCTGCTGACGCGCATGCCGGGCTCCGGAACGGTGGTTGCCGCGCCGCCCCGCCCGCCGCGCTACGTCCAGGCGATCGAGTCGTTGGAGCAGCTCTACAGCCACGCCCGCGAGGCTCATCACCGCATCGAGCATGTCGGCTGGGTGCATCTTGGGGAAAGTCTCGCCGCCGAGCTCGACCGTCCGGCCGGGGAGCGCTGGCTGCGCTTCGCCGGGCTGCGCTTCATCGGGGACGATCCCGATCCGGTGAGCTGGGCCGAGGTCTATATCGCCGCCCCCTATGCCGAGGTGCGCGACGAAGTCACCGGCCGCGACCCGATCCACCAGCAGATCGAGCGCCGTTTCGGCCTGCAGATCGGCATGGTCGAGATGCGCACGTCTGCGATCACGCTGAGCGATGGCCATGCCGCCCGGCTCGGCGCGGCGCCCGGCAGCGCCGGCCTCCTCCTGCGCCGCAGCTATTTCAGCAGCGGCAGCGACGAGCCCTTCGAGGTGGCCCTGAGCCTCCAGCCGGGCGACCGCTACGTGCAGACGATGCGGTTCCGCCGGACCAGGGAGCGACCCTCTCCGCCCAAATGACCGGCCAGTTTTTGCAGCCTTCATATTGACCGGATGATTCGTGCGAACCATTATCCCCGGCGTTGGTCGGGGAGGGGGCGCGTTGGCGAGGCAATCGAGGTCCGATACCGCCGCGCGCGGCACTTTCGCCGACATCCGCGTCGTCGAGCTCGCCGACGAGACCGCCGAATATGCCGGGCTGCTTTTCGCCGGCATGGGCGCCGAGGTGGTCAAGGTCGAGCCGCCGGAAGGAAGTCCGTCGCGGCGCCTCGCGCCCTTCGTGGACGACGATCCGGCCCGGCCCTCGCTGTTCTTCGCCGCCTACAACCGCGGCAAGCGCTCCGTCGCGATCGACTCCGCCGATCCGTCCGGCGCCGCCGTGCTCCTCGACCTGATCGCCTCGGCCGACGTGCTCCTCGCGACGCCCGGCCAACTGGAGGCATTCGGGCCGGAACTCGCGGCTGCCGCGCTCCGCCAGCGCTTCCCTCAGCTCGTGGTCGCCCGTCTGACCCCCTTCGGCGAGGGCGGCCCGTGGAAGGATTTTCGCGGCTCGGACCTCGTCCACCTCGCGCTCGGCGGCGTGGCGATGAACTGCGGCTACGACGCCGATCCGACCGGCGCGTACGACCTGCCGCCGATGGCGCCGCAGTTCTGGCACGCCTACCACATCGCCGGCGAGCAGCTCGCCATCGGCATCGTCGCCGCGCTCGTCCATCGCGGCCGCACCGGGGACGGGCAGGAGGTCTCGCTCGCCATCCACGAGGCGGTCGCGAAAAATACCGAGCTCGACGTGATGTCGTGGGTCATGCGGCATCAGCCGCTCTATCGGCAGACCTGCCGCCACGCCGGCGCGGCGCAGGACCGATCGCCCGCGATCTGCCACACCAAGGACGGCCGCTGGTTCATGCCCGGCATGCATGCCGACCTGCCGAAGCTGGTGCCCTTCCTGCAGAAGCACGGCGCGGCGGCCGACCTTCAGCCGCCGGCGCCGGGCGCCAAGGGCGCCCGCAACGTGCCCGGCAGCGCCGGCAGCAACGAGGCGGCGGTCCACACGGTCGAGGTGATCCAGCGCTTCGTCCGCTCGTTCACCTACGCAAACGTGCCCTGGCGCGAGGCTCAGGACGCCGGCCTCCTGTGGTCGCCGTTGCGCAAGCCTCACGAGAGTCTCGAGGACGAGCACTGGCACCAGCGCGACTCGCTTCAGCCGATTGCCGACGCTGCGCTCGGCGGCGAATTAATCTATCCGGTCAGCAAATGGCGCAGCACCGCCACAGCCTGGGTGGGTGCGGTGCCGGCGCCCGCGCTCGGCGAGGGTGCGCCGACCGTGCCGCGGCCTTGCCAGGCCTCGCGCGTCTTGCCCCGCCCGCGCCTCGCGCCGCCCACCGCGCCGAGGCTGTCGCCGCACGGCAAGCCGTTCCCGCTGCAGGGCGTGCGCATCCTCGACTTCTCCTGGTTCCTCGCCTCGGCCGGCGGCACCCGCTTCCTGGCCGCGCTGGGCGCGGAGAGCCTGAAGCTGGAGTGGAAGGAGAACCCCGACACCCGCCTCGCCGCCATGGCGCCGGTCGGCGGCCGTGCCGCGCGCGACAAGGCAACAGCCCCCCTGCCGGGGGTGAACGATGCCGACATGGGCGGTCAGTTCCACAACAAGAACGCCGGCAAGCGCGGCCTTTCGCTCAATATCCGCCATCCGAAGGGCCTGGCCATCGCCAAGGATCTCGTCCGTCTCTGCGATGTCGTCGCCGAGGGCTTCTCGCCCGGGGTGCTGGAGCGGCTCGGGCTTGGCTACGACGTGCTGAAATCGATCCGCCCGGACGTGATCTACATCCAGCAGTCGGGCATGGGGTCGTACGGCACCTATGGGCGGCTGCGCACCGTCGGGCCGGTCGCCGCGGCGTTTACCGGCCTCTCCGAAATGGCCGGCCTTCCGGAGCCGGCGATGCCGACCGGCTGGGGCTATTCCTATCTCGACTGGATCGGGGCCTACGGCTTCGCCACCGCGCTCCTCGGCGCCATCTATCACCGCGACAGCACGGGCGAGGGCCAGTGGATCGACTCCTCGCAATGCGAGGCGGGCGTGTTCCTGAACGCGCTGCCGATCCTCGACTACCAGATCAACCGCCGAGCCTGGGCGCGCACCGGCAATCGGTCGCCCCATCGGCCGGCGGCGCCGCACGGGATCTATCGCACTGCCGGCCGCGATCGCTGGATCGCTATCTCCTGCTTCGAGGAGAGCGATTGGGCGGGCCTGAAGCGCGTCGCCGGCGGCGGATGGAGCGACGACCCGCGCTTCGCCACGCTGGCATCGCGCGGCGACCATCAGGATGCGCTCGACGCTGCAGTCTCGGCCTGGACGGCCGAGCAGGACGGCTACGTGCTGATGGGCCGGCTGCAGGCCGCGGGCGTTCCGGCAGGCGTCTGCCAGACGGCCGAGGACCGCTGCGACCGCGATCCGCAGCTTCGCCATCTGAACTGGCTGACGGAGGTCACGGGGACCAAGATCGGCACCTGGCCGATCCCCGAGGTGCCGTTCAAGCTGAGCGCAACGCCCGCTCATGTCGGCGGGCCGATCGGCCGTGGCGCGCCGTGCTACGGCGAGGACAATGAATACGTGTTGCGCGACCTCCTCGGCTATTCGGCCGACGAGATCGCAAAGCTTGCCGAAGAGGGCGTGATCTGACGGCCGGGTGCCCCGCTGCCGCAATCCTGACGCGGCCCGGCTGCGATCGGGATGGTAGCGAGGGGCGCCGCGTCGGTCCGGATGCGCGTGCGGGTGGCCGAGAGAATGCCGGACGGCTTGACCGCCGGTGGGATGAACGGGGGAGACGAAGATGGCAGTGGCACCGAACATCCACCGCACCGGCGAGGATCCCTCGATTCGGCTGAACGCCTGGCTCGATCGGCACCGCGAGCCGATCATCGAGCCCGAGCTTCCGATCGTCGACCCGCACCATCATGTCTGGGACCGCGCCGAGCGCTACCTGCTGGACGAACTCCTGGCCGATGTCGGCAGCGGCCACGATGTACGCTCCACCGTCTTCGTCCAATGCAACTCGATGTATCGGATCGACGGCGAGCCGATGCTGCGGCCCCTTGGGGAAACGGAGTTTGTCAACGGCATCGCGGCGATGGCCGCGAGCGGCACCTACGGTGACGTTCGGCTTTGCGAGGGCATCGTCGGCTACGCCGACCTCTCCCTCGGGGCCAAAGTACAGGACGTGCTGGAGGCCCATCTGCGGATCGCCGGCGACCGCTTCCGCGGCATCCGCAACGTCTCCAACTGGGACGACGATCCGGAGGTGCGCAAGCTGATCCGCGGCGCGGCGCCCCGCGGCCTCTTGGCCGACAAGACGTTCCACGAAGGTTTCGCCCGGCTCCGGCCACTGGGCCTCACCTTCGACGTGTGGACCTATTTCACGCAGCTCGGGGAGGTCGCGGCGCTGGCCGATGCCTTCCCCGACACAACGATCGTCCTGGACCATGTCGGCGGCTTCCTCGGCGTCGGCGGATACGCCGCGCGGCGCGAGGAGAGCTTCGCCGCCTGGCGCGCGGCGATCCGCAACCTCGCCCGGCGGCCGAACGTCGTCGTCAAGCTCGGGGGCCTCGGCATGGTGAGCTGCGGCTTCGGCCTTCATGAGCGGCCCGAGCCGCCGTCCTCGGCGGAGCTCGCCGAGCTGTGGCGGCCTTTCATCGAGACCTGCATCGAGGCCTTCGGCTCGGACCGCGGAATGTTCGAGAGCAATTTCCCCGTCGACAAGGCGTCGTGCAGCTACGCCGTCTTGTGGAACGCCCTGAAGCGCATCGCGGCGAGCTGTTCGCCGGCGGAGAAGGCGGCGCTCTTCCGCGACACCGCGATCCGCGTCTACCGCCTGGCGCCGGTCGCCGGCGCAGCCACGGCAGCGGGAGCGCGGGCATGAATGACGTCGCCGCGCTCCGCAACAAGGCCGCCGTCATTGGCGTCGGCACGACGCGCTACGGCAGCTTCCCCGAAACCGACGACTACGGCCTCGGCGCCGAAGCTTTCCGCAATGCGGTCGAGGATTGCGGGATCGACAAGAACGAGATCGACGGCCTCCTGGTCTGCCGCATCCCCTACTACGGACGGATGGGGGAAATCCTCGGCCTCGACCCGCGCTGGACGATGCCGCTGCCGCCGCACGGGCGCATGTCCGGTATGGGCATCGTCGAGGCGACCATCGCCCTCGCCACCGGGCGGGCGAACTACGTCGCGCTGATCTACGCCAATATCGGCCGCTCGCGCCGGGTGAACTACGGCGGGGAGGGCACGAGCTTCTGGGATCCGTGGGGCATGACCTCGCCCGGGGCGTCGCATGCGCTGATGTTCCGCCGTCACATGGCGCTCTATGGCACGACGACGCGCCAGCTCGCCGAGGTCCCCGTCGCCTTCCGCTATCACGCCGGCCTCAATCCGACCGCGGTGATGCGGAAGCCGATCACCATCGAGGATCACGAGGCGGCGCGGCCGATCGTCGAGCCGTTGCGGCTCCTCGACTACTGCCTGATCAACGACGGCGCGGTGTGCCTGATCATGACGACCGCCGACCGGGCCAGGGACTTCAAGAAGCCGCCGGTCTTCGTCTCGGGCGTGGGCGGCCAGGAGGCCTACAGCAACGCCTCGATCGGCAATTTCGATATCGACTTCTGGTACGAGCCGACCCGGCGCGCCGGCGAAGAGGCCTATGCGATGGCCGGGGTCGGGCACGCCGACGTCGATGCCCTGATGTGCTACGACAATTTCAGCCCGACCGTGCTCTTCGCGCTCGAGGGGCTCGGCTTCTGCGGCCCCGGCGAGTCGGGCGGCTTCGTCGAGGGCGGGGCGCTGAGGATCGGCGGCCGGCTGCCGATGAATACCGACGGCGGCCACCTTTCCAACTCCTACATGCAGGGCTGGGCGCTCAACGTCGAGGCCGTCCGCCAGCTTCGCCACGAATGCGGGCCGCGCCAGGTGAAGGACGCCGAGGTGGTGCAGTTCGTCGAAGCCACGCCCTGCTGCCGCTCGATCGTCTACACGCGCGGGTGAGGAAGCCAGAATGGACGATCAGCCCTATCGCAAGCCGCTCCCGGCAATGGACCCCTTGACGCGGCCGTTCTGGGACCATGCCCGCGCCGGCCGTCTCGCCGTGCAGGCCTGCACCCACTGCGGCGACGTGCACGTTCCGCCGACGCCGGTCTGCCCGAAGTGCCTGTCCGACGAGCAGGAATGGCGGGTCGCGAGCGGCCGCGGCACGCTGATGTCATGGGTCGTGTTCCATCGCGCCTATTGGGACGGCTTCGCCGACGAGCTGCCCTATGCGGTGTGCCTGGTGAAGCTCGACGAGGGGCCGCTCCTCGCCAGCAACTTCGCCTCGGGCATGACCGGCGAGCTGGCGGTCGGCGCTCCGGTGGAAGCGGTGTTCGAGCGGGCGACCGACGACGTCGTCCTGCCGAAATTCCGGCTGGCGTGACCGACCGATGACCCTCGACCGCATCCTCCTCGGGATCGTCCAGGCCGTCCTCAGCGGCATCCTGATCGGCGGGATCTACGGCCTGTTCTCGACCGGCTTCAGCCTCGCCTTCGGCGTCATGCGCATCGTCAATTTCGCTCACGGCGAAATGGTGATGATCGGCATGTATACCGGCTTCTTCATCTTCACCCTGACCGGGATCGACCCGCTCTATTCGGCGCCGATCGGCGGCATCGTCGTGGCGGCGGTCGGGGCGATCCTCTATGTCGCCTTCTACCGCCGCTTCGTCGGCCGGGCGACGCTGCAGCAGCTCCTGGTCGGCATCGCGCTCGCGCTGATCCTTCAGGTCGGGGCCCAGCTCCTGTTCGGCCCCGAGACCCGCGGACTCCAGTCGCAATGGGGCTCGCGCTACCTTCTGATCGGGTCGATCTTCCTCTCCTACGCCCAGATCGTCGCCTTCGTCGTCGCCGTCGTCATCGTGCTCCTGGTCGAACTCGTCCTGTCGCGGACGCGATGGGGCCAGTCCATCCGCGCCATCGCCGACGACATGGAGACGGCGGAGCTCGTCGGCATCGATTCGAGCCGCCGCAACATCGGCGCGTTCGCGCTCGCCTGCGGCCTGGCCGGCATCGCCGGCGGCATCCTCGTCACCTACTACCCGGTGAGCCCGACCGTCGGCTTCACCCTGATCCCGATCGCGCTGATCGCCGTGGTGCTCGGCGGGCTCGGCAGCGTCGGCGGCACCTTCGTCGGCGGCATCATCGCGGGCATCGTGCAGCAGATGACGGGCGTGCTGTGGACGACCGCGCTGCAGAACATTCCGCTCTACGTGCTGCTGCTGCTTTTTCTCGCCTTCCGCCCCTACGGCCTGTTCGGCCGCCACAGTGCGCATTGAGGAGCGGTAAGGTGAGTGATTCCGCCCCCGAGATCTCGGTCGCCCCCCGTCGCAGCCCTGGTTTCCTGCGTCGCGAGCTGCTCGCCCTGGCGCTGATCGTGCTGACGGCGACGATGCCGCTGTGGCCGATCGCCAATTCCTATACGCTGGCGGTCGTCGTCCGCGCGCTGCTGTTCATCGCGCTCGGCCAGGCCTGGAACGTCACCGCCGGGATCGGCGGCCAGCTTTCGCTTGGCCATGGCATCTTCTTCGGCCTTGGCGCCTACGCCACCGCCATCCTCTTCAACCGCTGGGCCATTCCGCCGTGGCTCGGCTTCCTCGCCGGCATCGCGCTCGCGACCTTCGTCGCCTTCGTCATGGGTGCGGCAACCTTCCGGCTGCGCGGCATCTACTTCGCGCTTGCAACCATCGCAGTGTCGCTCGGCTTCCTGGAAGTGACGGAATACTACAGCGATTTCACCGGCGGCGACTCCGGCATGGCGGTGCGCTTCCTCGGGGAATCGTGGTGGGCGCTCCAGTCGCGGAGCCCGGTGCCCTTCCTGTGGCTGATGCTTGTCGTTGTCGTCGGCTTCTACGTGCTCTCCCGCTGGCTCCTGCAGAGTCGGCTCGGCTTAGAGATGCAGGCGGTGCGCGACGATCAGGACGCTGCCGCCGCCGCGGGCATCGACGTCGTCGGCACCAAGCTGAAGGGCTTTCTCCTCAGCGCCGCGATGACGGCATTCGTCGGCGCGGTCTACGTCCAGTTCTACCTGGCGATCGACCCGTCCACTGCCTTCGGCCTGACCGAGGCGATCCAGATCCAGTTGCCGGCGCTGATCGGCGGCCTCGGCACCGCGGGTGGACCGATCGCCGGCGGCGCGATCATGATCTTCGTCAGCGAGCTGACCAACTGGGCGGGCACCCGCATCGGCCAGGAGGGCATCGACGTCCTGGCCTACGGCGTGCTGCTCCTGGTGATGGTGACCCGTGCGCCGGAAGGGATGATCGGCCGGCTGTTCGGCCTCGCCGGGCGGGGACGGGACGCATGAACGCCGCGGCGCCGGCAATCGAGGTCGCCGGGATCGGCAAGAGCTTCGGCGGCCTGGTCGCCCTTGACGAAGTGTCCTTTCGGGTCGCGCCGGGCGAGATCGTCGGGCTGATCGGGCCGAATGGCGCCGGCAAGTCGACGCTGTTCGAGGTCATCAGCGGCAGCATGCCGCCGAGCGGCGGCCGGGTGATGTTCTACGGCGCGGATGTGACCCGGCGGCCGGCCCATCTGCGCCGCCGCGACGGGCTCTGCCGCACCTTCCAGAAGGTGCGCCTGTTCGACACCCTGACCGTCCAGCAGAACATTGCCGTCGCTGCCATGCAGAGCGTGCCGGAGGGCACCGCCTGGCAGACTGCGGCCGAGCATGCGCTCGTGCGCATGCGGCTGACCGCGCTGGCGCGGCGGAAGCCTTCCGAACTGACGCTGGCCGACCGCAAGAAGGTCGAGATCGCGCGGGCGATGGCGGGCTTCTGCCGGGTTCTGATGCTCGATGAAAGCCTGTCGGGCCTCACCCACGAGGAGGCCGACGAACTCGTCGGCGAGATCCGCGAGCTCAACCGTCGCGAAGGGCTGACGATCGTCATCGTCGAGCACGTCATGTCGGTCATCGTGGCGCTGGCCCAGCGGCTGATCGTGCTGCAGCACGGCCGCCTGATTGCCGATGGCACGCCCGCCGAAGTCGTGCGCAACCCGGTGGTGGTCGAAGCCTATCTCGGCACCAGGCGGCGGGTGACGGCATGAGCCTTCTCGACGTCGAGCGGCTCCAGGTCGGCTACGGCGACTTCCTCGCCGTACACGACGTTTCGCTCACCGTCGAAGAGGGCGAGATCTTCGTCCTGCTGGGCGCGAACGGTGCCGGCAAGACCACGCTGCTGCGCGCCATTTCGGGCCTGGTGCGGCCGCGCCGAGGTGCCATCGCCAGCGAGGGGGCCTCGCTGCTCGGCCTCCCCGCCCACCGCATCGCCCGCGCCGGCATCGCGCATGTTCCGGAGGGGCGGCGGGTCTTCCCCAACCTCAGTGTCGAGGAGAACCTCGCCGTCAGCTTCATCGCCGCGCGCAGCGGTCGCCCGCTCGCCGCGGTACGCGATGACGTCTGCACCCTGTTTCCACGGCTCGCCGAGCGGCGGCGCCAGCTTGCCGGCACGATGAGCGGCGGGGAGCAGCAGATGCTGGCAATCGGCCGCGCCATGATGAACTCGCCGCGGCTCCTGATGCTCGACGAGCCGTCGCTCGGCCTGTCGCCCTTGATGACCGACCTCGTGTTCGAGCGCCTGGTCGCGATCCGCGCCGCCGGCACCGCGATCCTGCTGGTCGAGCAGAACGCCTCCAGCCTCGAATGTGCGAGCCGCGGGCTGATCCTGGCCAACGGGCGGGTGGTCTTGAGCGGCGACCGCGACGCGCTGACGGATTCGGAGTTCGTGCGCCGCGCCTATCTCGGCGCCTGACAACGACAGACAGGAAGGAGAGGAAGCGATGAGAAGGGAATGGAGCAGGTTTGCACGGCCGGCGCTCGCCGCCGCGCTTGCGCTCGGAACGGCCGGCGTGGCTCAAGCGGCGCCGCCGGACATCATCGTCGGCGCCCCCAACGCGCTGACCGGCGGCTTCGGCGAGGCCAGCCAGCACGTCGTCGAGGGCCTCGCCGTCGCGGTCGACCAGATCAACAACGCCGGCGGCATCAAGTCGCTTGGCGGGGCAAGGATCAAGCTGATCCCGGCCGATACCAGCGACAAGCCGGACCAGGCCGCGAGCGTCACCCGCCGCCTGATCACCCAGGATCATGCGGTGATCCTGGTCGGCGCCAACACCAGTGCGATGACGATGTCGGCGCAGATCGAGGCGGAGAAGGGGCGGGTGCCGATCGTCACTACCTCGTATGCCGACCCGATCGTCCAGCGCGGCTTGAAATACACCTTCAAGGTGCCGCCGCAGAACGCCGTCACCGGCGCCTTCACCGTCCAATACGCCGCCAAGCTCTGGCACGACGCCACCGGGAAGACGGCCAAAACGATCGGCGTCTATCACGGCTCGGACGCTGCCAGCACCGCCTCCTCCAAAGGCACGCTGGCGGAGGCCAAGAAGGATGGCCTCACCGTGGTCTCGCAGCTCGCCTTCCAGGGCGGCCTGACCGATCCGACCGCGGTGCTCTCGACGGTGCTGCAGAGCCGGCCGGACCTCATCTTCTTCAGCTCGATCACGCCCGATACGATCCTCGTCACCAAGGCTTTGCGCGCGGTCGGAATCACCTCGCCGGTCGTGAGCGGCGGCGGCAGCGTCAGCTCCAACGGCACCGGCGCGGCGCTCGGCACTGCGGCGAGCGGCCTGATGGGCGTCGTCAGCTTCAACTGGGACCTGCCGCTCCCCGGCGTGAAGGAGGAGATGGCGGCCTATCACAAGCTCTATCCGTCGAAGCCGTTTCCGCCGGCCTCCGACACCGTCGGCCTCGGCTACGCCATCGGCATGATCATCGACCAGGCGCTGGAAAAGGCGGCCACCACGGATCCGACCAAGATCCGCGACGTCCTCGAGAACACCGAGTTCCACGTGCCGCTGCCGGGCGGCAAGGTCGATTTCGACCAGACCGGGCTCAATATCTACGGGCAACCGATCATGGTCGAGTGGATCAAGGGCGAGCTCCGCACCATCTGGCCGAAGGAATACCAGACGGTGAAGCCGACGTTCTGACCCGATCAGGCGGCGGCGCCGTCGCGCGCCGCCGCCGACGCCACTCGCATCCCGGCAGCGATATGACCGAACCGCCCGTTCGCCCGTTCCGCGGCATCCGCCTGATCGACCTGACCCTCGAGCTCGGCGCCTATGCCACCCGCCTGTTTGCCGATCTCGGCGCGGAGGTGATCCGAGTCGAGCCGCCGGGCGGGCGGGCCGATCGCCGGGCCGGTCCGCCGCTCGACCCGGCGCGTCCCGAGGCGGGCGGCGCAGCCTTCGCCTTCCTTGCCGCCGGCAAGGCCAGCATCGTGCTCGACGACGCGAGCGAGGCTGGTCGCGCTGCCTTGCGCGACCTCGTGTCCACGGCGCAGGTGGTGGTTTACGATGCCGACGAGCGACGCAGCTGGATGGTGCCGCTCCTGACCGGCATCCCCGGCGACCGCGTCGTCACCGTGCTGTCCTGGTTCGGGCTGACCGGCCCTTACGCGGATTTCGCCGGCTGCGATCTCGTCGCCCAGGCCCTCGGCGGCATCGCCTATCTTTCCGGGACAGCCGAGGGGCCGCCGCTCCGGATTGGTGGCGGGCAGAGCGCAATCGTCGCCTCGATCTACGGCGCGGTCGGCACCGCGGCGGCGCTGGCCGACGTGGAGCGGCAGGGAGGCCGCCACCTTCTGGATGTCTCCGCGCAGGAGGCGATCGCCCATTCGCTGCAGAACGCGCCGCAGGTCTATGATCTCGAACATGCGGTCCCGCGCCGTGGCGTTGCGGCGGCGCCGCTGATGCAGGGCATCGTCACATGCCGTGACGGCGCGGTCCTGATCGCCGGCCCGCCGTTCATGGCCGACCAGTGGAACAACCTGGTCCGTTGGATGGCGGACGAGGGCCATCCCGGCGGAACGCGGTTGCGCGATCCCGAATGGACGGCGCCGGACGCCCAGGCCGACCACGCGCTCCGCGCGGAATTCCGCGACATCATCGCGGATTTCCTCGGCCATCGCCCACGCGCTGCGGTGCTCGAGGAGGCAATGCGCCGCAAGATCCTGATCGCGCCGGTCAACGCCATGGCGGACCTGCCGCACGATCCGCAGCTTGTCCACCGCCGCTTCTTCCGCGGCGTGGCCCACCCGGCGCTCGGCCGCGATCTCGTCTTTCCGGGGGCGCCGTACCGGCTCTCCGAGCCGGTCTGGCAGACGGCGGCCGCGCCCGCGCTTGCGGATGTCGCGGCTGCGGCGGAGGAGGGGTGATGGTTCCGAAGTTTCTGGAGGGCGTGCGGATCACCGACCTCACCTGGGCGGGTGCCGGGCCCTACTCGACCAAGGTATTCAGCGATCTTGGTGCCGAGGTGCTGAAGGTCGAGAGCCGGGTTCGGCCTGATCCGGTGCGGGGCGGGAAGCCCTACAAGGACGGCGTGCCGGGGCTCGACCGCTCGGGCTATTTCGCGTCGCGCAACAACGGCAAGAAGAGCGTCGCGGTCGACCTCAAGAGCCCAGGCGCGCGCGACCTCATCCTGGCACTCGCTGCGCAGTCGGACGTGATCAGCAACAACTTCGCGCCGGGCGCGATGGAGCGCCTCAAGCTCGGCTATGAGGAGTTGCGAGCGGTCAAGCCGGACATCGTCTATCTCGGGATGCCGATGTACGGCGAGGACGGCCCGCTCGCCGGGATGCTCGGCGTCGGCATGACCATTGCGGCCGTCGCCGGCATGATCGACCGGACCGGCTACCATGATGGGCCACCGCTGGGCCCGGGCACGCATTTCCCCGACCATGCGGTCAATCCCTACCACGCCGCCTTCGCCGTGCTGGCGGCGCTGCGCCACCGCCGCCTGACCGGCCGCGGCATGAAGATCGACCTCGCCCAGGTGGAATCGACGCTCAACTCGATGGGTGTTCCGTTCATGGAGTGGTCCGCGACCGGCGTCGAGCCGGCCCGAGAGGGCAACCGCTCGCGCAGCCACGCGCCGCACAACATCTTTCGCTGCCGCAGCGAGGACGCATGGTGCGCCGTTGCGGTGTTGGGCGACGAGGAGTGGCAGGCGCTGTGCCGCACGATGGGGCGCGACGACTTGGCAGGGCGCGGCGATCTGCGCCTTGCGGAGGGTCGGCTCGGTCATGTCGAGGAGGTGGAAGCGGCGGTTGCTGCCTGGATCGCCGGACGCACTCCGGAAGAGGCGATGGCGGAGCTGCAGGCGGCCGGCATCGCCGCGGGCGTCGTCTCCAGCGCGGCCAATCTGATGGATCACGACCCTCAGCTTCGTGCGCGTGGCTACTGGCAGGTGATCGACCATCCGGAGATGGGCGAGACCCGCTTCTCCTCGCCCCCTTATCTCGTCGACGGCGAGCGCGTGGAGCTCAAGCGCCCGCCACTCCTCGGCGAGCACACCGAGGAGGTGCTGGCGCGGGTCCTCGGCTATTCGCCGGACCGCATCGCCGCGCTCCGGGATGCCGCCTTGCTCCGCTGAGCCGATCGCCTTCTGCTCGGTTGTGGCCGACAGCCGACTGGCACAGAGCCGACCTGCTCGGCCGAGCCGGCTCGGGCTGCATACGACGGCGGCGAAGTGATCGTGCTCCGATGCGGAGCGGCGGCGGCGCGCTCCTTCTGGCCGTCAATCCCGACGCCGGCCCCGGTCAGCACGGTTGCGATATCCGAGCAAGGCGACGGAAAAGCCCCCTATCCGGTACGGCGAACGGCGACCACGTCCCAGCTCTCCTTGATCCGGGCCAGATCAGGCTCGTAAAGAAAGACCCGCTTCGGACTCCCGGCACTTGAACCTCAGCCGAGCATGGGGCGGCGCTCGGTTCATCCCGGCAATTCCGCCTTGCGTCCCTATCGATAGATGGCCGTTGGTCCTAAGTCGAATTAGATGACATAGAACAAGCTTGCTGCTAATGTGTTTCTCATAAGGCAGAGAAATAATGAAGAAGATTGATTTCTTTTTCGATTTTATTTCACCGTTCGGCTATCTGGCGAGTCTGCGCATTGACGGTCTTGCAAGAAAATACGACCGGGATTGCGAATGGACGTCGATTCTTCTCGGCGTCAGCGTCCTGAAGGTCATGGGCATGAAGCCGATGGCCCAGACGCCGCTCAAAGGGGACTACCTCAAGCACGACTTCCGCCGCTATGCCCGCCGCCATGGAATTCGGATCGGCCGCGAATTGGGAGCCGAGCCGTCCAACCCGCTTCCCGCGGGGCGGGCCTTCCACTGGGTGAAGCAGGCGTCTCCGGGTCTCGCCAAGCCATTCGCGGCTGCGGTTCTCGATGCCTATTGGCGCGGCGGTGCCGACATCGGCAAGGTCGGAACCTTGGAGGAGATCGGCGAGAAGGTCGGCCTGGACCCAGCAGCGCTGCGGGACGCGGCGACGGGTGAGATCGGCAGGGACTTGCTGCGCCGGGCGGTGGATGGGTCGCTCGAGCGGGGCGTCTTCGGCTCGCCTTTCTTCATTGTCGACGGGCGCGAGCCATTCTTTGGCGTCGAGAAGATGGAGCTGATGGAGGAATGGTTGTCGAGCGGCGGCTGGTAGGCGTCAACTGAGCCTGATGTCAAATCGCAGCCGGTATGACGCCACCTCGTCGCGCAGGGCGGCCAGGGTCGTCTCAGGCACCGCGGCTGCGACCTCCACGACAACGAGGTCCTGCAGCGCTTCCTCGATACAGCTTATCCTTGCCGGCACGTCGGGCATGAGCCGCGTGACCTCTTCGGCAATGATGCGCTCGGCCGCCATCCGCCGGAGCGCCGGGCGCAGGATCTTGCCGGTCGCCGTCGTCGGCAGAGCCGGGAGAACATAAAGCCGCTTGGGCACGGCCGCCGGCTCGGGAATGTCATCCCGAACGGCGGCCAGGATGGCGTCGAGTCCGGTCTCGACGCCCGGCTTCAAGACAACGAAGGCGACCGGCAGCTCGCCAGCATAGGGATCGGGCTGCCCCACCGCCGCGCATAATTGTACGGCGGGGTGCCGCATCAGCGCGTCCTCGATGCCGACGGGATCGATGTTATGACCGCCGCGGATGATCACGTCCTTCGATCGACCGCGCAGGAGAAGCCGTCCATCCTTGTCATAGCTGCCGAGATCGCCGGTGATGAGCCAGCCGTCGGCAGTGAACAGCTCGGCATTGCGGCGTGCATCGGAATAGCCCGGCGTGATCTGCGGTCCTCGCGCGGCAACGACGCCCATCTCTACGGGCGTCTCGACCGAAGTGGCGCCGGACTCCCGTCTCGGGTCAAGCAGGCGGATGCGCGAATAGGGCAGTGGCCAGCCGACCGACTGGCGCGACCGCGGCGCCCCCAGCGGCTCCACCGTCAGGACGCCGCAGGTTTCGGTCATCCCGTAGACGCTGCGCAACGGAATGCCGAGGCGCGCTTCGGCGGCTTCGGCCAGATCCGCGGGGAGGGTCGAGCCGCCCGAGATGATGCCGCGGACATGGCGTGACGGGCGTGACGACGGCAAGTCCAGGATCGTCGTGAGAAAGGTCGGCCCGGCGTTCAGCAGCGTGATGCCGAAAGCGTCGACGATGCGCCAATAGTTCGCGACGAAGCCGCGGTCGCGCATCCCGAGCGGCGAGGGGATCACGATATGGGCGCCCGCCGCCACGCAGCCGCTGCCGTAGCAGATGGCACCGGCGACGTGAAACAGCGGAAAGCCGTTGATCAGGGCATCGCCGCTGTCCATGCCGAAATAGCAGCCCATGAACCAGCTCGCATGCACCTCGTTGCCGTGCGTGTGGGCGACGAGCTTCGGCGCCCCTGTGCTGCCGCCCGTATGGAAATACGAGGCGATATCGTCGCGGTCGAGCGAGCGGGCGAACGCAAGCTCTGGGGCTGAGGCCGCGAGGGCATCGTCGAACGCAATCGTGCCGGTCTCAGGTGGGATGTCGCGGTCGCCGGCGACGACGAGGACGTGTGTGAGTTCCGGCGCAAGGCGACGGATGTCGTCGAGCTTCTGCCAGATCGACAGCCCGGCGTCGGGGCCGAGGATCACCAGGATGCGTGCGCGGGCCGCCTGCAGGATCGCAGCGATCTGCTCGGCCGAAAGCATGTAGTTGATCGGGCAGGCGCGCCCGGCGCATTCGGCGCCCCACAGCGCGATCAGCGTCTCCGGCAGCGTCGGCAGCAGCAGGGCGACCGATTCGTCGGGCGCGAGGCCGAGACGGCGGAAGGTGTTGGCGGCCTGGTTGACCCGATCGAGCAGCGCGCGGTAGCTCAGCATGCGCGTTGCGCGGTCGCGGGCCGCCCCGCCGAGCATGGTGACGGCGGGCCGCTCGGCAAATCGCGCCGCGGCATGCACGATCAGCCCATAGGTGCTCTGGACCGGAACCGCGATCTCGTAGTCGGCGCGCTCCAGCGTCTCGATGTCGGCAAGGCTGGTGAAAGTCGGCCGGAGGCCGCCACGGCCATCGAGGAGCGTCACTGCGGGGCCGCCTCCGCTCCCGCGGCGGCGTTGGAAGAGAGCGGGTCGGTCGGCGTCGGCATCGCGCAGGCCATCTCGATGGCCTCGGCCGCGTCGAGCACGAGGTCCTCGCGAAAGCGCGGCCCGTGGATCTGGACCGAGACCGGCACGCCGTTCGCGAGCCCGACCGGCAGCGAGACGGCGGGAACGCCGAGCACGGGCGCGAGCAGCATCGGGGCGATGATTCGAAACATCTCGTCGGCCTCTGCCTCGCCGGCGACGTCGAAGCCGCATGGAAACGGCGGCGCGTTGGCCGATGGCCCGAGCACGATGGGGTACCGGTCGGTGAAGCGGGCCCAGCTTCGGGCACGGGCAGCACGCTCGGCAAGTGCCGCGCGGAAACGGCCCGGGTCGAACTTGCGACGCCCCGTGGCGACGAGATGGTGGGCGCGCAGGGTGTCGGGATCGGCGAAGCGCTCAAAGACCGCGCTCAGGTGATCGCGCTGGTCGGCGGCGATGTCGAACCAGCTTTGGCTTGTCGCCGCGAAGTCCGGGAAGTTCACCTCTTCGACCGCGTATCCCGCCGCCTCCAGGGCGCGGCCGGCGCGCCGCACCCCGTCCGCAAAGGCGGCATCGACGCCGCGGCCGGTCGGGTCCGTGTACATCGCGACGCGGATCGGTCGGGCCGGCGGTGGGCCGGCCAGAGGCACCGGCATCCACCACGGATCGCGGCCGTCGGGCTCGCTCATGGCCTGCAGCATGAGGCGCACGTCGCGGACGCGGCGCGCCATCGGCCCGTGCGCCACCATGAACTGGCCGCCGAACGCTGCCTCCGCCGCCGCGCTTGGATTGAAGCCGGGTACCCGGCCGTGCGACGGCCGCAGCCCGACGACGCCGGAGCAGGCCGCGGGATACCGGATCGAGCCACCGCCGTCGGTCCCGTGCGCCAGGGGCCCGATGCCGACGGCGAGCGCCACGGCGCCGCCGCCGCTGGAGCCGCCGGGGGTCAGGGCCGGTGCCCAGGGATTGAGCGTCCGCCCGTAAAGGGCGTTCTGCGTGCACCAGCGCAGCGACATGCACGGCACATTGGTGCGCCCCATCAGCACCGCGCCGGCTTTGCGGAGGTTGCGCGCCGGCGCGCCGTCCTCCGTCGCGATGTTGTTGGCAAAGGCTTCGACGCCGATGTCGGTCGGCATTCCCTCGACATCCGATACCGACTTCGTCGTCAGCGGAAGGCCGTGAAGAATGCCGGTCGTCTCGCCGCGGGCGATCGCCTCGTCGGCTGCGGCGGCCGCCGCCGCCGCGCCGTCGCGATCGACCTTTACGACCGCGTTCACCTGCGGATTGACGGCGTCCATCCGGTCCAGGCAGGCGGCCAGCAACTCGCGGGCGCTGATCTCGCGTCGGGCGAGGGCGCGCGCGGCATCGACCGCGTCCCACCTCCAGGGCTCCGGCGGCAACTCGCTGACGGACATCGCGCTTCCCCCGTTCCTCATCGGCCTTTGGCCGGACGAAATTATCGTTGCAACCGAAACTAATTGTCAACGCGACCGGGAGCGGCTAGCCTGCTTCGACGATCGCCCGCAGGCCTCCGCCTGATGACGGCATCGGCGGGGAGGATCGATTGCCGCCATCAAGGCAGCGTCGCGCGAACGAAGGCCCGGCCAACGGACTATCGGCAGCGAACTCCGCCGATCCGTTGGACTGGTTCGCGTTGCGCGATCTGTCCGTCGCGGCGGAGCGCAGCGGCCGCTCCCTCGCTGCCGGTTACGACCGGGTGGCCGGCCTCAACCTCGCCGAGGGGCGGGTGTTGCTGGTCCTGGCGGCCTTTCCTTCGATTTCTGCGGGCGAGGTCACCGCTCGCACCACCATGGACAAGGCGCGCGTCAGCCGTGCGCTGTCGAAGCTGATGCTCATGGGGCTGGTGAACCGCAAGGCGCATCGCGACGACCGGCGCCAGGCGGTGTTGCGCGTCACCGCGAAGGGGCAGCGCACGGCCGCCGAGATCGAATCCGTGGCGCGCGCCATCCAGGCCGATCTCTTGGATGCCCTGACCGAGCGCGAGCGCCGCGATCTGCGCCGCGCGCTGCAGAAGTTCTGTGCTCGCGCCGAGACCCGTCTAGGTCAGGAGACGACCCGCGCGGAAAAGCCTGGCCGATCCGGCGCGGGTGGCGCTCGCGCAGCAACCATCGAAGGAGGGAGGGTGCAATGAAAGCAATGATTGCAGCATGGCTGGCGACGGCATCGCTGATCACGGCATCGCTGGCCACCACGGACCTTGCGGCCGCTGCGCCGGCCAAGGAAATCCGCATCGGGATGATCACGACCTTCACGACAGCCGTCGGCAGCGTCGGCAAGGCCGCGCGGCAGGGCGTCGATCTGGCGCTGAAGCGGCTGGGAGACAAGATGGACGGCATTCCGGTCAAGGTCTTCTACGCTGACGACGGCGGCAAGCCGGCACTGGCAAAGTCGAAGACGGACGAGCTGATCCTCCAGGATCACGTCGATTTCATCATCGGCTATAATTTCTCCAACATGCTCCTGGCCGCCTACAATTCCGCCATGGGTGCGAAGGTCTTCACCTTCAGCCTCAATGCCGGTCCGAAGAACATCGCCGGAGAGGATTGCTCGCCCTATTTCTTCGCGATAGGGCACCAGAACGACATGGAAGCCCGTGGGATCGGCGAGGTCCTCAATCGCCGCAACATCCACAGCCTCTATCTCGTCGCTCCCAACTACGCGGCCGGCGTCGAGATGGTGAACGGCGTCAAGTCGACCTTCAAAGGCAAGGTCCTCGGCCAGTCGCTGACCAAATGGCCGGACCAGCTCGAATTCTCGGCGGAGATTTCACAGATCCAGGCGACCAATCCGGAAGCGGTCTTCATCTTTCTGACGACGCGCTATGCGGTCCAGTTCATGAACCAGTTCAACCAGGCCGGGCTGAAGGACCGGATCCCCGTCTATTCGGTGGCGACATTCGACCAGTTCAATCTCAACGTCGTCGGCCCGATGTCCATCGGGTCCTATGCGACGAACTACTGGGTGCAGGATCTCGACGCGCCCGCCAACAAGACCTTCGTCGCCGCTTACAAGAAGACTTACGGCGGCGACGTCGCCGGGAATGCCGTGGCCGGCTATGATGCCGTGAACCTGATCGACAGCGCGGTACGCGCGGTCAAGGGCGACATCAGCGACAAGGCTGCTGTCCACGCCGCGCTCAAGAAGGCCGATTTTGCTTCGGTCCGCGGCCGCTTCAGCTTTTCCGCCAATCAGTTTCCGGTCGAGGACATCTACCTTCAGCAGGTCGCCCGCGATGACAAGGGGGAGATCGTCCTGAAGACGGTCGGAAAGGCGGTCGAGCAGATCCAGAGCGACGCCCCGACCGCCTGCCACATGCCCGCCCTCTGAGGTCCTGAGCCCGGCTGCCGCGGGATGGCGGCGGCCGGGCTGCTTCGAAGCGCTTCTGCCGCGCTACGGCGGGCGCCATGGCGTCGCATCGGAAGGAGGGGCGGGTGGAAGGAGCGCAGGCGCTTCTTCTCGTTCAGCAGGTTCTGAACGGGGTTCAGCTCGGGCTGATGCTGTTCCTGCTGTCGGCGGGGCTGACGCTCGTCTTCGGGATGATGGATTTCCTGAATCTCGCCCATGGCACGTTCTTCATGGGCGGGGCATTCCTCGGTGCCTGGATCAATGCGACCACCGGCAACGTATGGCTCGCGATCGCCGGAGCGACGGCGGTAATGCTGGTCCTTGGCGCCCTGCTGGAGGTGGGCCTTCTGCGCGGCGCTTACAGCCACGGCCATCTCGACCAGATTCTGATTACCTTCGGCCTGATCTATATCGGCAACGACACGGCACGGATGATCTGGGGCAGCGACGGGCTGGCGATGCTGCTGCCGCCGAGCCTGAACGCGTCGGTTTCCGTGCTCGGGCTGCACTATTCGCTCTTCAAGCTGGTGTTCATCGGCGCGACCGTGCTGATCGCCGGCGCTCTCGCCTTCGTCCTCGCGCGCACCCGGATCGGCATGTGGATCCGCGCCGGCGCTGCCGATCGGGAGACGGCGATCGCGCTCGGGGTGGACGTCAAGCAGCTCTTCACGCTGGTGTTTGCCTGCGGCGCGGCGCTTGCCGGATTCGCCGGCGCCCTGTCGGCCCCGCTGCTGTCGGCCTCGCTCGGCATGGGGGAAACGATCCTGGTGCCCTGTCTCGTCGTGATCGTGCTGGGCGGCGTGGGGTCGGTCGCCGGAGCCTTTCTCGCGTCCCTCGTCGTCGGCCTGGTCGACGTGCTGGGACGGACCTACGCGACTGCGCTAACGGCGCTGGTCGTCGGGCCGACTCATGCGGCGACGCTCGGCCCCTCGCTGTCCGCGATGCTGATCTACCTTCTGATGGCCGCGGTGCTGGTGCTGCGGCCCGGCGGGCTCATGGGACGGGTGCAGCCATGAGCACGCGGCTGTCGCCGATCGGGCTCGTCGTCCTCGGCATTCTCGTCCTGGTCCCGGCGATCGATGCCGTGGCCTTCGGCAACTACTACCTGATGTCCGTCGGCACCCGCATTCTCATCATGGCCGCCGCCGCGGTGTCGCTGAACCTGATCATGGGCTACGGCAACATGCCGAGCCTGGCCCATTCGGTGTTCCTCGGGGTCGGCGCCTACGTCGTCGGCGCCTGCTCCTATTACAGCCGGGCGACGGGTGCGCCCTGGTTGCTCGACGGATTTCTTCAGCTCGGTCTCGTCCTGGTGCTGAGCGCGGGCGCGGCGGCGGTGATCGGGGCGATATGCCTGCGCACCCGGGGTGTCTATTTCTTGATGACGAGTCTTGCGCTCGGCCAAGTCTTCTACGTGCTCGCCGCCGGCGCCTACCAGTTCGGCGGCGACGACGGCATGGCGCTCGACTTCCGCTCGCGCTTTCCTGTCGTTGATCTCGCCAATATGCCAACCCGCTATGTCATCGCCGTGCTGTTCCTCGCGGCGGTCATCTACGGCAGCAAGCGCCTGGTGGATTCCCCTTTCGGCCTCGCGCTGCGGGCGACGCGCATGAACCCGCGCCGCGTGCTCGCCGTCGGCAACGAGCCGAGCCGCGTCTCCCTGCTGGCCTTCGTCGTCAGCGGCGCCGTCGCCGGGGTGGCCGGCTTCCTGCTTGCCAACCAGACCGATTTCATCAGCCCCTCGATCCTGCACTGGACGACCGCCGGCGACCTGATGATCGCGATCGCCATCGGTGGCCTCGGCACGATGCTTGGACCCGTCTACGGCACAATTGCGCTGCTGACGGCCGAGGAGGTGCTCTCGAGCACCTTCACCTATTGGCAATTCGCCTTTGGCCTCCTGATCGTTGCCGTCGCGCGGTTTGCGCCGAGCGGGGCCGGCGAACTGCTCCGGCGTGTGAGGCTCCGCCGTGCCTGAGATCGCACTGGAGACCCGCCATCTCGACAAGAGCTTCGGTGGCGTCGATGCAACGCGCGACGTCACGCTCGCCGTCGAGCGCGGCTCGATCCATGCCCTGGTCGGCCCCAATGGCGCCGGCAAGACGACGCTCCTGCATCAGCTCGCCGGTACCGTGACGCCGGATCGGGGCGCCGTCCTGTTCGAGGGCGAGGACATTACGCGCCTCGGGGCGGCGGCGCGGGTGCGGCGCGGGATCGCCCGCACCTTTCAGATCACCGCCCTTTGCAATCAGTTGACGGCGCTGGAGCACGTGCTTCTCGCCGTCCAGCGCAAGAGAGGGGTCTCGTTCAAGCTGTGGTCGCGGGCGCTGGCGCCGGGCGACGATGTCGAGCGCGCCCTGGCCTGCCTCGATCGCGTCGGCCTTCGCGGGCGGGCGGGGCAGGTCCCCGATGAGCTTTCCTATGGCGAGCAGCGCCAGCTCGAACTCGCGATCGCCCTCGGCTGCGAACCCAGCCTTCTCCTTCTGGACGAGCCGCTCGCCGGGGTCGGGCACGCGGAAGCGCGCATGCTGATCGAGCTCGTCCGCACCTTTCGCGGCGGCCTCACCACCATCCTCATCGAGCACGACATGGAGGCGGTCTTCGCCCTGGCGGATACCGTGTCGGTGCTCCACGAAGGACGGCTCATCGCCTCCGGGCACCCGGATGCGATCGCGGCGGACGCTGCCGTGCGCGAGGCGTATCTCGGAGACGATTCCGATGCTTGAGGCGCACGGGCTCCGGGCGTCCTACGGCAAGAGCCAGGTGCTCCACGGCATCGACCTCGCGGTCGGCGCCGGACAGGTGGTCAGCCTGATGGGCCGCAACGGCATGGGAAAGACGACGACGCTGCGGGCGCTGATGGGCCTGAATGCGCTCGACGCCGGCCGGGTGACGTTCGGCGGCGCCGACATCACCGGGCTCAGCGCCAACCGCATCGCGACCGCCGGAATCGGCTGGGTGCCGGAAGGCCGGCGCATCTTTCCGACGCTGACCGTGGCCGAGAACCTGGCGATGGCCGCACGCCACGCCCGCACCGGCCACTGGCATCTGGCGACCGTGTATGAGCTGTTTCCGCGCCTACGGCAGCGGCAGGCCAATCTCGGCATCAACCTTTCCGGCGGCGAGCAGCAGATGCTCGCGATCGGCAGAGCCTTGATGAGCAATCCCAAGCTGCTGCTGCTCGACGAGGCGACCGAAGGCCTTTCGCCGATGGTCCGGGCGGAGATTTGGAAGTGCGTCGCCGATCTCAAGGCCCGCGGGGAAGCGATTCTGCTCGTCGACAAGCATCTGAACGCGCTGCGCAGGATTGCCGACTTCTACTATGTGCTGGAGCGCGGGCAGGTGGTATGGAGCGGCACCGCGGCCGATCTCGAAGGCAGTCTCGATCGCGTCGAAGCTTTCCTGCGCGTGGCGTAGCGAAACTCGATTCCAGGGATCCTGCTCGTCATACGGCTTTCAACAAAGACTCCTCTTGCCGCCACGCCTTCAGCAGTCACCCTTGCGGCGCGGCGCGATGCCGGAGCAGAGCGAGGGAAAGTCCTCCATCCGGTGCGGCCGCCTGCCCAACGTGGCGTTGGTCCGAGGCAGCGCCGGCGGCCTCGCATCCGCCTTCGCCAAATGGATGCCGCCGGAATTGACGGCCGAGACGAACACCAGCGGTGTCGGAGGCTGGCCGGACATGGCGCTGATGCTCGACATTGCCGCATGAATGCCGAGCGGCTCGCGATGGGACGGGGCCTCGTCGGTTCGGAACCAGAAGCGGCAACCTGGGAGTGGAATTCACCCGCTGGCCGCCTTGATCGGACTGTCCGAAACATGCGCCTCCCGAATCTCGGCTGGGTTGCCAGTGGACCGATCGTCGGGGCGCGGACCTGATTGGTGTGCCGCAGCGGGGCGAGACGCGCTCGGCAGTTCGGCGGCGACGAACAGGTCGGCCGCTTCGGTCATCGCCGTGGCCAACTCGGCCAATGGGCGCCGCCTTGCCGTCGCCGCCTGGCGAAGCTGCTCGTAGGCCTCCTTTTGAGAGATGCCGCGTATCGCAGTGAGCAGGCGGGTTGCCTTCTCGATCTGGCGGCGGGTCCGGAGGTTCTCTTCCAGGCGCGCGATGCGGGCCTGAAGGCGGCTGACGTGGGCGCGCTGGCTCAGCGCCAGCATCAACTGGCCGGCGACGGCTGCCGGGCGTAGCGGCGCGACGAGGACGCCGCAGGCGCCCGCGCGGACGGCTGCTTCCGCGAGCAGCGGACTCTCCGTCGCCAGGATCGCGATGGCGGCCGCGTCCGGCGTGGCGAGCGTCGCCAGCGCGGCTTCGTCGTCGACGTGGGTGAGGAGGGTGGCCACTACGGCGCAGGATTCCACGATTGCCGGAAGGCACGGCCAGAAACGCTCGGCACAAAGGCCGCGCCGCGTCGCCTCCGCGACCATGAGCCGGCCGTCGCCGTCGTCGGGATGGAACACGACGGCGCGAAGGCTTCGTCCGCTGCCCGCCGCCTTCGGCAAGGGAGCCTCAGGCATAGGCGATCAGGTAGGGATCGGGTTTCACCATCTCGTCGGCCTCCTCGATCAGGGTGAACGTGCCGTTGTCGGTCGCGCGTCCGATGCGTGGGCGGCAATAGACGTAGTTGCTGTCGCGATCGATCCGGCAACGGCCCTGCGGCGCGTCGAACTCGATCTCCGGCAGGGCGGCGACGATGTCGGCCGGCGCCACGCTGCCGGCACGCGCCGCCGCCCGCGCGAAGAGGAGAACCTGGTCGTAGGACGCTTCGACGAGCGAATTGGCATGGGCCTGCGCGCCGAAGCGCCGGCGGAAGGCGCCGAGGAAGCGTCGATTGGCGGCGCCGTCGAGGCTCTCGAAATAGGCGAGGGCGGTGATGTGGTCGCAGAAGAGCTCGGGACGCTGCGCCATCTCCGCTTCGCAGGTGCAGATGGTCGCGATCGGGGTCCGGACCGGATCGCCGCCAAGGCGGCGATAGGCGGCAAAGAGCGTCATCGTCGCGGGCCCGACGACGGTCGAGAAGATCACGTCGGGGTCCTCGGCGAAGCCGTCATGAATTGCTGCCCCGAACGCGTTGTCGCCGGCATCGAGCGGCAGATAGGCCTCGCCGACGACCATGCCGCCGGCATCCTCGACGGCGGCGCGCATCACGCGATTGCACTCTCGGGGAAAGACGTAGTCCGAGCCGATGAAGAAGAAGCGGTGCCGTCCCCTGGCGAGAAGATAGCGCGCCAGCGGCAGAACATGCTGGTTCGAGCATGGGCCGCCATAGACGACGTTGGCGGAATATTCGAAGCCCTCGAACGGGGTCGGATACCACAGCAGCGCGTCGTGGCGTTCGACGATCGGGACGAGCGTCTTGCGGATGTCCGAGGCGCAGCAGCCGAACAGGCTTTGGACGCCATCGCGGATGACGAGGTCGGTGGCGAGGCGGCGGAAGCAGGCGCCGTCCGATCCCGGGTCGCGGACGATCGGATCAAGCCGCCGCCCCAGCACTCCGCCGGCGTCGTTGACGGCGGCGATCCCGAGCAGCGTGCCGCGCAGATGGGCGCTTTCGACGCTCGCCAGCGGGCCGGTCTGGGACAGCAGAATCCCGACCGGCATGCCGTCGGCCCGACTTGCCGTGCGATCCATGAACGCGCTCCGTCACCGCCGCCCCATCCAGTCGCACATGCCACGCAAGGGACATGCCACCGCTCGGCGCGATTTTTTTGCTGCGATGCAATAACGGTGTTGACAGAGAGCGAGACCGATGATCAGCTTGCGGCATCGGATGGAGCGCTGTTGTTTAAGCGCGTCCTGGACAGTCTCGACCAGTTGGCGCCAGCATTGCCGCCACCGTCGAGCCTTCAGATGGGGAACAGCAGCCGCATCTAGCTCGCGGCAGCGATAGTGCCCTATCGTAACCTTCGAATTTTCATGAAGTAGGCTGTCGTCGATTTGTGCAGGGCTGCACAAAATTTCGACATGGCCTGCCGCGAATGAGCTCTGCTGCCGACGGCGTCGGCGGCGGGGCGCCCGGATCTGTCCGAAATTTGTGCAGCGCGAGGATGCGATGACGATCGACCGCAGAACCTTCCTGAAAACCGCTGCCGGCATCGGTGCCGCCGCCGCGTTGCCGATGCCGTTTGTCCGCACCGCTGGCGCTGCGGACACCATCAAGCTCGCCGCGCTCTATGACCTGTCCGGCGGCCTCGAGGTGTCGGGCAAGCCTATGCTCGACACGCTGAACTACGCCGTCGGCGAGATCAACGCGGCGGGCGGCCTCCTCGGCAAGCAGGTCGAGGTCGTTACCTATGACACCCAGTCGGCGATGCAGATGTACGGCCAGTACGCCCAGCAGGCCGCGCTGAAGGACCGGGTCGCCGTCGTCCATGGCGGCATCACCTCGGCCTCCCGCGAGGTCATCCGCCCGGTGCTCGACAAGTACAAGACGCTCTATTTCTACGATACGCCCTACGAGGGCGGTGTCTGCGACCGCAACATCTTCTGCCCATCGACCACGCCGGGTCAGACCGTCGACAAGCTGGTCGCCTATGCGCTGAAGAAGTTCGGCAAGAAGGTCTATACCCTGGCGGCAAACTACAATTACGGCCAGATCACCGCCGACTGGGTGAAGAAATACGCCAAGGACGGCGGTGGCGAGGTCGTCGGCACCGAGTTCTTCCCCCTCGATGCCGCCGACTTCAGCGCCACGATCTCGAAGATCCAGGCGGCCAAGCCGGACTGGGTGATGGCGGTCCTGGTCGGCGGGGGCACGATCTCGTTCTACCGGCAATTCGCCGCCGCGGGCCTCGGCGGCAAGATCGGCGTCGCCTCCACCACCTTCGGCGGCAACGGCGAGCAGCTCGTGCTGTCGCCGAAGGAAACCGACGGCATCGCCGTCTGCTACAATTACATGGAGACGATTCAGAATCCCGAAAACGCCAAGTTCCTCGACGGTTTCCACAAGAAGTTCGGCGCCAAGTACACGCCGCTCTACGAGCTGCCGATGTCGAGCTACCAGGGCGTCCACCTCTGGGCCGCCGGCGTGCGCAAGGCAGGCAGCACCGATCGCATGGCGGTGATCAAGGCGCTGGAGACCGGCATCGCGATCGACATGCCGTCGGGCAAGGTGACGGTCGATCCGACCACCCACCACTGCATCCTCAACGTCTATCTCGCCGAGTTCCACGACGGCGGGCCCAAGGTAGTGCAGGACTTCCCGCAGCAGAAGCCGACCGACACCGAGGCCGTCTGCAACCTCAAGGACCATCCGAACGACCGCAAGCAATACGTCATCAAGGTCTGAGTGCGGAGCGGGAGAGCGGACGATGGCTTGGGCCGGCATCATCTCGATCGACTTCCTGTACGCAGTCGCGTCCCTGATCCTGGTCAGCCTCGGGCTGGCCGTGATCTTCGGCATGATGCGCATCATCAATCTGGCGCACGGCGAGTTCCTGGTGCTCGGGAGCTACGCCGCGATCCTCTCCAGCCATGCCGGCGTGAACATCTGGGTGGCGTGCCTCATCGTCGCGCCGCTCGCGGTCGGCATGATCGGCTTCGTCATCGAGCGCCTGCTGATCCGGCATCTCTACGGGCGGCTGGTCGACACCATGCTCGCGACGTGGGGCCTCAGCCTCTTCGTCGTCGGGCTTCTGACCACGGTGTTCGGCAACGACACGCAGGGCGTTTCGGCGCCGCTCGGGCCGATCCATATCGGCGACTACCAGGCGAGCGGCTACAGCCTGTTCGTCATCGGGCTCGCGCTGGTGGTCCTCGCCGCGGTCTACGGCGTGCTGCGTTTCACCCGCTTTGGCCTGTTCGCCCGCGGCACGATGCAGAACGCCGACATGGCCGCGGCGCTCGGGGTCCATGTCTCGGCGGTCTATTCGACCACCTTCGCCCTCGGCGCCGGCCTCGCCGGCCTTGCCGGCGGCGTCCTGGCCCCCGTCACCGGCGTCTTTCCGTCGATCGGCGGGGCCTATATCGGCAAGGCCTTCATCACCGTGCTGAGCGGCGGCTCGGCGATCCTCGCCGGCACCTCGTCGGCCTCGGTACTGCTCGGCGCGGTCGACCAGATCGGCACCTTCGCCACCAACGCGGTGTTCGGCCAGGTCGGCCTCCTGGTCGCCGCCGTCGTCCTCATCCGCTTCATGCCCCAGGGCATCACCAGCCGCTTCTTCAGGAGGAGCCTATGATCGCCCAGGTGTCGGCGCTGCTGCGCGGCCACGCCGGGACGACCGCGCTCGCGCTCGTCGGACTCGGCCTCCTGTTCGGGCTGCCGCTGGGTCTCGAGACCTATGTGCTGCTCCAGGTAACGGTCTACGTCACCTTCGCCATCCTGGCGCTGAGCCTCGGCTTCGTCCTCGGCTTCGGCGGCATCCTCTGCCTCGGCCAGTCGGTGTTCTTCGGGCTCGGCGCCTACACCTACGGCATTGCCGTCACCGACATGGGCGACAGCACCATCCCCGTCCTGCTGTCGGTCGCGGTGCCGAGCCTGTTCGCGGCGGCGCTCGGCTATTTCATCTTCTGGGGCCGCATCAGCGACGTCTATGTCGGCGTCATCACGCTGACGGTCTCGCTGATCTTCTTCAGCGTGGTGAACTCGACTGCCGGCCCGCAATACCACATCGGCGCTGCCGCGATCGGCGGCTACAACGGGATGCCCAACATTCCCGGGATCAACCTGCCGTTCGAGCCCGACGACACGCTCGACCCCAACGGCGTGTTCTACCTCACGATGGGCTCTCTCCTCGTCTGCTATTTCGGTCTGCGCTGGCTGCTCACGACCACCTTTGGCCGGGTCGTGGTGGCGGTGCGCGAGAACGAGCGGCGGGTCGAACTGCTCGGCTACGACGCCCGGCGCTACAAGCTCCTCGCACTGACGCTCGGCGCCGCGATCGCCGGGCTCGCGGGGTGCCTCTTCGCCAACTGGGGCTCGTTCGTCGGGCCGTCGGTCTTCAGCGTCGTGCAGTCGGCCCAGATCCTGATCTGGGTGACGGTCGGCGGCGCCGGCACGCTGCTCGGCCCCGTCATCGGCAGCATCCTGATCTCGTGGTTGACGGCCGTGCTCGGCACCCAGCAGACGCTGAACGCCAGCCTCGTCCTCGGCTTCATCCTGCTCGTATTCGTGCTGGTGGTCCCCGGCGGCATCGCCGCGGTGGCGCGCCGCGCACGGACGGCGGCGGCGAGGCTTGGGGCATTCGGCGCCGCGCGGCGAATCGGCCGCGAGGCGCATCCGGGAGCACGGCCATGACGGAGATGCTGCTCGAGACGCGCGCGCTCACCATGCAGTTTGGCGGCGTGCGCGCCGTCGATGGGGTCGATTTCGCCCTCGCCGAAGGCGAGCTCCGCTGCCTGATCGGCCCGAACGGCGCGGGCAAGTCGACTTTCTTCAAGCTCATCACCGGCCAGCTCCGGCCGAGCGCCGGCGAGGTGCTCTATCGCGGCCGGCCGATCACCGGGCTCGAGCCGCACGACATCGCTCGGCTCGGCATGGGCATCAAGACCCAGGTGCCCAACGTGTTCGACGGCCTGTCGGTGCGGGAGAACCTCTGGCTCGCTGCGCGGCGGCGCCATGTCGGCCGTGCCGCCGACCGGTCGGTCGAGGAGCAGATGGACCGGCTCGGCCTCGGCGCGCTGCGCGAGCGCATCGTCGGCCAGCTCGCGCACGGCCAGCGCCAGTGGGTCGAGCTCGGCGTCGTGCTCGCTGCCGGGCCCGAGCTGGTGCTGCTCGACGAGCCCGCAGCGGGGATGACCGACGACGAGACCCGCCGCACCGCCGAGCTGATCGGCGAGATCAACAAGACCCACGCGCTGATCGTGGTCGAGCACGACATGCAGTTCATCCGCGCCATCGCTCGCACCGTGACGGTGTTCAACCAGGGCTCGGTCCTGGTGGAGGGCGACGTCGCCGATGTGCTGCGCGACCCCAGGGTGCGCGATGTCTATCTCGGCAAGAAGGTGGCGGCATGAGCCTCGAAGTCGAAGACCTCCACGTCTCCTACGGCCGCATCCCGATTCTTCACGGCGTCGACTTCAGCGTCCGCGACGGCCAGGCGGTCGGCATCCTCGGCCACAACGGCATGGGCAAGACGACGCTCCTGAAGGCGCTGATCGGCCACCTGCCGGTGCGCAAGGGTACCATCCGCTTCTTCGGCGAGGATGTCACCCGCGCGCCGACCCACCGCCGCGCCCGTGCCGGCATGGGCTACGTTCCGCAGGGGCGCGGCATCTTCCCGGCGCTCTCGGTGATGGACAATCTCCGCATGGGCTGCGCCGGGGTTTCCGGCAGCGACGCGGCGGTGATCGAGCGCGTCCTCGACGGATTTCCCCGCCTGAAGCCCCTGCTCGAGCGGGTGGGCGGCACGCTTTCCGGCGGCGAACAGCAGATCCTCGCGCTCGCTCGCGCGCTCTGCGGCGAACCCTATTTCCTGCTGCTCGACGAGCCGACCGAGGGCATCCAGCCGTCCATCGTCGACAGCATCGCCGAGACCCTGTCGGAGCTCAACCGGACGCAGAAGCTCGCGATCGTCGTTGTCGAGCAGAACCTCGAGTTCCTCACCGGCATCGCCAGCGAGGTCTTCTACATCCAGAAGGGCCGCATCACCGGCAAGGTCGATCCCAAGACCTTCGCCGATCTCGACCTCGCCGGCGAACTCACCGCCGCGTCCTGATCCGAGCGCGACGTTTTCACCCCCCGCAGCCAAGGAGGCTTGCCATGCATCCCATCGAGATCAATCCGACCGTCGCCCAGCGCGTGAAAGAATGGCGCGGCGCCAAGCACATGTTCGAGGGCCTCGATCCAACCAAGACGGCGCATATCGTGGTCGACCTGCAGAACGGCTTCATGGCCGAGGGGGCGACGGTCGAGGTGCCGACCGCGCGCGAGATCGTGCCGAACGTCAACGCCATTTCGAAGGCGCTGCGCGCCGCGGGCGGCCTCGTCGTCTATATCCGCTTCATCACCGACAAGGCCGGCTGGTCGACCTGGTATACCCACTTCAACCGGGGACAACGGCTCGACGATGTCGTCGCCGCTTTCACACCCGGCAACGAACAGTTCGAGCTGTGGGCCGGGCTCGACGTCCAACCGGAAGACCTCATCGTCGACAAGACGCGGTTCGGCGCGTTCGTGCCGGGCTCGTCCGAGCTGGACGCGATCCTGAAGGCGCGGGGCATCGACACCCTGATCATCACCGGCACGGCCACGAACGTCTGCTGCGAATCTACCGCGCGGGACGCGATGCAGATGAACTACAAGGTGATCTTCGTCGCCGATGGCAACGCCGCGATGACCGATGTCGAGCACGCGACGACACTGAACAACATGGCGGCACTGTTCGCCGACGTCATGACCGCCGACGAACTGGTGGGCGTGCTGAGCGCCGCACCCAAGATGCAGGCTGCCGAATAGGCGGGCCGGCCGACCGGTGGGCGTTCGCTCTCTCACTCGCGCCCGCCGGTCGCGTCCCGTTTCACAGCAAGGCAAGATTGGTCGGTCGCGGCGCCGCGTTGGGCGTTGGCGGCACTAGCGTGAAAGAGGGCAGGGGAAATGGCAGGTACCGGCAAGATTCGTGTCGCCCATGTCGCGGGGCCGACGGCGACGATCCAGAACACGCCGCCGCTGATCACGTCCGACAAAGCGCGGGCGAAGTATGGCCTCCCGCCGCGGGGCGGCAGGAATGGCGCGGCGAAGTTCGACGCGCTGCGGGCGCAGCGGCTCGCGGCGCCGGCCAAAGTCTATGTCGAGCAGTTCTCGGCCCATCCGCTCGAGTCCGATGCCGCCGATCTCTATGGCCCGCCCGACGGCTATCTCGACGCCGCGGGGGTGTTCCATGCCGAAAAGACCAGCGAGACGGACAAGCCGGTCTTCGAGATCGAGCTGAAGCCCGAGGACGGGCTCTACCCGCTGCCCTACATGGCACGCCAGGCCGACGGCTCGCCCTGGGAGGAGGAGTGCGCCGAGCCGGGCGCGCCGGCCGAGCGGGCGCGGCAGGGCTTCTTCCCCGACGGCTCGCGCAGCTTCGAGGAGATCGACCGCCTCGGCATCGGCGATGCCGGCACGGCGAGCCTGATCTCGTCCGTCGCCGAGGTCGATTTCTACCGTGGCGCCCCTCCCGGCGGCTATCGCAAGGGCCTGCCTGCCGGTCGCCGCAGCGACAAGGGCGACGGCGATATCGCCCCCGAGATCGGCGGCATCAATTTCTATGCCTACAAGCCGATCCATCTCGCCAGCGCGCCGCCGCGGCCGATGCTGGCGAAGGTGACGAACGACGTGCAGGCCGTCGCCGACAGCGGCCACTACGACGGCATCATCTGGACCCAGGGCAGCCCGCAGGTCGAGGAGTGCGCCTATTGGTTCAACCTCCTGATCGACACTGCCAAGCCGATCTGCGGCAACGCCGCCCAGCGGCCGCAGGGCCTCATCAGCAACGACGGCCCGAAGAACATCGTCGACTCGGTCAATTTCATCGCCTCGCACATCTGGGCCGACGAGGCGGGGAAGAACCGCTGCGGCGTCGTCGTCATCCAGGAGCAGCAGATTTTCGCCGCGCGGGAGGTCGCCAAGGTCGACGCCCGCCCCGGCGGCTATGTCGCCACGGGCGGCCACGGCGGCATCCTCGGCCAGGTCAGCCATACTGGCCGCATGACGCTGACCTACCTGCCCGCCTACAAGCACACCTATCTGTCCGATCTGAAACTGCCGAGCCTGCCGTCGAGCGTGAAGGCGGTGAAGCGCGGCGCCGCCGCGATCGAGACGATCGACGTCGCGGTGAAGGATGCGGCAGGCAAGCTCCTGCCGGGCGCCATCCCTGCCGTATCGATCGTCAAGGACGGCAGCTTCTCGACGCTCGAATTCGGCGACGATCCGGCGCTCGAGGCCGACCTCATCGCCTCGATCGAGCACAAGCTTCGCCTCGGCATGCTGACCGGATTCATCGCCGAGGGCCTGGTGCCCTATGGCTCCATTCCATCGGCAGCCCGCCACCGGCTGCTGCTGAAGGCGACCTTCAGCGGCGTTCCGGTTGCCAAGGTCGGCCGCAACGCGCCCGAGGGCTTCGCCGATCCGACCGATTTCGAGATCGCCGCCGGCAATCTCACCGCGACGAAGGCGCGCCTGCTGCTGATGGCCTGCCTGCTGAAATTCGGCAGCCTGCCGCCCGCCGCCGACCCCGAACACCCGACGTCCGTAGAACTCGACGCCACCCGCGCTGCCGTCGCCCGGTACCAGACGATCTTCGACACGCATTGAACAGGTCGATCACGCCACGGCCCGAGGAGTGGGTGGATCAGCAAAATTCTATGGAAACTGCATGTTTCATATACCGCCGTCGTGGCCGCGAACCCCTAAGACAGGAGGGAAGGCCGACGAGTAGCCAAGTTGGCCGTGCTCGACGGAGGAGGCGGCGATGCAGGGTGTCGTTCTCGCAGGTACGGCCGTCACGCGGCCGGACTCGGTCGGAACGCTCTACCGTCTCGAAGATGGCGGCTCGTGGAAAACCGTTGACGGCATTCCCGAAACCGTTGGCGTGCAGGCGATCACGCCGCACCCGTCGAAGCCCGGCGTCGTCTACGCCGCGACCCGCAAGGGAGTGTTCCAGTCGGACGACAGCGGCCGGAGCTGGCGCGAGCTCGGCCTCGCCGGCGAGGGCAGGCAGTTCTGGAGCGTGGCGGTCAGCCCGCACGACCACGATGTGTTGTTCGTGGGTTCGTCCCCGGTCGGCTTCTACCGCAGTGCCGACGGCGGCCGGACTTGGCGTCCGTGCCGCTGCGACCAGCCCGAGCGCTTCAAGATCACGTTCGGCGGCTCGCGGGCGATGTCGATCGCGTTTCACCCGACCGACCCGCGCGTGATGTATGCGGTCGCCGAGATCAACGGCCTTCTCGTCTCGACCGACAGCGGCGATTCCTGGCAGGGCGCCAACACGGCCATCGAGCGGCTCTCCCGCGAGCCGGCTTTGCGGAGCCGCGAGGTCACCGACGACGACACCGAGGGCATGTTTGACGCCCATTGGATCTGCACCAGCGCGGCCCGGCCGGATGCCGCCTTCTATGGCTGCCGCATGGGCATTTTCGCGACCGACGACCGTGGCGAAAGCCTGACCAGCCTCGATGTCGACCGCTATGCGCCGTTCCATTACACGCGCGGCGTCCGTCCGGCCATCGACGACCCCCGCACGCTCTACGCCTGCTTCAGCATCTCATCGCGCAGCGAAGCCGGCGCGATGTATCGCAGCCGCGACGTCGGCGAGAGTTGGGAGCGGATCGATTCGCAGGTGACGCCGAAGAGTACGATCCTGGGCATCGGTCTCCACGCCAGCGATCCTCGCGCCCTCGTCTCGGTCACGCGCCACGGCCAGGTCTTCTACACCGCCGACGGCGCCAGGAGTTGGACCGAGACGCAGTTGCCGGCCAATGCCGGCGACTGTTTCTGCGGGGCCATTCTCTGAGCCGGGCGATGAGCGACCTCAGGCTCAACGGCGTGATCCGGGCGCTGGAGTCCGGACCCGGCATCGCCTTCACCTCCTTCATCGCCGCCGAGATCGAGAGTGCGGTCGCCTTCGCGCAGTCCGAGAACGACGGCGTCGTCTTCGAGCTGGAGCACAATCCCTGGGACATCAGGGCGCTGCGGGAGGCGATGCAGTTCCTCCTGCTGCGCGAGAAGATCGCGAAGGCGGGCTCGATCGCCTGCGGGGTGACGCCGCTCGTCCGCATTCCGCCGAGCGGCAGCGAGATGAACCAGTGGTTCGCCAAGCAGGCGCTCGACCTCGGCGCCTACGGCATCGTCTGGCCGCGCATCAGCACCGCCGAGGAGGCCTACAACGCCGTCGCCGCCTGCCGCTATCCGCGGCTGAAGACAGCGGAGCGCTATCATCCGGCCGGCCTTCGCGGCGACGCGCCCTTGCCGGCGGCGCGCTACTGGGGCCTCGGCCAGCAGGCCTACTACAAGAAAGCCGACGTGTGGCCGCTCGCGCCCGAGGGCGAGATCCTGGTGATCCTCATGATCGAGGACACCATCGGCATCGACAATCTCGAGGACATGCTGAAGCGCGTGCCCGGGATCGGCGTGCTCCTGATCGGGGAGGGGGACCTCACCCAGGAGCTCGGCGTGCCGCGCCAGTACGACCATCCCGAGCTGCTGCGCCGGATGGAGCATGTCCGGAAAGTCGGAAAGGCCCATCGCATCCCGGTCGGCCACCCGCATGTCACCGAGGCCAATGTCGCGCGGGTGGTCGAGGAGGGCTACCGCTTCCTCATGACCTATCCGCGCCGCGACTTCGGCGCGCTCGTGCAAGGCCGCAAGCTCGCCGCAAGTGCCGCCAAGGTGCCGGGCTGACGGCATGCCGGCGATGTCCTCGTTTCCTGTCGGCCGGAGCCGCTGATGTCGCGAAAGCTCAAGATCGTGCTCGGCCCGCACGGCCAGGTCGCGGATCTCCGCTCCGGCGTGGTGCCGGTGGAAGGGCTCGATCTCGATTTCATCGAGGTCAAGCGGATGCCCGACGCCTATCGCGACATGGCGCGGAGCCAGCCTTACGACATCTGCGAGCTGGCGCCGACGACCTATCTGATGGCGCTGGCGGCCGGCGCGCCGATCACCGCCCTGCCGATCCCGATGACGCGGCGCTTCCGCCACCGCGGACTGCTGAAGCGGAAGGACGATGCCGCCATCGCCGGCCCCAAGGATCTCGAAGGCAGGCGAGTCGGGGTGCGGACCTATTCGGTGACCGCGGCGGTCTGGACCCGCGGCGTCTTCGCCGAGGACTATGGCCTCGACCTCGGTTCGATCACCTGGATGGTCGCGGAGGACGACAACGACGCGAGCTTCGTGCCGCCGAAGAACGTCGGGAAGATCGGCGCGGGCGAGACCATCGCCGGCCTGATGCGCGAGGGGGCCCTTGCCGCCGCGTTCGACGGGCTCGCCGGCATCGGCGGCCACAACGACGGCGAGTTCGTCGACGTGGTGAGCGACGCGGCCGCCCGCGAGGTTGACTGGTACCGGCGCACCCGGATCTACCCGATCCACGGGGTCATCGCGCTTCGGAACGACGTAATCGAGGCCGATCCGGACATCGGCCGCCGCCTGTTCGCCGCCTTCAGCGAGGCCAAGGCGAACTATTGGGCGCGGGTCGAGAGCGGCGCGGCGGACGGCGCCGAGGACCAGCGCTACCGCAAGCTCGCGGCGCTGGTCGGCGATCCCTTGCCTTATGGCCTCGACGAGAACGCGGAGACGTTGGAGGCGCTGGTCCGCTTCACCCGGGACCAGGGCCTCGTCCGCGACGGCGCGGCGGCATCGATCGCGACCCTCTTTCCCGATCCGCGCGACCCGAAGGCGCCGCCCCTCGCGGCATGGAGCTGACGATGTACGACAAGGGGCACATCCGCCTCACGGCGATGCTCGGGACCTACCCCAAGACGGCGCCGCTGAAGAGCGGGACCATGCGCTCAAGCGGCTTCGATTTTGCCTTCGGCGACGTCAACGTGGCGCAGAAGGCGTTCAAGGATGTCGTGCGCGACCTGAAATACGATGTTGCGGAAATCGCGATCGTCACCTTTCTCCAGGCTTTTGCGGCCGGAAAGCCCTATGTCCTCCTGCCGTTCGTGATGAACGGCAATTTCCACCACAAGAGCATCTGGCGCCGCGCCGCCGACAACATCACGCCGGCGGATCTAGCCGGTCGGCGGGTGGCGATGCGCTCCTATTCGCAGACGACGCCGACCTGGGTGCGGGGAATCCTGTCGGACGACTACGGCCTCGACGTGAAGGCGGTGGAGTGGCTTTCCCAGGAAGGCGCCCACGTCGCGGAATACAAGGATCCGCCCTGGGTGCACCATCTCGACCCTGGCAAGAAGCTGGAGCCGATGCTGCTCGCTGGCGAGGTCGACGCCATCATCGCCGGCAGCGGCCTCTCGGGGGATCCTGCGATCGTCTCGATGGTGCCGTCGCCGAAGGAGGCTGCATTGCAATGGTATGCTCGCCACCATGTGGTCCCGATCAACCACATGGTGTCCGTGCGCCGCGAGCTCGCCGAGGCACGGCCCGATCTCGTAAAGGAAATCTATGAATTGCTGCGGGAGAGCCGCCGCTCGGTCGAGCCCGGCCCGCCGGAGAGCGGCATCGACCTCCAGCCCTCGGGCTACGATGTCGTCGCCCCGGCGGTCGAGATGATCACCCGCTTCGCCTACGAGCAAAGCCTGATCCCCGAGCGCTACCCGGTCGAGGCGCTGTTCGGCCCGGTGCTCGAGGCAGTCGGCTAGAAGGATAGGGGAACGATGGCGTCGATCATCTCCGGCATGGCGTTCGTCCGGCTGAGCGCGCCGGACCTCGACCGGATGGAAGCGTTCCTGACCGATTTCGGGATGGTGCGCGCGCATCGCGACGAGCGCCGGCTCTACATGCGCGGCGCCGGCGCGACGCCCTATCTCCACGTCACCGAAAAAGGGGAGGCGGGCGCCATCGGCTTCGCCTACCACGTCGACGGCATGGCGGCGCTGGAGGCCGCGGTGAGCCGCGGCGATGCCGACAGGATCGAGGATCTCGACGGGCCTGGCGGCGGCAGGCGCGTGCGGATGCGCGATCCCAACGGCTGTTGCGTCGAGCTGGTCTGCGGCCGCGCCGAGATCGCGGCCGAGCCGCCGCGTCCGGCCGTGCGGCCGCCCGACGGCATCAGCCGCCGCGTCGGCGCCGCACGCGTCATCCGCATCGCCCACACCGCGACGATGACGCCGAAGCCGGTGGAGACGCTCGCCTGGTACCAGGAGAAGCTCGGCGTCATTCCGACCGACGAGCTGTTCATCGGCAACCGCGACAACGTGCTCGGCCAGTTCGACCGGCTCGACCGCGGCGAGGAGTTGGTCGACCACCACATCGTCTTCGTGATCCGCGGCGCCAGCGCCGGGATGCACCACGTCTCCTACCAGGTCGAGGGCATCGACGACATCTTCTTCGGCTTCGACCACATGGAGAAGGGCGGCCAGGACCATGTCCGTGGCATCGGCCGCCACGCGCTCGGCAGCCAGATCTTCGACTATTGGATGAGCCCGTTCAACCAGATGCACGAGCACTGGTTCTCGACCGAGAAGATGAACGCCGAGAGCGGCATGAACTACGTCCAGATCGGCGAAGGCATGGTCCACGACACCGGGGCGCCACCGCCCGAGCGCTTCGTCAAGCAGGCGACGCCCTATCTCGGCTGGCCGGGCGAGCGCTGAGCCGCCGCGTGCCGACACGGACGCCGGGGAGGACGGCTTGATCATCGACTGCCACTGCCATTTCACGCTCGGACCCAAGGCGCTGCTCGACTGGCGGCGTGAGCAGCTCCAAGCAACGAGCGCCGTCTACGGCACCCGACCGAGAATTTCGGACGACGAACTTCGCGAACTGCTCGAGGCGCATCAGTTGCGCCAGCAGCGCGAGCGCGGACTCGACCTCACGCTGTTCTCGCCGATCGCCGGCCAGATGGGTCATCACCTCGGCACGCCGGCGAAAAGCGAGGAATGGGCGGTGGTCTGCAACGACCTGATCCATCGCGTCTCCTCGCTCTACCCCGACAATTTCGCCGGGGTGTGCCAGCTCCCGCAATCGCCGGTGGCCGATCTTCGCGCCTCGGCGCGCGAGCTGGAGCGCTGCGTCCGCGAGCTCGGCTTCGTCGGCTGCAACCTCAATCCCGATCCGTCCGACGGCTATTGGCAGGCGCCCGCCGTCACGGACCCGATCTACTACCCGCTCTACGAGAAGCTCTGCGAGCTCGACGTGCCGGCGATGATCCACGTCTCCGGCTCCTGCAATCCCGGCATCCATCACACCGGCGCCCACTACCTCAACGGCGACACCACGGTGTTCATGCAGCTCCTGCTCAAGCCGGAGCTGTTCAAGACCTTCCCCAATCTGCGCTTCGTCATTCCGCACGGCGGCGGCGCCGTCCCCTATCACTGGGGCCGCTACCGGGGGTTTGCGCTGGAGATCACCAAGCAGCGGCTCGAGGACAGCCTGCTCGGCAACGTCTTCTTCGACACCTGCGTCTATCACCAGCCGGGCATCGATCTTCTCGCCGAAGTCGTGCCGACGGCGAACATCCTGTTCGGGTCCGAGATGATCGGGGCGATCAAGAGCATCGACCCCGATACCGGATTCTATTTCGACGACACCAAGCGCTACGTGCTGGCGACGCCGCATCTCAGCGACGAAGCGCGGTCGGCCGTGTTCAGCGGCAATGCCAGGCGCGTCTATCCGAGATTGGCCATGGCGCCAGCCGGGCAAGAACAGGGGGAGTGAGCGATGGATCTCGGCATAGCGGGGCGGAAGGCGCTGGTTTGCGCGTCGTCGAAGGGGCTTGGCCTCGCCTGCGCCACCGCGCTCTCCCGCGAGGGCTGCGAGGTCTTCCTCAACGGTCGCCACGCGGACACGCTGAAGGCTGCCGCCGACGGCATTGCGGCCGAGACCGGGCGGCGGCCGCGGATCGTCATGGCCGACCTCAACAGCGTCGAGGGCCGTGATGCCATCGTGGCCGAGTGCCCCGAGCCCGACATCCTGATCAACAACAATGCCGGACCGGAGCCCGGTAAGATCGCCGACTGGTCGCGCGAGGACTGGCTCGCCGGCGTCGAGGCCAACCTTCTGGCGCCGGTGTTCCTCATCAAGGCCTATGTCCCGGGCATGCGGGCGCGAAAGTTCGGGCGCATCGTCAACATCACCTCGGCGATGGTGAAGTCGCCGAGCGCGACCATGGGCCTGTCGGCGGCGGTGCGGGCGGGCCTGACTGCGCTCTCGAAATCGGTGCAGCGTGATTCGGTCGTCGACAACGTCACGATCAACAACCTCCTGCCCGAGCGCTTCGATACCGACCGGCAGAAATACATGGCTGCGCGCATGGTCGAGCGCGACGGCATCACGGTCGAGGAAGCGCGCAAGCGCATCGCGGCCACGATCGCGGCCAAGCGCATGGGCGATCCCAAGGAGTTCGGCGACGCCTGCGCCTTCCTCTGCAGCGTGCAGGCCAGCTACATCTCGGGACAGAACCTCCAGCTCGACGGCGGCTCCTACGCCGGCCTGGTCTGACGCGGACGCAGTGGACGTACGGCTGCCAGCCCGGCCGGAGCGCAGCAAAGAGCCGGCATCGGCGGCTGCGTCCGGCACGCGGAACCGCGCCCCGGATTGCGCGGCCCATCTTGGGCCTGCCCGAGACGGGGGTGAAAATGCGCGAGTCGGACAGGCTCGCCTTGCCGGCGGCCGGGACGACAGGCGAGGGCCATCTGGTATAAGAAGCGTGCGCGCCGAGGGTGTGCACGTGGAGACGCTGCCGAGCCTGTGGCAACTGCGCGTGTTCGAGACGGTGGCGCGGCTCGAGAACGTCAGCCGCGCCTCGCGCGAGCTGTTGCGCTCGCAGCCGGCGGTGACCTCGTCCGTCGGCAATCTCGAGGAGATGCTGGGCGTCACGCTGTTCGAGCGCTCGACCACCGGCACCTACCCGACCGACGCCGGCATCGCTTTCCTGGTGCGGGCGCGGCGCATCCTGTCGGCGGTCGCGCAGGCACTGACCGAGGTGTGCGGGACCCCCGCCGCGACCGCGGCCAACGTCGCCTCGGCGATCACCCGCACCCAGATGCGCTGTCTGATCGCGATCGCGGAGTCGCGCTCGTTCAGCGAGGCGGCCCGGGTGATCGGCATCGCCGAGGCCTCGCTCCAGCGCGCCGCGCGCCAGCTCGAGCGCAACATCGGCTGCCAGCTCTACAAGAGCACGGTGTCGGGCGTGACCACGACCGCGATCGGGAGCGAGTTCGCCAAGCGCATGGCGCTGGTCGCGAGCCAGATCGAAGCGGCCCGCGACGACATGGTGCGCTACAACCATCCCAAGGAGCGCTCGGTCGTCGTCGGCGTCCTCCTGCTCGATCCGACCATCCTTCTCACCAGCGCGATCCGCGACCTCACCGAAAAATACCCGGACGTCAGGACCACAGTCGTCAGCGGCAGCTACGAGACGCTGCTGAAGCGGCTGAACGCCGGCAGCATCGACTTCATGATCGGTCTGCTCAAGCGGCCTGATTATGCCGAGAGCATCGTCGAGGAGCCGCTTTACCGCGACCGCTACTGCGTCGTCGCGCGGCGCCATCACCCGCTCGCCCGGGTGCGGGCGGTGACGCTCGACCAGCTCCGGCGTTACGACTGGATCCTGCCCCAGCGCGGCTCGCCGCGGCGCCTCGCCTTCGAGCACATCTTCTCCGACGGCGCGCCGCCGGCAGCCAGCATCGAAACCTATTCGCTCTCCACCATCCGGGTGACGCTGATCGAGAGCGACATGCTGACCGTCCTGAGCCTGACCGAGGTGCTGTGCGAGCAGCGCGTCGGCATCCTCACCGGCCTCGGCTTCGCGGTGCCGGGGGAGGGGCCGGTCGTCGGCATCACCATGCGCAAGGACTGGAAGCCGAACGACGTGCAGTCCGTCTTCCTCGAGGCGATCAAGCGGACGAGCCGGGAGCTGAGGGCGGTTCACGGCTTCGCGGGCGTCGGCGCTCGTGCCGCGCCCGAGCGCGAGGACGAGGGCACCGCTGCCGCAGGGCCGGCGCTGGTCGCGGCTCCATAGGCCCTTGCGGCAGGCCTCGGCTCAGCAAAAACTTATCGCGACCCGCGCATTTGCAATTTCCTTGAGAGGAGGCCATGGCCGAGGCTCGTCGTGGGAAGCCGGCGCGAGGGCGGCAGCGGAGGATCGATCGTGAGCACGGTTCGCATCGGGATGATCGTGCCCTCGCTGAACACCATCGCCGAGGATGATTTCCGCCGCTTCTGCCCGGCGGAGATCGCCTATCACGTCCATCGCGTCCGTCTGCGCACCGAGCCCGGCAAGGTCACCGTGGACGACCTCGCCCGCGCTGGCCGCGGGGCCGAGGACGCCGGGCGCGCCCTGCTCGACCTCAAGCCTACCGCGATCGCCTTCAACTGCACCGGCGCCAGCGTCGCCGGCGGCGAGGGATCGGACCGCCGCCTCGCCGCCGACATGACCGCCGCGCTCGGCGTCCCGTCGACCAACACCATGCTCGCGGTCAAGCAGGCGCTGGAAGCGCTCGGCGTCCGCTCGCTCGTCCATGTCTGTCCGTTCGAGGGCGAGTCGAGCGAGATCGAGCGGCGCGCGCTCGAGGAGGGCGGCTTCGACGTCGTCAGCTCGGTTGCGCTTGGCTTCACCGACGCGCGGGTCGCGGCGAACCTGCCGCCGGAGGAGATCGCTGCGGTCGGCCGCAGTCGCGATTCCGACCGGGCGGACGCCATTCTCCTGTCCTGCGCCAACGTCCGCGCGCTGGAGGCCGCGCCCGTGCTCGAAGCCGAGCTCGGCAAGCCGGTCGTGACCAGCAACCAGGCGATGCTGTGGGCGGTGACGCGGCTTGCCGGCTGGCGCGGCACGATCGCCGGCGGCGGACGGCTGATGACCTGTTGATGCGACGGCTCGAAGAGAAGACGACAAGGGAGGAAGGGATGGCGTTCAAGAAAGGTGCACTGGCCGCCGCGGCGGGATTGATGGCCCTCGCGCTCGGGACTGCGTCGGGCCGGGCCGAGGATTTGCCGCAGACCCATCTCCAGGTGATCGGCTCGGCGAGCTTCTCCAGCCTCTACAAGGCGCTGGAGGTGCCGTTCTGGAACGACATCGCCAAGGCCAGCAACGGCAAGGTGACGGCGAAGCTGCTGTCGCAGACCGAGAGCGGCATGAAAACCTCGGCGATCGCCCGCCTGCTCGGCTCGGGCACGCTCCAGGTGGCGTGGGACGACCTCGGCTCGGTCGCCGGCGACGATCCCTATTTCGAGGGTCTCGACCTCGCCGGCGTCATCCCCGACATGGCGACGTTCCGCAAGGCGGCGGAGGCCTACAAGCCGGTCATGGCCAAGCAGTTCGCCAAGCACAACATCAAGCTGGTTGCGCTGCTGCCGTTCCCCGAGCAGGTTCTGTTCTGCCGCGGCAAGATCTCCTCGCTCGACGATCTCAAGGGCAAGAAGATCCGGGCGAGCACGCGCTCCGAATCGGATTTCATCCATGCCGCCGGCGCGCTGCCGGTCACGCTCGGCTTCCCGGACGTGATCCCCGCGCTGCAGACCGGTGTCGCCGACTGCGCCGTCACCGGCACGTTCCCGGGCAACACCGCCCACTGGTACGAGGTGACCAATACGCTCTACACGCTCCCGTTCGGCAGCGTCATGGGCTTCTACGGCTTCAACATGCCGACCTGGAACAAGCTCGATCCGAAGGTGCAGGCGTTCTTCGAAAAGGAGTTCGCGGACCTCGAGCAGCGCGCCTGGGCGCTGGCGGAGGAACAGACGCAGGACGGCATCAACTGCGACACCGGGGTCGGCGAGTGCAAGCACGGCACCAAGGGCCACATGACGCTCGCCAAGCCGTCGCCGGCGGATTTCGAGCGCGCCAAGGAGCTCGCGGCCAAGGTGGTGCTGCCGGACTGGGCGAGCCGCTGCGGCAAGGCGTGCGTCGCCGACTGGAATGCGACGGTCGGCAAGGTCGCGGGCGTGACCGCTCAGGCGCACTGAGGCACGCGGCGGATGGCGCGGCAGGGCGACGACGGCATCCTCGACCGGCTGATCGACGGGACCCGGTCGGTCAGCCGCCTCGCCGTCCTCGTCGTCGGCGCCATCATGATCGGCACCGCCCTGATGGTCGGCGCCGAGGTGGTCTGCCGCAAGCTCGGGCTTTTCCTCGTCACCGGCAGCTCGGAGGTCGGGGGCTACATGCTCGCGACCTCGTCGGCCTGGGCCTTCACCTTCACCCTGCTGAGCCGCTCCAACATCCGCTTCGACGGGCTCTACCGCCACTGCCCGCCGATGCTGCGCGCCCTCCTCGACCTCTGCTGCCTGCTCGGGCTCGGCCTGTTCGCGGTTCTCCTGGCCTATTATGCAATGGGCGTTCTCCTCACCAGCATCGCCGTCGGGGCGCGGTCGACCTCGACGCTGGCGGTGCCGATGTGGATGCCGCAGGCGACCTGGGTCGCCGGACTGGTCTTCCTGTGCTGGACGATCCTCCTCCTCGCCCTGCGAGTCGCGGTGGCGCTGGTCCAGCGCGATTTCGCGATGGTGACTCGCCTCGCCGGCATCGAGATGGCCGCCGAAGAGGTTGAGCGCGAGACGCGCGACGCCGAGCGGGTCGTGCGCGGCGCGCCGTCCGGGCGTGACGCCGCGGCGGAGCTGCGGCCTGAGACCGATCCGGCGCGAGCCCGGCCCGTTCCAGCCAAGGCGGGCGCCGAACCATGAACCTCGCCATCGGCCTCTTCCTCGCGCTGTTCGTGGCGAGCGTCCCGATCGCAGCGCTCCTCGGCATCCTCGCCTTCGTCTTCGCTACCGCCTTCTCTCCGCTGCCGCTGATCCGGGCGCTCGGCCAGGTGTCGTGGGACACCGGCAACGACTTCCTCCTGGTCGCGGTGCCGCTCTACATCCTGATGGGCGAGATCCTGCTCCGCAGCGGCATCGCCGCGCGCACCTACGAGGGCCTCGCGAACTGGCTGACCTGGCTGCCGGGCGGGCTGATGCACTCGAATATCGGCGTCTCGGCCCTGTTCGCGGCGACCTGCGGGTCGAGCGTCGCGACCGCGGCGACCGTCGGCACCGTCGCCCTGCCGCAGCGCGAGCGCTACGGCTACAACGAGCGCCTCTTCCTCGGCAGCATCGCTGCCGGCGGCACGCTCGGTATCCTGATCCCGCCTTCGATCAACCTGATCCTCTATGGCTTCATCACCGAGACGTCGGTGCCGAAGCTCTATCTCGCGGCGATGGTGCCGGGCATCGCGCTGGCGCTGCTCTTCGCCCTGACGATCGCGATCGCCTGCGCCATCCGGCCGCGCTGGGGCGGCACGACCCGCTCGGTCGACTGGCGGACCCGCATCACGAGCCTGCGCTACCTCCTTCCGCCGCTCTTCCTGTTCCTTTTGGTCGTCGGCTCGATCTATGCCGGCCTCGCGACACCGACCGAGTCCGCTGCGCTCGGCGTGATCGGCGCGCTGTTCCTGGCGATCCTCTATCGGACGCTGTCGCTCGCTGTACTGGCGGCGGCGATCGAGAACACGATGCGCGTGACCGGCATGGCTATGCTGATCGTGGTCGCCTCGTTCTTCCTCAACTTCGTGCTGTCGACGCTCGGCGTGAGCCAGGCGCTCGTCGCCTACATCACCCAGCTCCACCTGCCGCCGATCCTGCTGATGATCGCGCTCATCGTCGTCTATCTCGCGCTCGGCTGCGTCATGGATCCGATGGCGATGATGGTAACGACCGTCCCGGTGGTCGGGCCGCTGGTCGCCTCGCTCGGCTACGACCTCGTCTGGTTCGGCATCCTCATGGTGGTCCTGTCCGAGACGGCGATGATCCACCCACCGTTCGGCATCAACCTCTTCGTCGTCCAGACCGTGCGGCACCAGGGCTCGCTGAACGACGTCATCATCGGCGCGGCGCCCTTCATCCTGACGCTGCTCGCGATGATCGCCCTGCTGCTGGCCTGGCCTGACATCGCGCTGTGGCTGCCGGCCCACGTCAAGGGCAGCTTCTAGGAGACGATATGCCTGCCGAGCGAAGGCTCGCGACATCGGTCCTGATCGTGGGGGCCGGGCCGGTTGGCCTGACGCTCGCGCTCGACCTCGCCTGGCGCGGCGTCGACTCCGTCGTCATCGAGGAGCGTGGCGCCGACGTGCCGGCGACGCCGCGGGCGAACCATGTCTCGGCGCGGGCCATGGAGACCTATCGCCGGCTCGGCATCGCCGCCGACATTCGCCGGGTCGGCCTGCCCGACGACTACCCGACCGATGTCGTGTGGGCGACCAGCATGACCGGCTACGAGCTCACCCGCATCCGCCTGCCCGCAAGGCGCGATGCCGGCGGCCCCGGCTATGCCGACTCCGGCTGGCCGACCCCCGAGCCGCAGCACAAGATCAACCAGATGTACCTCGAGCCGATCCTGCGGCGCTACGCCGAGGCGAACCCCAGGGTGCGGGTGCTCTATTCCACCCGTTTCGACGGTGTCCGGCAGGACGCGGGGCGGGTGGTCGGGCAGGCGACCGATCTCGACACCGGCGAAGTCCTCAGGACCGAGGCGGCCTATCTCGTCGGCTGCGACGGCGGCGCCTCGGGCATTCGCAAGGCGATCGGCGCGACCTTCTCCGGCGATCCCGCGATCACCCGGGTCGTTTCCCTGCACATCTCGGCGCCGGACCTCGTGAAGCGGCTGAACGGCACCCCGGCGCACCGCTATTTCGTGGTGGGCGAGCAGATGGGCAGCACCGTCACGCTCGACGGGCGCGAGCTGTGGTCGCTGCACGTCATGCTGCCCGAGGCCGACAGCGACCCGCGCGATCTCGACCGCGACCGCGCGGTCCGCGCCCTGACCGGGCTAGACGGCGACTTGTCCTATCGCATCCTGTCGGAGGACGCCTGGACCGGGCGCCGGCTCCTCGCCGACCGCTTTCGCGACGGCCGCGTCTTCATCTGCGGCGACGCCGCCCACATCTGGGTGCCGAACGCCGGCTATGGCATGAATGCCGGCATCGCCGATGCGGAGAACCTCGCCTGGCGCCTCGCCGCGGTGCTGCGCGGCTGGGGCGGCCCGAGCCTCCTCGACGGCTACGAGCGCGAGCGCCATCCGATCACCGACCAGGTGTCGCGCTTCGCCAAGGACCTCGCGGTCAAGAACCGCGCGGCGGATTTCCGCCGGCCGCCCGCCGAGCTGACGCGGCCGGGGCCGGCGGGCGACGCGCTCCGCCGCCGCGTCGGCGAAGCGCTCTATGCGCTGAACCGGCCGCAGTTCACGCCGACCGGGCTCAACTTCGCCTATTTCTACGACGCCTCGCCGAACATCGCCTATGACGGCGAGGACGCGCCTGCCTACGGCCTCGGCGATTATCAGGCCTCGACGGTCCCCGGCTGCCGCACGCCGCATTTCTTCGGCCGCGACGGAGCCTCGCTCTACGACCGGCTCGGCGCCGGCTTCACGCTGCTGCGTCTCGATCCGTCGCTCGACGCGGCGCCGCTTCTCGAGGCGGCGAAGGCGACCGGAATGCCGCTCGCGGTGCTCGATCTGGATCGCGCGGAAGCCGGGGCGGCCTATCGGCACGATTTCGTTCTGTCCCGCCCGGACCGGCACGTCGCGTGGCGCGGCGACGCGCTGCCTGAACGCCCGCAGGATCTCGTCGGGCTGGTCAGCGGGCAAACGCTTGCAGAGAGGATCATTCATGTCGCGTGACGTTCACCTCGTCGGCAGCATCGGCCTCGACACGGTCGCGGAGGTCTTTTCGACCGTGGGGCCGCTCCTCGGCGGCCATCTCGGCCGGGTGCCGGACGGCGAGCCGGGCGGCCGGCGGATGTGGATCGGCTGGCAGTATCCGCTGCTCCGGGCGAGCCCGTTCCTGGAGGTGGACGCCGACGCCGCCGGCCGCACCAAGAACGGCTTCCTCCCGCTCACCATCGCCCATGACGCCCGTCCGGACGGCATCTCCTTCCCCGAGCTCGGCTACGCCCGCGAGGCGCGGGCGTCCTATCTCGACTTCGCCGCCGCCCGCGAGGCCGGCCTGCTGCCGCGGGACATCCGCTTCCAGGTGTGCCTGCCGACGCCGTTCTCGGTAGTGCTGGCGGCCTGCACGCGGCCCGTGGTGCCGACGGTCGAGGCTGCCTATGCGCGAGCGATGATGCGCGAGGTCAGGCTGCTGTGCGAGGCGATCCCGCACCGCGACCTCTGCATCCAATGGGACATCTGCACCGAGATGACGATCTTCGACGGGCGGGTCGGATGGGCACCCGAGATCGCGGATTTCGCCGCGTTCCTGCGCGAGCGCCTCGCCCGGCAGGCGACCGCCATCCCCGCCGACGTCGAGCTCGGCTACCACCTCTGCTACGGCGATCTCGACGCCCGCCATTCGATCGAGCCGCTCGACACCGCGAAGCTCGTCGCGATGGCGAACCTGATCGCCGGTGCGGCTGGGCGCGCGATCGCCTACATCCATATGCCGGTGCCGATCGCCCGCGACGACGCGGCCTATTTCGCGCCGCTCGCCGACCTTCGGCTCGGGTCCGAAACCCAGCTCTTTCTCGGCCTCGTCCACGCCGCTGACGGCGTCGCGGGGACGGTGCGGCGGATCGAGGCCGCGGCCAGCATCCGGCCCGATTTCGGCATCGCCAGCGAGTGCGGCATCTCGCGGGTGAAGACGCCCGACACGGTGCGCGAGATCCTCCGCATCCATGCCGCGGCCGTCGGCGAGCCGGTCGCGGCGTGAGGGGGACCGAACCGACATGCCGCGCATGCTGATCGACATCCACCCCCACATCATCTCGAAGGACACCGCGCGCTATCCGATCACGCCGCTCGGCGGCAAGCGCTCGGCGTGGTCGGAGGAGCGGCCGGTCGATTTCGCGGCGCTCCTTGCCGGCATGGACGAGGCCGGGATCGACAAGGCCGCGATCGTCCACTCGTCCACCACCTACGGCTTCGACAATTCCTACCTTGCCGATGCCATCGCCGAGCACCGCGACCGCTTCACCGGCGTCTTCTCCGTCGATGTCCGCGCGGCCGATGCGCCGGCGCAGATCCGCCGCTGGGTCGGGCGCGGCCTCACCGGCCTTCGCCTGTTCGCAGTCGGCAGCACGGTGAAGACCGACCAGTCCTGGATCGCCGATCCGGCGACCTTCGCCGCCTGGGAATGCTGCGCCGAGCTCGGCATCCCGGTCGCGATCTCGATGCGCCAGGACGGGCTGTCCCACCTCGTGGCGGTGATGAAGCGCTTTCCCGAGGTCCGCATCATCCTCGACCATCTGCTCCATGCGCCGATGGACGACGGCCCGCCTTACGCCGCCGCCGCGCCGCTGTTCGCGATGGCCGAGCATCCGAACGTCTATCTCAAGCTGACCAGCGCCATCATCCGCCATACGCGGGAGGCGCCGGCGACGCCGGAGTCGTTCTTCGGGAAGCTGCTCGCGACCTTCGGCTCGCCACGAATCGCCTGGGGCTCGAACTTTCCGGCTGTGGCAGGCCCGTTGAAGGCGCTGGTCGCCGACGCTTCCGCGACGCTCGCCGTCCTGCCGGCCGAGGACCGGGAGAACATCTTCTGGCGCACCGCGGCGTCGCTTTATCCGGCCCTCGCAGCCAAAGAGCGGCCATGATCGACATCCACATCGTCGACGCCGGCGGGACGCACGAGCGCGTCACCGTCGAGCTGCTGCGCCGGCAGCGCTACCTCGAGGCGATGGGCATCCGCGCCCGTCGCACCTTCGTCACCAACGGCGCGGAGGCCGTCCGGCTGCTCCTCGCCGGGGAGGGCGACGTCGCGATGCAGGTCGGGTTCGGCCCGGCGCTCCGCGCCATCGCCGAGGGCGCGCCGCTCCGGGTCGTCGCCGGGGCCAATCTCCTCACGGTCCATACCGTCTATTCGCGCCAGCCCGACATCCGCCGTCTCGCGGATCTCGTGGGCCGGAGCATGGGAATCGGTGCGTCCGGCGCGCTGACGCATCAGTTGATCCATGCGGCGCTGGTCAAGGCAGGCATCGATCCGGTCACCGTGCGCTTCGTCTCGATCGGCAACAGCGCGGCGATCTTTCGGGCCCTCCTGGCGGGCGAGGTGGATGCCGGTTTCGGCGAGACCGAGGTGTTCGAGCACCAGGCCCGTTACGGCGTCCACGCGCTCGAAGGCGGCGTCTTGTGGGAAGAGCTGCCGGACTTTCCGAACCAGGCTTCATTCGCGACGCTGGCGGCGATCCGCGACAAGCGCGACGCGCTGGTGCGGACGCTGGCGGCGCACGCCCTGCTCTATCGCTGCCTTCAGGACCCGGCGTCCTGGGCCGACTATGCGGCGGCGTGGGCGGCGGCGCTGCCGGAATCCAGCCTCGACGAGGGCCGTATCCAGTGGCAGTTCTATCAGCGCCATCGCCCCTTCGCCGACGACCTGCTGCTGCCTGAGGCATCGCTCGGCTATCTCCAGGCGCTGAACGTCGCGATGGGGCTGCAGCGCGAGGCGCTGCCGGTCGGCGCGGTCGCCGACATGAGCCTGGCGGGGGACGCGCTGCGGCTCGCGACCGCCGCGGAGGCGCTGACATGAGCCGCGGGATACGCCGCGTCGTCACCGGCCTTGACGCTGCCGGCAAGGCCGTCGTCACGCGCGACGAGGTTTTCGTCGAACCGAGCCTTCGCCGCCCCGGGCAGGAAGTCTTTGTCGCCTGGGCGGCGGGACGGGTGCCGGCCGACAACCGCGACGATTTCACCGGCAACACGACCGCGACGGTCATGCCCGAGGGCGCGGCCTTTCGCGTCGTCCGCTACGCCCCCGGCGGCAGCGGGCGCATGCATCGGACGGACTCGCTCGATTTCGGCGTGGTGCTGGCGGGCAGCATCACCCTGGAGATGGAGGGCGCCGAGGTCGTCTTTCACGCTGGTGACCTGCTCGTCCAGCGCGGCACGCTTCACCGCTGGACCAACCACACGGCCGAGCCCTGCACGATCGTCTACGTCCTGATTGGCGCGGCACCGCTTTCGTAGGGTGGCATCGGCAGGCCGGTACCTAACCCCTCAAAAAGGGCGGCACAGCGAAATCCTATGGCGGCGGCTGGCCTAATGATGGGGGCCACACCACGCCTCTCCCTAAGATGAACGGGTGCCGTTCTGCCTTCGGGCGGGAGCTGCGCCGCAAGACGCGCACCTTGGGCCAAGAGCAACACGAGAATTGGGAGGAAGGGGATGTTACGGAAGCTGTCGATTGCGGCCGGCCTGCTCGCCCTGTCGTTTCAGCTCGCCCATGCCGGCGACATCGTCCAGGGCGAGCTCGCGCCGGTCGACGTCAAACCTGCGGTGATCGTGAAGGGCGGCCACTCCGCCGGCAAGATGACAGTCGGCTGGTTCGGTACCATCTCGCCGAAATGGCTCGATCCGCTCACCGCGAGCCAGGCGATCTCGACCACCAACAATTTCAAGTACCTGATCCAGGACGCCCTGATCAAATCGATGCCGCAGGGGCTCCTGACCTATTCGCTTGCCGACAAGGTGGAGGTCTCGAAGGACTACAGGACCTTCGGCTTCCACCTCCGCGCCGGCCTGAAGTTCCAAGACGGCGAGCCGCTGACGTCCGCCGACGTCAAGTGGACCTACGAGCACTATAGCGGCGTCAACAGCCATCTGTTCAAGGACATGACGGCGAGCGTCGACACGCCCGACGCCCAGACCGTCGTCATTCACCTCAAGAATTCGACGCCCGATTTCCTCTATCTCTACAGCGGGGCGTCGACCACCGCGAGCATCGGCTGGATCGTGCCCGAGCACTACTACGAGAAGGTCGGTGCGGCGGGCTACCTCCAGCATCCGGTCGGCGCGGGTCCGTTCAAGTTCGTCAGCCAGGAGGGCGGCACCTCGCTCACGCTGGAGGCGTGGGACGGCTATTGGCGGCGCGCTCCGGGCGTGAAGTCGCTGGTGTTCAAAAGCGTCCAGTCGCCCTCGACCGGCGTTGCCGGCGTCAAGACCGGCGAGCTCGATCTCTTCACCAACGCGATCCCGCTGGCGCGCGAGGTGATGCGCGACAAGGGGCTCCGCTATGACGCCAACCTGACCGGCGCGTGGCTGCTCACCTTTCCGAACTACGAGGATCCGGCGAGCCCGTTCCACGACAAGCGCGTGCGCGAGGCCGTCAGCCTCGCCCTCAACCGCGCCTTTCTCTCGCAGCAGGGCACCGAGGGCGCTGGCAAGCCCTTCGGCAATTGGGTCACGCCGGAAAATCCCGGCGTCGTGAACCCGCCGGTGCCGGCTTATGATCCTGCCAAGGCGAAGAAGCTCCTGGCCGAGGCAGGCTACGCCAACGGCCTCAAGATCGACGGGCTGATGCCGTTCTTCGTCGAGCCGCAGACCGGCGAGCGCTTCCTCGAAAGCATCGCCGCGATCGGCATCCACGGCAGCCTGAAGGTGGTCGACGCCCCGCAATATTTCGCGACCGTCGGCCGCGGGCGGAAGGGCTTCCAGAGCAAGTCGACGATTCTGATGTTCGCCGACCAGGTCGCGGGCCCGGCCTCGATGATGACCAGCAAATACGCGCTCTGCAGCTCCCCGGTCTCGTTTATCTGCGAACCCAAGATCGAGGCGCTGTGGAAGGACTACAACGCGACGCTCGATATCGCCAAGCGACGCGAGATCAGCGGCGAGATCCAGAAGATCATCATCGGCGACTATCTGGTGATCCCGACCTATCTCAACAGCTTCATGCAGATCGTCGGGCCGCGCGTCCTGCCGGCGGGCAACGCGCCCGACGGCCAGGGCTTTCACAAATACTGGGCCGCGCCGCTGACGCCATGGCCATGGCCGTGGGAGGACTGGCAGGTCAAGTCGTAGCCGGTTGCGTGAGCGGGGCGGCAGGAGCGCCGTCCTGCCCTCACGGGAAGGGCGGCCCCTCCGGCGCCCTCGCGATCGGCCGCGCCGCGGCGGGGAGGGCGCGATGACCTTTCTCAGGAACGCGTGGTACATGGCGGCGTGGACGGAGGAGGTGACGCGCGCCTTCCTGCCGCGCACCGTCCTGGCCGAGCCGATCGTCTTCTACCGCCGCGAGGACGGCACGCCGGCCGCCGTTGCCGACACCTGCCCCCACCGCTTCGTGCCGCTCAGCAAGGGCAAGCTCAAGGGCGACGTTATCGAGTGCGGCTATCACGGGCTGCAGTTCGACGCGGCCGGGCGGTGCGTGTGGAACCCGCATGGCGACCAGAAGATCCCGCCTGCGCTGCGGATCCGGTCCTATCCCGTGGTCGATCGCGACGAGATCGTCTGGATCTGGATGGGCGACCCGGCGGCGCCCGATCTGGAGCGGCTGCCGCGTTTCGAATTCTTCAGCCGGTCGGATCCGGGCGTCCGCACCGTCCACAACTACCTCTATTCGGCCTTTGGCGCGGACATCTTGATCGACAACCTGCTCGATCTGTCGCGCGCCGAGTTCCTTCATGACTGCACGTTCTCGTCGGGCTTCGCCGCGAACAACGCGATGCAGGTTACCGAGGAGGGCGAGGGCTGCGTGCGGGTGAGCCGCCAGCTCTACGATATCCCGCTGCCGCCGCCCTTCGCGCCGATCTACGACCCCGGCGGCAATGTCGACGAGTACCAGGAGACACGGTGGCTGGCGCCGGGCGCCGTCGAGTTCAGGAACGATGTCGTCCGCATCGGCGGCCGGCGCGGGGAGGGCGTTTGGTCGCTGTTCAACCACTACGCCACGCCCGAGTCGGAGCGGACCACGCACTATTTCTTCTCGATCAGCCGGCGGCACCGGCTCGAACCGTCGTTCGATGAGGCCTATCGGACGCGGCAGCTCCAGGGCGTCGAGCTGGAGGATGCCGACATGCTCGAGGCGCAGCAGCGCCGCATGGGCGACCGCGACTTCTGGGCGATGAAGCCGGTGCTTCTGCAATCCGACGCCGCGGCGATGCGGGTGCGGCGGGTCATGGAGCGCCTGCTCAAGGCCGAGGCGGCGTTGGCACAGACGCCAGAGGTTGAGCGCGTCGGGTAGGGTGGGCATCGGCTTGCCGATGCCCACGTGGCCCGCAGTGCTGCTGAGCTACGAATAGAGGTGGCAGGCAACGCGGTGGCCGGGGACGTGCTCGGCGAGCACCGGGGCGATCTCGGCGCAGCGCGGCATCGCGAACGGGCAGCGCGGGTGGAAATGGCAGCCGCTCGGCGGGTCGAGCGCGCTCGGGACCTCGCCGTCGGGTGCGACCTCCTCGCGCTGCTCGCCGGGGAGCGACGGCAGCGCCGCGGCGAACAGCGCCTTGGTATAAGGGTGGAGGGGCGTTTCGACGAGCGCGTCGCGGCCGCCGATCTCGACGATCTTGCCGAGATACATGACCGCGATCTCGTGGCTGATGTTGGCGACCACCGCGAGGTCGTGGCCGATGAAGAGATAGGCGACCCCGAGCCGGGCCTGGAGATCGCGCAGCAGGTTGATGACATGGGCGCGGATCGAGGCGTCGAGCGCCGAGACCGGCTCGTCGAGCACGATCAGCCTGGCGTCGGTCGAGAGTGCGCGGGCGATGGCGATGCGCTGGCGCTGGCCGCCGCTGAACTCGTGCGGATAGCGCCGCGCCGCCGCGGGATCGAGCCCGACGAGGGCGAGGAGCTCGGCGACGCGCCGCCGCCGCTCGGCCTTGCCGAGGCGGCGGTGCGCGAGGATCGGCTCGGCGATGATCTCCTCGACCCGCATCCGTGGGCTGAGCGAGCTGAACGGGTCCTGGAACACCACCTGGACCTTGCGCCGGTAGGCCGCGAGGGTGCGGCGGCCGGCGCCGACGATCTCCTCGCCATCGCACCGGATCGAGCCTGAGGTCGGCGGGATCGCGGCCAGCACCACCCGCGACATCGTGGTCTTGCCGCAGCCCGACTCGCCGATCACGCCCAGCGTCTCGCCGGGGCCGATGCTGAAGGCGACGTCGTCGACCGCCCGCACGACCCCGCGCGCGCCGCCCGGGAGGCGCGCCCGCACGGGAAAATGCTTCTTGAGGCCCGAGACCTCGAGGACCGGCGTGGTCATGACGGCGCGCCCTCGGCGAAATGGCACTGCACCTCCTGGCGCAACCCCAGTGCCACGGTCGGCGGGCGCTCAGCCAGGCACGGCGCGCCCGCCTGCGGGCAACGGCTCTGGAAGCTGCATCCTCGCGGCAGCGCCGCGAGATTAGGCGCCTGGCCTGGGATGGCGAAGAGCGGCTCGGCGCTGCCGAGCTTCGGCATCGCCCTCAGCAGGGCCTGCGTGTAGGGGTGGCGCGGATCGTGGAACAGGCGCTCGACCGGACGCTGCTCGACCATCCGGCCGGCATACATCACTGCCACCCGGTCGCACACCTTCGCGACGATGCCGAGATCGTGGGTGATGAAGATCAGGGCGACGCCGGTCTCGCGCTGCAGGGTCTTGAGCAGGTCGAGATATTGGCGCTGGACGGTGACGTCGAGGCTCGTCGTCGGCTCGTCGGCGATGATGAGCTTCGGCCGGCCGGCGAGCGCCGCGGCGCCGACGACGCGTTGGCGCTGGCCGCCGCTCATCTGGTGGGGATAGTCCCGCATCCGCTGCTTGGGCGAGGGAATGCGGACCTGCCGCAGCAGATCGGCGACCTCGCCCACGAGGGCGCGGCCGCGAAGGCCGCGGTGGTAGCGCGCGGGCTCGGCGACCTGGTCGAAGATCGTGAACATCGGGTCGAGCGAGGCCATTGGATCCTGGAGGATCATGGCGACCTCGGCCCCCCGGAGCCGCCGCATGTCGCGGGCGGGGAGGGTGGTGAGCTCGACGCCGTCGAACCGGATGCTGCCGCCGGCGATCCGCCCGCCCGGCGGCAGCATCCGGATGATGGAATGGGCGATGGTGGTCTTGCCGCTGCCGGACTCGCCGACGACGCCCAGGGTTTCGCCTTGGTGCAGATCGAAGCTCACGCCGTCGACGGCGCTGAGCGGTGCGCCGCCGTCCCGGTTGCGGAATTCGGCGTGGAGATCGGTGACCTCGAGGAGCGCGGGGGCCATCGCTCACGGCCCCTGGAAGTGCGGGTCGAGCCGGACGCGGAGCCAGTCGCCGAGCATGTTCGCCGACAGCACCAGGATCATGATGGCGAGGCCGGGCCAGGCGACCAGCCACCACTTGCCTTCGAGCAGGCCGTCGCGCTCCTGTGCGATCATCAGGCCCCAGGACGGCTCCGGCGGCGGCACGCCGACGCCGAGGAAGCTCAGGATCGATTCGATGATGATGGCGACGCCGACGATCAGGGTGAAATAGACCACGACCGTGTTCAGCACGTTCGGCAGCAGGTGCCGCCGCATGATGCGGAAGCGGCTGACCCCGTTGATTTCGGCGAGCAGCACGAAATCCCGCTGCCGGAGGCTGAGAACCTCGGCGTAGACCAGCCGGGTGTAGCCGCACCAGAACACGACCGCGAGGATGATGACGATGTTGCCGATGCCGGGGCCGCGGATGGTCGACAGCAGGATGGCGAAGATGAGCGGCGGCAGCGTTAGCCAGGCGTCGGTCAGGCGCATGATGATCTGCTGCCAGATCGGCCCCATGTAGCCGGCGATCAGCCCGAGCGCGGTGCCGAGCACGCCGGCGAAGGTGGTCCCGACCAGGGAGACGAACAGCGAGATGCGGGCGCCGTAGAGCAGGCGGCTGAAGATGTCTCGGCCGAGATAGTCGGTTCCCAGCAAGGTCTTCGCGATGCTGCCGGCGATGAAGAAGGGCGGATCGTCCTTGATGTAGCAGCCGTCGAACGCCTGCCCGTAGGCGGCCTTGCACTGCGCTGCGGTGACCGCGACGGGATCGAGCGGCCGATGCGGGGCGATCAGCGGCGCGAAGACTGCGCCTACGATGAGAAGCGACAGGAAGACCAGCGGAATCCACGGCAGCGATGTCAGCCGTGGCAGGAGGCGGCGCCGCGGCGGGTTATCGACGGCGACGGCGTCGGCCATTCAACCCACCCTGATCCGCGGGTCGAGCCAGGCGTAGAGAAAGTCGGTCAGGAGGTTCAGGATGAGAACCATGATCGCGATCATCAGGACGACGCCCTGAACCAGTGGAAAGTCGCGGTTCATCATGCCGTCGAACAGGAGCGTGCCGATGCCCGGCCGGCCGAACACGACCTCGATCGGCACCGCGACGTTGACCATGATGATGAGGTTGAGCCCGGCGAGGGTGACGATCGGGATCAGCGCGTTGACGAGGGCGTGCTTGACCAGGACCACCCATTCGGGCACGCCCTTGATGCGGACGAGGCGGACGTAGTCGCTCCTCAGCACGTCGAGCATGCTGGAGCGCGTCACCCGCACCATGTTGCCGGAAAAATACCAGCCGAGCGCGAAGGCCGGCAGGACGAGGTGGCGCCAGTCGAACGGCCCGTCGCCGGCGCCCATCACCGGCAGCCAATTCAGCTCGACCCCGAACAGGATGATGAGGACGAGGCCGACGACGAAGTTCGGGATCGACAGCCCCGTCAGCGCGAAGGCGGTGCCGACGCGATCCCACGCCGTGTTCACCTTCAGCGCGGAGACGATGCCGAGCGGGACACCGACGGCAAGCGAGATCAGGAAGGCCGAGAAGCCGAGGACCAGCGAGGTCGGCAGGCTCTGGAAATAGAGCGTCGTGACCGGCAGTCCCTTCTGGAACGACGAGCCGAAATCGCCTTCCGCGAGGTTGCGGAGATAGAGCCCGTACTGGACGACGTAGGGCCGGTCGAGGCCCCAGCGCTGGCGGAGCGCTGCGGCGTATTGCGGGTCGCTGGCGCCCTCCATCATGGTCGAGGGGTCGCCGGTGAACCGCACCAGGCAGAACACCGCCGAGACCAGGAGCCACAGCGTGACGACGGCGATCCCGGCACGCTTGGCGACGAGCCGGATCAAGGCCGCGAACGCGCCCGCGCGCGGCGGCGGGTCATGCCGTCGCCCGCGCGGTTGCGGCCTCGGGCTGCCAGCCGAGCCAGCGGCAGACCGCATCGCCCATGATCAGGCGCTTGTCCTCCGCGGTGAGCCACGGAATGCCCTCGGTGATCAGCGTGACCACCTCGCGATAGGGGCAGGACATCCGCGACAGGTCCGACGCCCAGAAGATCCGCTCCGGGCCGAAGCCGTCGTAGACTTGGCGGAGGTAGCCGTGGATCGACGGGTAGGGATAGGCGTCGGCCGAGGAATAGGCCGGCAGGCCTCCCGCCTTCACCGACACGTTGGGAAGGCGCGCCAGCCCCACCAGATCGGGCAGGTGGGCGAACGCGGCGCCGTCCTTGGCGCCGCGCGGGATGCCGAGATGATCGATGCAGAGGCGGAGGCCGGGATGACGCTCAGCGATCGCGCGGGCCTCGGCCAGACCGCCCGGCACCAGCAGCATCACCGGAACGTCGGCACGCTCCGCCGTCGCCCAGATCCATTCGACGGTGCCGTCGCGGAGATGCGCCTGCTTCTCGGGTGTGTTGAAGATCAGCCTGAGCCCGTACATGCCGGGCTGGTCGCGCCAGCGCTGCACCAGCATCGGGGCCGGCTCGCCGAGCCAGTCGATGGCGCCGGTGACGGCGAAGCGATTGGGATAGGCGCGGGCGGCGGCGAGCGACGGACCGTTGCCGCCGGGGTCCCACGCCGGCGGCGCCAGGATGGCGCCGTCGACGCCGGCCGCGTCCATCTCGGCGAGAACGTGCTCCACCGCGAACGGATCGGGCCGGCCGCGCGAATGGTGCGGCGACGGCTTTCCCGCCGTCCACATGTGCATCTGGGAGTCGATGATCGGCAAAGGAAGCGTTCCGCCTCGAGGCGCGGCGCCGGCGCGCCGGAGACGCACGCCGATTGCCGCCGCGGCCGACCCTAGCGGCGCCGGGCGCCGGTCTTCAGCCGGGCAAGGGCATTTCCTATGGAGCGAATGCGCAAATTTATAGCGCTCCCCGCAAACAGAGAATTCCTATGACGAGCGGGGCCGAAGTTATGAGCGTGAGGAGCGCCGGCCTATCTACGCTTCGGCCTGATAGACCGCGCCCGCTCTTGGACGGCACGACGCGTCGGGATGCCGTGACGGCGCCCAGAGAGGAATCGTCATGCCGGCCATGATCGTCGACATCCACCCGCACATCATCTCGCCCGACACCGCGCGCTATCCGATCACGCCGCTCGGCGGCAAGCGCTCGGGCTGGTCGGAGAAGCGGCCCGTGGATTTCCCGGGCCTCGTCGCGCAGATGGATGCCGGCGGCGTTGCGAAGGCGGCGATCGTCCATTCGTCGACGACCTATGGCTACAACGCGGCCTACGTCGCCGACGCCATCGCAGGACACGAAGACCGCTTCACCGGCGTGTTCTCCATCGACATCCGCGCGGCCGACGGCCCGGCGCAAATCCGCCATTGGGTCGGGCGCGGCCTCGCCGGCCTTCGCCTGTTCGCCGCCGGCAGCACGGTCAAGGCCAGCCAGGCCTGGATCGCCGATCCCGCCACCTACCCGTCGTGGGATTGTTGCGCCGATCTCGGCATTCCGATCGCGCTGTCGCTCCGCCTCGAGGGCCTGCCCTATCTGACCGACATGATGGACCGCTTCCCGGCGGTGCCCGTAATCGTCGATCATCTCATGCTGACGCCGATCGACGACGGCCCGCCCTACCGCGCCTCGGCCGGCCTGTTCGACCTCGCACGCTACCCGCAGGTCTTCCTCAAGCTCACGACCAACAACATCCGCCGCGCCCATGACGGCCTCGCGACGCCGGAGAGCTTCTTCGGCAGCCTGGTCGAGACCTTCGGGGCGGAGCGCATCGGCTGGGGCTCGAACTTCCCGAACGAGGAGGGCACGCTGGCGGAGATGGTCGCCGAGGCAACCGCGATGCTGTCCTTCCTGCCGGGGCGGGACCAGGACGCGATCTTCGGCGGCACGGCGCTTCGGCTCTATCCCGCGCTCGCGGCGGCGGCGGAAGCGACGGCATGAGCGACGCCGCCGCCCGGGGCATCAGGATCGCGGACATCGCCTGGCCGCGGCTGCGTGTCCCCGACCTCGACGCGATGGAGCGGTTCCTCACGGACTTCGGCCTCGTGAGAGCCGCCCGCACGCCGCGCGCGCTCTATATGCGCGGCACCGGCCCGGCGCACCACATCCATATCACCGAGCGGGGCGACACCGCCTTCGTCAGCCTCGCCTACTACGCCCGCAGCGAGGACGATCTCAATCGTGCCGCGGCGCTGCCTGATGCGGTCTCGGGCGTCCATGGGCTCGACGAGCCGGGCGGGGGCCGGCGGGTCGTGCTGCGCGAGCCGAACAACGGCTTCACCATCGAGATCGTCCACGGCGTCGAGACGCTGTCGGAGCTGCCGGTCACCTATGTGACGCCGAGCTGGGATGCCGAGGTGATGCGGACGGTCGGCAACCCATCGCGCCTCCGCTTCGGCCCGGCCCATGTGCGCCGCCTGTCGCACGGCGTCGTCTCGACGCCGCATCTCGAGGCCACCATCGCCTGGTTTCGTGACACGCTCGGTCTCCTCTGCACCGACGAGTTCTATATCGGCGAGCGGAGCAACCTCGTCGGCGGCTTCTACCGGCTCGACCGCGGCGCCGAGCCGGTCGATCACCACGTGCTCAACTGCTACCGCAATCCCCGCGCCGGGTTCCAGCACGCCTCCTACGTCGTGCAGGACGTCGAGGACATGCTGATCGGCCACAGCCACCTCATGCGCTTCGAGAACTATAAGCACATGCGGGGCGTCGGCTATCACCCGCCGGGCGGACAGATCTACGATTACTGGGTCAATCCGTGGGGGCAGATGCACGAGCTCTATCTGCCCACCCAATTCTTCACCAATGCCGAACCGGCAAACGTGATGCCGGCGCCTGCCGCGCATAATCCGACCTCCGCCTTCGCCAACACCATCACGGAGGCCGCCCCGCTCGGCATCGGGGACTAGCGCGATGACGCCCGCGCCCATGGCGCAGGAGCTGCGGGCGCTTCCAGGCGGGCCTCGCCGGCCGGAATTTCGCCTGCGGGAAGCCGCGCGTTCCGCCGATCATGGCCATGGCGGCGCTCGGCCTTACGGTGGTGGCGGTGTCTGCTTCAAAGGATGCTGGGCCGAGCCCCAGCGCGCTATCCCCGTCGTCACCGGCGGTCCGGCACCCAAGTGATTTCGCCGCGACCGGCGAGAAGCTAGAGGTGGACCTCGCTGGCGGTCGCCTTCGCCTCTCCCCGCGGCAATACCTCCCCAAATTGCAGAGCCGGGAAGGAGCCCGTCAGGATAGACGATTGCGCCATGGCGCAAGACCGACGAAAATACTTGACCTTTCCGGAGGGTACCGCAGCCATGGACGTCAGGGCGTTCGGCGCCATCGACTGCGACGTCCATCCCTCCGTTCCCAGCACGCGGGCGCTGCTGCCTTATCTCGACGCCCATTGGCGCGAGGTCTTTCGCGTGCGCGGCATCGACACGCAGGACTTCGAGAGCGCGTGCTACCCCGCCGCCGCGCCGCTCTCCGGCCGGCCGGACTGGCGCGGGGAGGGGCCGCCCGGTGCCGATTTCGATCTCTTTCGTCGCGAAGCGCTCGACCGCTTCGGTTCGCGCATCGCCATCTGCAACGTGATCCATGGCGCCCAGGCGCTCTTCAATGCCGACATCGCCGCCGCCTTCTGCAAAGCGATCAACGACTGGCTCGCCGCCGAGTGGCTCGACCGCGACCCGCGCCTCCGCGCCTCGATCGTCGTGCCCTGGCAGGACCCGGCACTCGCCGTCGCCGAGATCGAGCGGCGCGCGGTCGACCCACGCTTCGTCCAGGTCTTGGTCCTCGCCATGGGCGAGACGCCGCCGGGTCGTCGCCACCATTGGCCGATCTACGAGGCCGCGGCCCATCACGGCCTGCCGCTCGGCATCCATGCCGGCTCGGCCTATCGCCACGCGCCGACGCCGGGCGGCTGGCCAGCCTCCTATCTCGGCGACTACATCGCCTTCGGCAACGGCTTCGAGTCCGCGCTTCTCAGCCTGATCGCCGAGGGCGTGTTCGCGCACATCCCGGAGCTGCGGGTGGTGCTGCTCGAATCCGGCGTGAGCTGGCTGCCCGGCTTCCTCTGGCGCACCGACAAGACCTGGCGCGGAGTGCGTTCCGAAATCCCCTGGGTGAAGGATCCCCCGTCCGACTATGTGCGCCGCCACGTCCGCCTGACCGCACAACCGCTCGACGTGCCGGACGACCCCGCGGTGCTCGCGGTGCTGGCCGAGCAGATCGACGCGGGCACACTCCTTCTGTTCGCGACCGACTTTCCGCATTGGCAATTCGACGGCGACAACGTTTTGCCGCCGCTTCTCGCCGCGGAACCGTTCGCGTCGCGCGTGCTGGTGGAGAATGCGCTTGCGACCTATCCTCGCCTCAGCCTGAGCTAGCGAGGCCACGATGTCGCTCGCCGAACTCGCCCGACCGACCGCGCCGGACGCGCGCCTCGGCCTGATCGACTGTGACATCCACCCGTCCTTCGCCGGCGGGCTGGATGAGATGCGGCCGTTCCTCGATCCGCGCTGGCACGGCTATCTTGCGACCTACGGCGGCGTCCTGATGCGCCAGGCGCTCGGCAAGACGCTGCCCTACCCGCGGATGCAGGCGGGCCTCGGCCGCGCCGATGCCTGGCCGCCCGAAGGCGGGGCGCCGGGCTCGAGCCTCCGCTTCATGCAGGAGCAGCATCTCGATCCGAACGGCGTCGCCTTCGGCCTGCTGCAGCCGATCAGCCTGGCCCACATGCAGCGCAATCCCGACTTCGGCATCGCCATGGCGGCCGCAATCAACGATTGGCAGGTCGCAGCCTGGACCGGCCGCGACCGGCGCCTCAAGGGCGCGATCGTCGTCTATCCCGACGCCGCCGAGGCCGCCGTTGCCGAGATCCGACGTTCGGCCGCCAACGCCGACTTCGTGCAGATCGCCTTCCCGCCGCGCACGACCGAACTCGCCGGCAGCAGGCGCTACTGGCCGATCTTCGCCGCCGCCGAGGAGCACGACCTTCCGATCGGCCTCCACGCCAGTGGCTTCAACGGCCATGCCAACACCGCGAGCGGCTGGCCGTCGTTCTACATCGAGGACCATTACGCCATCGTCCAGGGCATGCAGGCGCTGGTGACGAGCCTCGTGCTGTCCGGCGTCCTCGAGCGCTTCCCGCGGCTCCGGATGGTGCTGATCGAGGGCGGACTCGGCTGGATCCCGGCGCTCGGCTGGCGGCTCGACAAGCACTGGGCGCGGCTGCGGGACGAGGTGCCCGAGGTGCGGCGCCCGCCCTCCGAATATATCCGCGAGAACATCTGGTTCACCACTCAGCCGATCGAAGAGCCGCCGCAGCCCAGAGACCTCGCGCAGCTCTTCGACTGGATCGGCTGGGATCGCCTGCTGTTCTCCACCGACTATCCGCACTGGGATTTCGACGATCCGAAGCATGCGCTGCGGATAAAGCTGACCGACGCGCAACGCCGGCAGCTCTTTCACGACAATGCCCGGCAGGTCTATCGCCGGCTCGGGTGACACAAACCTGTCAGGGGAGGATGCGATGACGGGGAAGGCGTTTCTGTGGGCCGCGGCGGTCGCTGCCGCGGGCCTTGCCGCCGCGGCCGGTGCACCGCGAGCGAGCGCCGAAGATCTGGTCATCGGCGAGATCGGCTCGCTGACCGGGCCGGCGGCGGCCTTCGACAAGTCGGTGGTCGACGGCGTGGCGGCCGAGATCAAGGACTGGAACAACCGCGGCGGCTTCAAGGGCGGCAAGGTCACGATCGAGCTGCTCGACGACGGCTCGAACGCGGTCGACGCCGTCACGGTCTACCGCAAGCTCGCGCAGGACAAGCGCATCAACGTCGTCATCGGCGCCTCGCCGAGCCCGTCGCTTCTCGCCATGAAGGCGGTGTCGGACGAGTTCGCCATCCCGACGATCGGCACCGCGACGGTGGCCCAGCTCGGCAAGCCGGCGGCCAAGTATTTCTTCCGCGCGCTGCCGAGCACCGAAGACTACATGAGCGGCCTCGTCCACTGGGTGAAGGCGCACGGCTACCACACCCTCGCCATCCTCAACCCGAGCGGCGCCACCGGCCAGAGCGAGGCGACGCTCTTGAAGAAGCTCGCCCCCGCGGCGGGCCTCAAGATCGTCGCTGCCGAGACCTACAACGACAGCGACACCAACTTCACCGCCCAGCTCGTCAACATCCGCAACGCCAAGCCGGACTTCTTCTATTGCGGCATCATCGGCGGCCCGTCGGTGACGATCTTCAAGCAGCTCAAGCAGCTTCGGCTGACGATGCCGGTCGCGATCCATTCCTCGTCGTTCAACCCGGCCTTTTATGCCGGCATCGGCGGCATTGCCCAGGCCGAGGGGGTCTACACCCCGATCGAGCGCGGCGCCCTCGCGAGCAGCGCGAGCGGCCTCACGCTCGACCTCTTCAAGCGGGCGAGCGCCATTCTCGGCCATCCCGCCACCAACCTGAACACCGCCGGCTGGGACACCGCCATGATGGTGGAGCACGCCATCGAGACCTCCGACGGCACGCGCGACGGCATCCGCAACGCGATGGAGGCCACCAAGGACCTGCCGGTGATCGGCGGCGTGATGTCCTATGCGCCGGACGACCACGGCGGCAAGGACGAGCGCAGCATCGGCATCGGCCGGATGGTGGGCGGCAGGATCGTCGAAGCCAAATAGGCGGCCGGGCAGGCCGGGGCCGTGGACCTCGCCACCTTCGACCAGTTCGCCCTGTCGGGCCTCGTGACCGGCTGCGTCTATGCGCTGGTCGCGATGGGCTTTGTGCTGTGCGCCAACGTCTCGGGCGTCGTGAACTTCGCCCAGGGCGAATACGTGATGATCGGCGGGCTGGTGACGGCGAGCCTGGTCGGGCTCGGCGTCCCGCTTGCCGCCGCGGCGCTCGCGGCGGTCGTGCTGGGGGCGGCGCTCGGCTTCGTGCAGGAGCGGCTGACGGTCACGCCGATCCGCCGCGCGCCGATGTTCGTGCAGATCACGGTGACGCTCGCCGCCGCCGTGCTGGTGCGAAGCGTCGCGCTCGTCGTCGCCGGGAAGGACCCTTACGGCCTGCCCGGCTTCGTCAGCGACGACGTCTTCGAGATCGGCGGCGCCATCCTGCCGTATCAGGTGCTCCTGGTATGGGGCGCGACGGCGGCGATGGTCGGCGGCACCGGCTGGCTCCTCGGGCGCACCGCGCTCGGCCGTGCCATCCGCTGCGTCTCGATCAACCCGCTCGCCGCCGACCTCATGGGCATCGACAGCGCCCGCATCAGCACGCTCGTCTTCACCGCGAGCGGAGCGATGGGCGCGCTCGCTGGGTTGGTCATGGTGCCGGTGACGTCGGTGTCATGGGATTCCGGCATCGAATACGGACTCAAGGGCTTCACCGGTGCGCTCTTGGGCGGCTTCCGCTCCCCGCTCCGCGCCACCCTCGGCGGGCTCGCCATCGGCCTCGCCGAGTCGCTCTCGGCCGGCTACATCTCCTCGCAGAGCAAGGACATCATCACCTACGGGGCGCTCCTGCTCTATCTCATGGTGCAGGGCGGCGCCTTCGCCGTCGGCCGCCGCCGCGGCGACCACGCGGAAGCGCATTGAGGCGGCCATGGACGGCATCGAACAGGCCATCGCCGCCCGGCCGCCACGCGATCTCCGCTGGCCGCTCTTCGCCGCCTTCCTCGCGGCGATCCTGCTATATCCGATCGCCTTCGGCTCGAGCTATGCGCTCGGCGCCGGCATCACCGTCGGCCTCATGGCGATCGCGACCGTCGGCTTCGTTCTCCTGGTCGGCTATGCCCACCAGCTCGCCATCGGTCAGGCCGCGTTCTGCATGATCGGCGGCTATGGCAGCGCCGTCCTTACGACGCGGGCGGGCTGGGACCCGCTCGCGGCGATGCTCGTCTGCGCGCCGGTCTCGATGATCGTGGCCTATGTCGTCGGCCGGCCGGTGCTGCGCCTGCACGGCTACGCGCTGGCGATGGCCTCGCTCGCGCTCCAGCTCATCCTCGGTTTCGTCGTGACGCAGACGACAGGGCTGACCGGCGGCGCCCTGGGCATCAATGGGGTTCCGAAGTTCGCGCTGTTCGGCCATGTGCTGGACAGCGACCGCGCCTTCTTCACCTTCGTCTGGCTGGTCGTGGCGCTGGCGGTGCTGATCGGTCTCAACATCGACCGCTCGCGCGTCGGCCGCAGCCTCAAGGCGATCGCGGCCAGCGAGCGCGCCGCGAGCTCGGTCGCGATCGACCTGCCGGCGCACAAGGTCCAGATGTTCGTGCTGAGCGCCGGGCTTGCGAGCCTCGCCGGCAGCCTCACCGTCCACTATCTCCGCGTCATCGAGCCGAATGTCTTCGGCCTGCAATACAGCCTGAACCTCATCACCGCCGTCGTTGCCGGCGGCATGTACTCGATCTGGGGCGGCATCATGGGCGCCGCCGCCATCGTCTTCCTGCGCGAAACGCTCCGCCTCGCCTCGCTGCCGCTCCTCGAAGGCGTCATCATGGGCGGCCTGACGATGATCGTGCTGTTGCTCTTTCCGCGCGGCATTGCGGGCGGCATCGCCGTCTTGTCGGAGCGCTTCCTCGGCCGCGCCGGGGCCGACTTTGCCGCGATGCCGGCGGCCGAAGGGGAGGGCGCTGCCATTCCGCCCGGGGCCGCGACGGCAGGGGCGGAAGAGCCGGTGCTCGTGGTCGAGGACGCCTCGCGTGCCTTCGGCAGCCTGAAGGCGGTGGACGAGGTCGGCTTCGCCGTGCCACGCGGCTCGATCACGGCGCTGATCGGGCCGAACGGCGCCGGCAAGACCACGCTCTTCAACCTGATCTCCGGCGACCAGCCGATCGATTCCGGTCGCGTCCTCCTCGAGGGCCGGCGCATCGATGCGCTGTCCGGCCCGGCGGTGGCGCGCCTCGGCCTCGCCCGCACCTTCCAGAACCTCGAGCTGTTCGACAACCTGACGGTGCTGGAAAACGTGATGTGCGGCTGCACCCGCCGCACCCGGACCTCGCTCGCCGAGGTCGTGCTGCGGCTGCCGCGCATCGGTGCCGAGGAGCGCCGCCTCGCCGCCGAGGCGCGCCACTGGCTCGCGTTCGTCGGCCTCGGTGGGAGCGAAGCGCGGACGCCGGGCACGCTGCCTTTCGGTCATCAGCGCCTCCTGGAGATCGCCCGCGCGCTGGCGCTCCGCCCGGTGCTCCTCCTTCTCGACGAGCCGGCCTCCGGCCTGAACGACAGCGAGACCGAGCAGCTCGCCGACCTCATCCTCCGCATCCGCGCGAGCGGCATCACCGTGCTCCTGGTCGAGCACGACATCCGCCTGGTGATGGGCCTCGCCGACCACATCGTCGTGGTCGATCACGGCCGCAAGATCGCCGAGGGCCCGCCCGAGCCCGTGCGCCGCGACCCCCAGGTCCGCGCCGCCTATCTCGGAAGCTGACGATGCCGGCGTTGCTCGACATCGCAGGGCTCTCCGCCGGCTACGGCCGCACCGAGGTGCTGCACGGCATTTCGCTGGAGGTGCGGCAGGGCGAGATCGTCGCCTTGCTCGGCGCGAACGGCGCCGGTAAGTCGACCACGCTCAACACGGTGATGGGTCTCCTGCCGGCGCGCACCGGCGAAATCCGCTTCGACGGACAGTCGATCGCCTCGCGCCCGACGCGCGAGATCGTCCATCTCGGCCTCGTGCTGGTGCCGGAGCGGCGGCAGCTCTTCGGGCCGATGACGGTCGAGGAGAACCTCCTGGTCGGCGCCTATGCCCGCGCCGATCGGCCCGGCAAGGCGGCGCTCGCCGCCGACCTCGACGCCCAGTTCGCGCTGTTCCCGCGCCTCGGCGAGCGGCGGCGGCAGCTTGCGCGGTCGCTGAGCGGCGGCGAGCAGCAGATGGCCGCGATCGCCCGCGCGCTGATGGCGCGCCCGCGCCTCCTCCTCCTCGACGAGCCCTCGCTCGGCCTTGCGCCCCTGATCGTCGCGCAGATCATGGAGCAGATCGCGGACCTTCGCCGTGGCGGCTGCACCATCCTTCTGGTCGAGCAGAACGCTCGTGTCGCGCTCGGCATCGCCGACCGCGCCTATGTGCTGGAGACCGGCTCGGTCGCGCTCGCCGGGCCTGCTGCCACGCTCATCGAGAACCCGGCAATCCAGGAAGCCTATCTAGGCGGGCAGGGCACCGGCGCCGACCGGCTGGAGCTGCGCATTCGCGCCCGCGCGGCGAAATATGCCGCACGCGATGTCGTGCGCTGAGGTAAAAGGCCACGCGGCCTGGGAGGCGAGCCGATCGCGAAGTGCCTTCCCACCACCGCGACGCATTGCCGAAATCGCACGACTTAGAAGTTTGCGACGATAGGCCCGCTGCTGGCCGAGACCTGGGCGACAGGCGGCCGGACGGAGGCCAGAGATGCCGGCGATGCCTCAACGGGTGGCCTCGGCGACGGTGTCGAGCCGCGAGCTCCCCCCAATGCGACAGAGCCCGCTTTAGGAGCCCGAGCGGAAGAGGGCGACGATCGCGAGCCGTGTGCGGTCCAGATGCCGGGCGAGCAGGTCGATGCAATCGGGATCGCGCGCGATGACGGCTTCCATCAGCTCGCGGTGCTCTGCCACGATGTCGCGGCCGATCTGCGCCTGGTTGGCGCCGGCCACTCGCAGCGCCCGGTAGCGCTCCGTCTGGTCGACCATTTGATTGATGAATTTGAGCAGGCGCGGCGCCCCCGCGGCGGAAACCAGGCTGGTGTGGAATGCGCGATGGCGCGCTTCCCATTCCTCGATCGCCGCCTTCTTGTCGCCGGTCGCGGCCGGCAGCGGCGCCCGCTCCAGGCGATGGCCGGCAGCCAGGATCGCGCCCTCCCAGACGTCGTCGCCGTGCCGGATGGCGAGCGCCAGTGCCTCGCGCTCGAGCGCGATGCGGATGCGGTAGACGTCCTCGACATCATTGATCGACGGCAGGGGGACGCGCACGCCGCGATGGTTGGTCGCCTCGAGAAACTGCTCGCCGACGAGGCGGGCCAGCGCCTCCCGCAGCGGGCTGATGCCGCACGCATAGCGCTCGAGGAGATCGCGCGTGAGGAGGGCCGCACCGGCGGGCCATTCGCCCGACAGGATATCCGCCTTCAGGGCGTCGTAGGCTTGCTGGGCAAGGGTTTCGCCAGCGCCGGAGGGGCGGGAGAGCGAGATCGAGTCAGCCATGGCCATCATCTCTAGCAGATTGCCGTCAAGCTGTCCGATATTTTCCAATCAAAAAAACGTTTTCCAAACTCTTGACAAGATTGGAATGCGTGTGCAGCATTTCTCTCGGCTTTCAGAGGGCGGCGGGGAACATGTGGGGCTTGGCGACGGCGCTAATCGGAGGGCAGCCTGCGGCTTGCCTGGTCGTCGATGGGAAATTCCACGCCCTCGACGCGCTGGCGACACGCGCGGGGATGGCGTTGCCGTCCTCCGTCGTGGCGCTCTTTGCCGACTGGGTCGACAACGAGCCCCGGCTCGAACGACTGGCCGCTGCCGCCGCAGCGGAGACGCCGCTGGCCGACGTCCATCTGCTGGCGCCGCTGCTTTATCCCGGCAAGGTCCTCTGCGCCGGCGCGAACTACTACGACCACATGGCGGAGATGGGCTTTCCTGGCATCACCAAGGAAAGCCAGCGCCTGTTCTTCTTCATGAAGCCGCCGCGCAACGCGGTCGTCGGGCCGGGCGCGACCATCGTCATGCCGCGCGGCACCCGCGCGTTCGATTGGGAACTGGAGCTCGCCGCGGTGATCGGGCGCACGGCGCGCCATGTGACGCCGGAGACGGCCCTGTCGCACGTCGCCGGCTACACGGTGGCGCTTGACATGTCCGCACGCGATTTCAACCAGGCGCCCGACCAGTTCTACAAGCTCGATTGGGTAGCCGGGAAGGCCAGCGACACCTGTTGCCCCATCGGGCCCTGGATCGTTCCGGCCGCGGCGATCCCCGATCCCCAGGCCGTGACGCTGAGGCTCGCGGTCAACGGCGAGACCAAGCAGGATTCCGACGCCGGTAAGATGATCTTCTCGGTCGCCGAGCAGATCGCGCGGGCTTCCGAGATCATGACGCTCGATCCCGGCGATCTCGTCCTGACCGGCACGCCGGCCGGCGTCGGCGCGCCGAAGAAGACCTTCCTGAAGGTCGGCGACCGGCTCGATGGAGACATCTCCGGGATCGGCAGGTTGTCGGTCGAGATCGCGCGAGAAGCGTGAGCGATGGCGCCGCAACGCGTCGCGGCGGCGACAGGCCGCCGGCGTCTCCTCGGAGACAACGAGCAGGGGGATAAGGAAATGACGACACGCAGGACCTTCGTGGCGGGCGCGCTGGCCAGCGCCTTCGCCGGCACCGCCGGCCGCGCCATGGCGCAAGCGACGACCCGTATCCGCATCTCGACCGCGGCGCCGCCGAGCGATTTCCTGACCAAGGCGCTGGACCAGCTCCGGACCGACGTCGCCGCCGCAGGCAAGGGACTCGACGTCTCGGTACATCCCGCCTCTACCCTGTTCAGGCAGGGCACCGAGGTCCAGGCGCTGCAGCGCGGCAACCTGGAAATGAGCACGATGACCACCTTCGAGGTGGCCCAGCAGATGCCGAAATACGGATTGTTCGACCGCGCCTATCTGTTTCGCGACGACGACCATCTGCGACGGGTCTTCGATGGGCCGATCGGCGAGGAGTACCGTCGGGCGGTAGCGGACCAGATGGGCATCGAGATCCTGGCGACGCACTATCTGGGGACCCGCCACGTCAATCTGTGCAAGAAGCGCGACGTCAAGGGTCCCGCCGATCTCGCCGGCGTCAAGCTGCGCATGCCGGCAGGACCGGAATGGCTGTTGCTCGGCAGCACCCTCGGCGTCACCCCGGTGCCGCTCGGCATGCCCGAGGTCTATCTCGCCATGAAGACGGGCACCGTGGACGGACAGGAAAACCCCCTGTCCATCCTCAATGCCGCCAAGTTCTACGAGGTCTCCCAGCAGGTCGTGCTCACCACGCACATGGTCCAGCCGGTGTTCTTCGCCATGGCCAAGCCGGCGTGGGACAAGCTCGGCGCCGATCAGAAGCAGGTACTTCAGGACGCCGCCCGCAAGACGGCGAGGTCCGGCAGTGAAGCGCGCCTTGCCGACGAGACGAGCATCGTCGCATCGCTGAAGAAGCGGGGCCTCGCCGTCGATGCGATCGACCTGGCCCCGTTCCGCCAGTCGGCGGATCGCGTCTATGCCGCTTCGAGCCTGGCCAAGGCGTGGGACGCTGCGTTGCTCAGCCGCGTGATGGCGGCGTGAGCGGCAATGGCAGCCGGCCCGCTGTCGGGTAACGAGCCGCCGGCCGATCAAATCGCACCGAACGCGTGGGCGGTGCGATTCGAGAGGTTTGCGGAAATCATCGCGAGCGTCATGTTCGCGCTCGTATTCCTGATCTTCAACTACAAGATTATCACGCGCTATCTGGAACACAACGAAGCCGCCTGGGCGGACGAGGTATCGGTGATCCTGTTCATCTGGATCATCTTCTGGGGAAACGCTTTCGTTCTTCGTGACAAGCAGCAGATCAAGTTCGATCTCATCTACCACCCGCTTCCCGCCAGGATAAAGCGAATGATGGCGGTGGCGCGCCTTGCGCTGGTCGGCGGGCTTTTCCTGTGGTCGCTGCCGGGGTCCGTCGGCTACATCCTCTTCCTGTGGCGCGAGAAGACACCGGTCCTCGGCCTGCGCCTCGACCTCGTCTACTCGTGCTTCGGCCTCTTCCTGGTCGCCGTGATCATCCGCTCGTTCGCGACCATCGTCAGGCTGCTGGGGCCGCGATGGCGGGGCTATATCTGACAGCGAGAGTCCGGCCATGTCGGAAGGTCTGTGGGTGCTTCTGGGCGTGTTCGGGCTGGCCGCTGCCCTCGGCGCGCCGCTCGGCCTGTCGATGCTCTCCGCCGGCTTCGCCTATCTTATTTCCACCCATCAGGACGTCGGGCTCGTCGTCGATCAGACGATGAACGGCCTCTACAACAGCTATCTCCTCATTGCCGTCCCGCTGTTCATCTTCGTCGCCAACGTCATGCGCGCGAGCGGCGTCATCGAACGGCTGCTCGGTTTCGGATCGGCAATGGTCGGTCACCTGCCGGGCGGCCTCGCGCAGGTGAACATCGTCACCAACCTCATCTTTTCGGGCATGAGCGGCAGCGCCGTCGCCGACGCCTCCGGGCCCGGTCTGATCGTGGCGCGGGCGATGGCCGAAGGCGGGCGCTATCCCCGCGGCTTTGCCGCCGCGACGTCGGTCGCATCGGCGACGCTCGGGCCGCTGATGCCCACCTCGATCCCGATGATCTTCTATGCGCTGATCGCCAATGCCTCGGTCGGCGCGATGTTTCTCGGCGGGCTGGTTCCCGCCGCCCTGATGGCGCTGTCGATGATGGTGGTCGTCGCCGTCGTCGCCCGCCGCCGCAACTTTCCGCGGGAGCGGCGTACCGGCTGGGCCGAGATGCCCGCCGCGTTCCGCCGCGCCATGCTGCCGCTGGCGCTGCCCGGCATCCTTCTTGGCCTGATCTATTCGGGCGTGACGACGCCGACCGAGGCGGCCGCCATCGCCGGCAGCTACGCGCTGCTCCTGGCGCTCGTCGTCTACCGGACGCTGCGGGTGCCGGAACTGCTCGCGGTGATGACCGGCACCGTCCGCGGCACGGCGATGATCGCGCTCATCATGGCCGGCGCCTTCGTCTTCAACTACGCGGTTGCGAACGAGAACATCCCGCAAGCGATCCAAGGGGTTTTCGTCGCCTGGAACCTGTCCGCCACGGGCTTCCTCCTGTGCTGCGACGTCCTGATGCTGGTCCTGGCGATCTTTCTCGACGAGGTGACGATCCTCCTGGTCATCGTCCCGCTCCTGGTGCCGATCGCACAGGGCCTGGGTATCAACCTGGTGCATTTCGGCATCGTGGTCGTCGTCAACATGATGGTTGGCCTCACGCTGCCGCCGCACGGCCTGCTGCTGTTCGTGATGAGCGGGCTGACCGGCACGCCGCTGGCCGAAATCTTCCGCGAGGTCCCGCCGTTCATCGTCGGCATGCTGGGCATCGTGCTCGCGGTGACGTTCTTTCCCGACCTCGCGCTGTGGCTGCCCCGCATGGCGGGACTCGCCGGTCCCTGAGAGGAGAGATCATGATCATCCGGTCGGCCTATCTGGAAGGAAGCGTCGACGAGCAGGACCGGGAGGAGTTCGACCGTCGTGTTCGCGAAACCATCATGCCCGCCATCCGGACCTATCCCGGGATCGAGGATGTCCGCCTGAGGCGGCTCGCCGTCGCCGATGGCGA
>DASZVN010000053.1:0-2021 GCA_035547055.1 Hyphomicrobiales bacterium
GCAGAGGACGAGGTTCATGCTGACCGGCGCGGTGCGGGTGATCACCACCTCGCGCAGCAGCCGCTCGACGTGGAATTCCTTGGCGTAGCCCATGCCGCCGAAGGTCATGAAGGCGCGCATCGCGGCGTTGGTGCCGGCCTCCGCGCCGAGATATTTCGCGGCATTGGCCTCGACCCCGCAGGGCTGGCCGTGGTCGTAGAGCCAGGCCGCCCGCATCGCCATCCAATAGGCCGCCTCCAGCTCCGCCCAGCTCTGCGCCAAGGGATGCTGCACCGCCTGGTTCTGGCCGATCGGGCGGCCGAACACGATGCGCTCGCGGGCATAGGTCGCGGCGCGCTCCAGCGCGTTCTGGCCGATGCCGATCGGCTCGACCGCGCCGAGGATGCGCTCCGGGTTGAGGCCGTGGAGCAGGCAGCGGAAGCCCTCGCCCTCGGCGCCGATGCGCTCGTCCTCCCGCACCTCCAGCCCGTCGATGAAGATCTGGTTCGAGTCGACCGCGCCGCGGCCCATCTTCTCGATCTCGCGGACCTCGATCCTTTCGCGATCGAAGTCGCAATAGAACAGGCTGAGCCCGTCGACCGAGCGGCGGCACTCTTCGCGCGGCGTAGTGCGGGCGAGGAGCATGATCTTGTCGGCGCGCTGGGCGGTCGAGGTCCAGATCTTCTGGCCGTGGACGACATAGCCGCCGCCTTGCTTCCGCTCGGCGCGGGTCTCGATCCTGCCGGTGTCGAGCCCGGCGTTGGGCTCGGTGACGCCGAAGCAGGTGCGCTCCTCGCCGCGGATCAGCTGCGGCAGCCAGCGCGCCCGCTGCGCGTCGGTGCCGTGCACGACGATGGGATGGGGACCGAAGATGTTGATGTGGATCGCCGAGGCCGCGCTCATGCCGCCGCCGGCACGCGTCACGGTGTGCAGCAGGATCGCCGCCTCGGTGATGCCGAGCCCGGCGCCGCCATAGGCCTCGGGCATGGCGATGCCGAGCCAGCCGCCGTCGGCCATCGCGCGGTAGAACTCGTCCGGGAAGCGGTGGTCGCGGTCGCAGCCGAGCCAATAGTCGTCGCCGAAGCCGGCGCACAGCTTCTCGACCGCCGCCCGCAGCGCGGCCTGATCCTCGCTCAACCCGAAATCCACGCCTATCCCCCTGTTCCCGTCACGGCCGGGCTTGTCCCTGCCGTCCACGACTTCCTTTGAACGAGCGCCGCAAACTCGTGGATGCCCGGCCCAGGAGCCTGTGCCCTGGCGCGCGCAGGCGCGGCCCGGGTGCCGGGCATGACGGAGCTCTCTGCCGACCGCCTTCCCATCCGCCGCGGGGCCGTCTACCCATCGGGCGTCCGAGGGAGGAGCACGCGATGGCCGAAGCCGTACTCTGGGAGCGCCGCGGCGAGGTCGGCTGGATCACGCTGAACCGGCCGGAACGCCGCAATGCGCTGACCGACGAGGCGGTCGGGCTCGTCGCCGGGATGCTCGACCAAGCCGCCGCGGAGCCGGGCCTCCGCGCGGTCGTCCTGACCGGCGCCGGCGACAAGGCGTTCTGCGCCGGTGGCGACCTCAAGCCGGCCGAGGGCGGCACCTTCGACCACGATTTCTCGCAGCCGAGCACGGCGGCGGGCGACCTGTTCCGCCGCGTCCGCCGCTTCCGCCTGCCGCTGGTGGCCCGCGTCAACGGCCATTGCCTCGCCGGCGGCATGGGCCTCCTCGCGATGTGCGATCTCGCGGTCGCCGCCGACACCGCGCTGTTCGGCCTGCCCGAGGTCAAGGTCGGCGTATTCCCGATGCAGGTGCTGAGCGTGCTGCAGCATCTCGTGCCGCGCCGCGTGCTGACAGAGCTGTGCCTGACCGGAGAGCTGATTTCCGCCGCCGAGGCCAAGGCGATCGGCCTTCTGAACCACGTCGTCCCGCCGGCCGAACTCGACGCCCGGACCGATTGGCTGCTGGCGCGCCTCGTCGACAAGTCGCCGACGGCGCAGCGCCGCGGCAAGTTCGCCATGCGCGCCGCGGAGGAGATGGGCTTCGAGCAGGCCATC
>DASZVN010000054.1:0-22362 GCA_035547055.1 Hyphomicrobiales bacterium
CGGGTCGAAGCGCGGGCGCTCGACCAGGGTCTGCTCGATATGGGCCAGGATCTCGCGGACCGGGCCGATCAGGTCCTCGGCGCCGCGGGTCAGGACGAGGCCGCGGCCGGCGCGCACCAGCAGCGGGTCGCCGAACAGCGCACGGAGCCGCCCCAGCGCCGCGCTCACCGCCGGCTGGCTGAGGCCGATGCGACGCCCGGCGCGGCTGACGTTGCGCTCGGTCAGAAGGGCGTCGAGCACGACCAGGAGGTTGAGGTCGACGCTGCGGAGGTTCATGGCCGTTCGGCCTCGTAGGACGGGCATCGGCGGGGCCGATGCCCCCGTTCGGCGCCGCACGTGGGCAACCCCCAGGTTGCCCACCCTACGGCAATCTATCTGCCTGACAAATACCGCCGATCCCGATTATCGATTAGACGCCGATTTCCGCAACGCCATACTCCCGACCAAGCCAACACGAAATGGGGAGGATTGCGTCGTGAGGACAGGCCAGGAGTATCTCCAGTCGCTCCGCGACGGGCGCAAGGTCTATGTCGGCGGCGAGCTGATCGAGGACCTCACCACCCACCCGGCGACCAGGGGCTATGCCCACGCCATCGCCGGCTATTACGACCTTCACCTGAAGCCCGAGCTTCAGGACATCATGACCTTCGTCGACGACAAGGGCCGGCGCCAGTCGATGCACTGGTTCCTGCCACGCTCGAAGGAGGACGCGGCGCGGCGGCGCAAATACCACGATTTCCTGTGCCGCCACTTCAAGGGCGGCATCTTCACCCGGCCGCCGGCCGGCATGAACGTGGTGATGTTCACCCAGGTCGACGATCCCAAGCCCTGGTATGAGAACTCGCGCTTCAAGAACGGCCCGCGCGACCTCTCGCAGAACATCCAGCGCCAGTGGGACGAGGTCACCTCGCAGGACCTCTCGATCACCCCGATGTTCCTCGACGTGCAGTACGACCGCGGCCGCGACGACGCCATGGCCGAGACCCCGATGCTGAAGGTGGTCGAGGAGCGCGAGGACGGCATCGTCGTGCGCGGCTGGAAGGCGATCGGCACCTCGGTGCCGTTCGCGAACCGGCTCCTGATCGGCAATCTGTGGCGGCCGGGCCAGACCCAGGAGCAGACCATCTACGCGCTGGTGCCGATCGCGACCAAGGGCGTCTCGATCGTCGCGCGCAAGTCCAACGCGACGCCCGACGCCGACCCCTACGACCATCCGCTCGCGACCATCGGCGACGAGCTCGACGCCATGGTCTATTTCGACGACGTGCTGCTGCCCTGGGCGTGGGTGCAGCACATCGGCAATCCCGACCACGCCAAGTTCTACCCGCAGCGCCAGTTCGACTGGGTCCATCTCGAGACCCAGATCCGCCACTGCGTCCACGCCGAGCTGATGGTCGGCCTCGCGCTGCTCCTGACGCAGTCGCTCGGCACCGCCGGCAGCCCGGTGGTGCAGGCCCAGGTCGCCGAGCTGATCCGCTTCCGCGAGACCTGCCGCGCCTTCATGATCGCGGCCGAGGAGACCGGCTTCGCGACGCCGGGCGGCCTGTTCAAGCCGAACAACATCTTCGTCGATTTCGGCCGCGCCTATTACCTCGAAAACCAGCACAAGATGGTCAACACGCTGATCGACTTCTGCGGCCGCGGCGTCGTCATCCAGCCATCGAAGAAGGAGATGGACGATCCCTATATCGGGCCGAAGCTGGCCGAGGCGCTGCGCGGCGCCGAGATCAGCGCCTATGACCGCATCAAGATCTTCCGCCAGATCAGCGAGCGCTTCCTGTCGGACTGGGGCGCCCGCCATGAGATGTTCGAGAAGTTCAACGGCACGCCGCTCTACCTCATCAACTTCCTGACCATGCTCCGGACCGAGTACCAGGTCGACGGCCCGCTGACCCAGCTCGCCCGCGACGTGCTCGGCTTCGGCGACACCGCCGCGCTCGGCAAGCGCGCCCAGGAGGCCGAGAAGGCGGCGCATTACGCCGGCGCCCGCTACCAGCCGGACTACGTGCGCGCCCAGGACGTCCGCGAAAGCGAGGCCGCGCGCGCGACGCCGGCCTGAGGACGGCCGGCGGCAAGGCGGGGGCGATCGGAGGTTTCAGCTCGCGTCGCCCCAGGCATTCGGATGACGAATGCGTGTTCTCCGTCGAAAAGTGCAAGACGGCGGAGGAGGAGTCCAAGTTTGCCGCATGGAATGCGGAGGGTGCTTTCGCTATTGCTGAATGACGAAGGCCGGTTTGGCCGGCGCCCGGCATCGCCCCGCGCTCTCGCCCGAACCGGCCGCGGACACGATCGCCCCGGCACGACCCGGTGGCGGCAAGGGAGGCGAGACATGGCGAAGATCGACAACACCGATGCGACCGGCACCGGGCGCGAGGCCGGGCCGTCCCGCCGCGCGATCCTGCAGGGCGGCGCCGGGCTCGGCGCGCTGGCGCTGGGCGGCGTCCTGCCCCAGGCGGCGCGGGCCGCGGCGGGCCCCGAGAACACCATCAAGGTCGGCTTCGTCAGCCCGCGCACCGGCCCGCTCGGCGGCTTCGGCGAGTGCGACCCCTGGGTGCTCGACCAGTTCCGCGCCAAGCTGAAGGGCGGGCTCAAGGCCGGCGGCAAGACCTACGACGTCGAGTTCCTCGACCGCGACAGCCAGTCCGACCCCGCCCGCGCCGGCCAGCTCGCCAAGGGCCTCATCACGTCGGACCATGTCGACCTGATGCTGACCACCTCGACCCCCGAGGTGACCAACCCGGTCGCCGACGCCGCCGAGGCGGCCGGCACGCCGTGCCTCTCGACCATCGTGCCCTGGGAGTCGTGGTATTTCGGCCGCGGCGCCAAGCCGGGGCAGCCCTCGCCGTTCAAGTGGACCTACCACTTCTCGTTCGGCGGCAAGGATTTCTTCGTCGCCTACAACTCGCTGTGGACCGGGCCGGTCAAGACCAACAAGAAGGTCGGCATCCTCTATCCCAACGACGCCGACGGCAACGCGGTCCGCGAAAACCTTGCCCCGGCGCTGGCCAAGGCCGGCTTCGACATCGTCGACGGCGGCGCCTACGAGGACGGCACCACCGATTTCTCGGCCCAGATCTCGAAGTTCAAGGCGGCGAACTGCGAGATCTTCAACACCTTCCCGATCCCGCCGGACTTCGCGACCTTCTGGCGCCAGGCGGCGCAGCAGGGCTACACCCGGATGGTCAAGATCGCGCAGATCGCCAAGACCGGGCTGTTCCCGTCCCAGGTCGAGGCGCTCGGCACGCTCGGCTACACGCTCGCGACCGGCTGCTACTGGCACCCGACCTTCCCGTACGGCTCGCCGGTCCTCGGCCTCTCCTCGCAGCAGATCTCCGACAGCTACGAGAAGGGCACCGGCCGGCAGTGGAACCAGCAGGTCGGCGCCAGCGTCGCGCTGCTCGACGGCGGCGTCACCACGCTGGAGACGAGCACCAACCCCAAGGACAAGAACGCCGTGGTTGCGGCGCTGAAGGCGCTCAAGGTGACGACGCCGATGGGGCCGATCGACTTCTCGACCGGGCCGGTGCCGAACGTCTCCACCACGCCGATCATCGGCTGCCAGTGGCTGAAGGCGAAGCCGGGCTCGAAGTTCAAGCTGCAGCTCGTCATCAACGAGAACGCCGACGACAAGAAGGTGCCGATCGGCGCGCCGCTGGTGCCGTATCATCCGTAAGCGGGCGGAACCGAGCTTTCTTCCGTCGTGGCCGGGCTGGTCCCGGCCATCCACGACTCTCTTTCGCCGTCGTGCTGGACGCTCGTGGATGCCCGAAGGAGGTGGCCTGTAGTCGACGGGCGAGCCCCCCTCCACCATGCTTCGCATGGTCCCCCTCCCCCGTCGGCGACGGGGGAGATTGGGCTGCGGCGCCGTGCCCTTCGATCCTCCCCTGCGAAGCGGGGGAGGTGGCGAGCGCAGCGAGCCGGAGGGGGCCCGTAGAGTAGTCTGGCTTTGGTCGAGGAATAGGCATGGCGGAGGGCGAGGCGATCCTGGCGGCGGCGGGGCTCCGCAAGAGCTTCAACGCCCTGGTCGTGCTCGACGACGTCGATTTCGCCCTCGGCGCCGACGAGGCGGTCGGCATCGTCGGGCCGAACGGCGCCGGCAAGACCACGCTCCTGAACGTCCTCGCCGGGGCCTACGCGCCGAACGCCGGCACCGTGCATTTCAAGGGCCGCGACGTGACCGGGGCCGACGCCGCGACGCGCTGCCGTCTCGGCCTCGCCCGCTCGCACCAGGTGCCGCGCCCGTTCGGCGGCATGACCGTGTTCGAGAACGTCTTCGTCGCCGCCAGCGCCGGCGCCGGCCTGTCCGGCCGCGCTGCCTACGAGCGCTGCGTCGAGGCGCTGGAGCTCACCGGGATGCTCGACCTCGCCAATCGCCGCGCCGAGTCGCTCGGCCTGCTCCACAGGAAGCGGCTCGAGCTCGCCCGCGCGCTCGCGACCGGCCCGGTGGCGCTGCTCCTCGACGAGATCGGCGGCGGGCTGACCGACGCCGAGGCCGGCCAGCTCGTCGAGACCATCCAGGAGCTCCGCCGCCGCGGCATCGCGATCGTCTGGATCGAGCACATCGTCCATGTCCTCCTGCGCGTCGCCGAAAGGCTGGTGTGCATGGACGCCGGCCGCATCATCGCCGACGGCGCCCCCGCCGCGGTGATGGCCGACCCCGCGGTGATCCACGCCTATCTCGGAGGCACTGCCCGGTGATGGCGACAAATCCTGGTGTCGAGGCGGATCGGCTAGGCGCTGTCATCCCGGAAGCGGCAAAGCCGCTATCCGGGATCCGGCCGACGGTACGGAACCCAGCCCCGGATCCCGGCTCTCCGCTTCGCTCCGGCCGGGATGACAGGTCGGCCCCCCGCCCGGGATGCCGGGCATGACCCTGCTCGCGATCGCGGATCTGGACGTGCGGCATGGCCTGCTCCAGGCCGTTCGCGGGGTCAGCCTCGCGGTCGAGGAGGGCGAGGTGCTGGCGCTGGTCGGCGCCAACGGCGCCGGCAAGACGACGCTGCTCCGCGCCATCGCCGGCGCCCACCGGCCGAGCGGCGGCCGCGTCTTGCTCGACGGCGAGGACGTGACCCATGTCAGCGCGCACCGCCGCGTCGGCCTCGGCATCGCGCTCGTCCCCGAAGGCCGGCGCCTGTTCGCCGGCCTCACCGTCGAGGAGAACCTGATCGTGGCCGGCGCCCACAGCCGCGGCGGCCCGTGGACGGTCGAGGCCGTGCTCGACGCCTTCCCCCTCCTGAAGCGCCGCTTCAAGGCGCGCGCCGGCACTCTCTCGGGCGGCGAGCAGCAGGCGACCGCGATCGGGCGCGCGCTGATGGTCAACCCTCGCATCCTCCTCCTCGACGAGGTCTCGCTCGGCCTCGCCCCGATCGCCGTCGACCAGGTCTACGAGTCGCTCGCCAAGCTGATCGCGGCCGGCACCACCATCCTCCTGGTCGAGCAGGACCTCGCCCGCGCGCTCCGTGTCGCAAGCCGCGTCACCTGCATGCTCGAAGGCCGCATCGTGCTCGAAGGCGCCGCCGCCGGCATGACCCGCGAGGAGGTCACCGCCGCCTATTTCGGCCTCGGCCGCGCCGGGGCGGAGAGCCGCGCATGATCTGGGTCAATCAGATCGTCCAGGGCGTCCTGCTCGGCGGCTATTACGCGCTGATCGCCTGCGGGCTGTCGTTCATGTTCGGGGTGATGCGGATCATCAACCTCGCCCACGGCGACCTTGCCGTCCTCGCCGCCTTCCTGGTGTGGGTGATCGCGGGCGCGCTCGGCATCTCGCCTTTCCTCGCGCTGGTCGCCGTGCTGCCGATCATGGCGATGGTCGGCTGGCTGCTGCAGCGGCTGATGCTGGAGCGGAGCCTCCGCGCCGGGATGCTGGTGCCGCTGCTTTCGACCTTCGGCCTCGCCATCGTCATCGAGAACCTGCTGTTCCAGCAGTTCGGCGCCGACACCCGCTCGCTCGCGCCGAACGTCGGCGACCTCGCCTATGACGCCTTCGACCTCGGCGGCGGCATCTATGTCGGCTACCTCTCGGCGCTGATCTTCGTGGTCGCGGTCGGCGTTCTCGTCGGGCTCCAGTTCTTCCTGCGCATGACCACCCTCGGCCGCGAGATCCGCGCGGTCGCCGAGGATGCCGACGCGGCCGAGCTCGTCGGCATCAACGCCCGCGCGGTCTATGCCGCGGCCGCCGCCATCGCGGTGGTGACGGTCGGGATCGGCGGCACCGCGCTCGGCCTGCGCGCCACCTTCGACGCCTATGCCGGGCCGGCGCAGCTCATCTTCGCGTTCGAGGCGGTGGTGATCGGCGGGCTCGGCTCGCTCTGGGGCACCATCGTCGGCGGCGTCGTGCTCGGCGTCGCGCAGAGCATCGGCGCCCAGCTCGATCCGCACGGCTTCCTCATCGCCGGCCACGTCGTGTTCCTGCTGGTGCTGGCGGTCAGGCCGTTCGTCGCGAGCATCAGCCTCGGCCGCCGCCGCGCGGCGCCGCGGACGAGCGCGCCATGACGATGCGGCCCGGCTTCTCGGTCCAGCGCTTCACGCCGCTCGCCCGCGCGGCGAGCGTTCTCGTCGCCGTCGTCCTCGTGGTGCTGGCGCTCGGCCCGTTCCTGTTCGGCGCGACCGCCGAGGACAACCTGACGCTGCTCTTCGTCTACGTCATCCTCGGCGCGATGTGGAACGCGCTCGCCGGCTACGGCGGCCTCGTCTCGGTCGGCCAACAGGCCTTCTTCGGCCTCGGCGCCTATGCCGCGATCCGGCTGTCCTCGTTCGGCGTGCCGGTCTATCTCGCGATCGTCCTCGGCGCCCTCCTCGCCGGCGCCGTGGCCGTGCCGCTGTCGTCCTTCGCGCTCCGCCTCCGCGGCGGCGAGTTCGCGATCGGCATGTGGGTCGTCGCCGAGCTGGCCCACCTCCTCGTCAACCTCGACGGCCTGATCCAGGGCGAGACCGGCACCTCGCTGATCGCCCTCAACGCCTATGCCCCGCAGGACCGCCGCGCCTTCAACTACTGGCTCGCCTTCGCCGCGATGCTGGTGCTGCTCGGCGCGGTGTTCGCGCTCCTGCGCGGCCGGCTCGGCGCCGCCGTCCAGGCGATCCGCGACAACGAGGAGGCCGCCGCCTCGCTCGGCGTGCGGGTGCTCGCCGGCAAGCGCGTCATCTTCGTCCTCGCCGCGGTCGGCTGCGCCATGGCGGGGTCGCTCTATCTGAGCTACCAGATCAGCTTCCAGCCGAAGGCGTATTTCGGCGTGAACTGGACGGCGTACATGATCTTCATGGCCCTGGTCGGCGGGCTCGGCACCTTCGAGGGCCCGATCGTCGGCGCGATCGTGTTCTTCCTGATGGAGCGGGCGTTCGGCGCGACCGGGGTGTGGTACCTCGTCGGGCTCGGCGCGGTGGCGCTCGTGTTCGCGCTGTTCCTGCCGCGCGGCCTCTGGGGCACGCTGGAGGACAAGACCGGCATCCGCATCGCCCCGCTCGGCTACCGGCTCAGGCTGCCGGAAGCGGCAGGCCGCGACACGACGCGCTGAGCCGGACGATGCCGCCGCTGCCGCTCGCCGGAATCAGGGTGCTGGAGCTCGCCCGGATCCTCGCCGGACCCTGGGCCGGGCAGATCCTGGCCGATTTCGGCGCCACCGTCATCAAGGTCGAGCGGCCCGGCACCGGCGACGACACCCGGACCTGGGGCCCGCCCTTCGTCGCGGCGGCCGGCGGCGGCGATCTCGGCGCCGCCTATTTCCACGCCGCCAACCGCGGCAAGCGCTCGATCGCGCTCGACTTCGAGAAGGCGGAGGATCTCGCGCTGATCCGCCGGCTCGCCGCGGCGGCCGACGTCGTCGTCGAGAACTTCAAGGTCGGCGGCCTCGTGCGCTACGGCCTCGACTACGCGAGCCTGAAGGCGGCGAACCCGGGCCTCGTCTACTGCTCGATCACGGGCTTCGGCCAGGACGGGCCGAAGGCCGCGCGCGCCGGCTACGACTTCATCATCCAGGGCATGGGCGGGATCATGGATCTCACCGGCGAGCCCGACGCCGAGCCGCAGAAGCCCGGCCTCGCCTTCGCCGACCTGTTCAGCGGCACCTATGCCGCGCTCGGCATCCTGGCGGCGCTGCGCCGGCGCGACCAGACCGGCGAGGGCGGCCATCTCGACATCGCGCTGCTCGACGTGCAGGTCGGCGTCCTGGCCAACCAGGCGATGAACTATTTCGTCGGCGGCACCCCGCCCCGCCGCATGGGCAACGAACACCCGAACCTCGTGCCCTATGGCGTGTTCACCGCCGCCGACGGGCCGCTGATCGTCGCGGTCGGCAACGACGGCCAGTTCCGCCGCTTCGCCGCCTGCCTCGGGCAGCCGGCGCTCGCCGACGAGCCCGCGTTCGCCACCAACCCGGCGCGGGTGGCGAACCGCGCGCGGCTGGTGCCGCTCCTGGCCGAGCTGATCGCGGCGCGGCCGCGCGGCCCGCTGCTCGACGCGCTGGAGGCGGCCGGCGTCCCCGGCGGGCCGATCAACGCGGTCGACCAGGTGTTCGCCGACCCGCAGGTGGTCCATCGCGGCATGGCGGTGACGCTCGACCAGCCGCTCGCTGCGGCCGGCACCATCGCTACCGTCCGCAACCCCATCCTCCTCGACGGCGCGCCGCTGATGAGCCGCCTGCCCGCGCCCGCGCTCGACCAGCACGGCGCAGCGATCCGGGCGGAGATGGAGGAAGAGTAGGCCGACGACGTCGGCCGCCGTCCGCGTCGCTGCCATCCCGGCCGAGCCCAAGGCGAGAGCCGGGATCCGGGGGCAGCGCTGGACCCGCGGCCGGATCGCGGATCGCGCAGCGATCTCGGGCTTGCCCGAGATCGCCCACGTGGCGTGGGCAAATCGGGCATGCCCGATTTGCATGCGCGTCCGGGACGACCGGCGATGCGGTGCCGAAAGAAGGCGTGGGTGGCCGGGACAAGCCCGGCCATGACGAGCCTCAGCCGGTGACGATGAGCGCGTCGAGCGCGGTGGCGCCCTGGCCCTCGGGGTAGGCGATCAGCGGGTTGATGTCGATCTCGGTGATCTCGGGCCGGGTCAGCATCAGCCGGCCGAGCTTGGCCGCGGTCTCGGCCACCGCCTTAACGTCGACCGGCGGGGCGCCGCGGAAGCCGGCCAGCAGCTTCGCCGCCTTGAGCTTCCTCAGCTCCGCCTCGATCGCTGCCGCCGGGAGATCGGCCGGGATCAGCCGCACGTCGCCGAGCGCCTCGATCCAGATGCCGCCGAGGCCGACCATCACGATCGGCCCCCAGCGCGGGTCGCGCTTGGCGCCGATCGCGAGCTCGAGGCCGCTCTTGGCCATCGCCTCGACCAGGGCGCCGTCGAGGGTCACGTCGGGCCGCGCCTTCTTCACCCGGGCATAGAGGTCGTCCCAGGCGCGGCGGAGCGCCGCCTCGTCGGCGATGTTCACGATCACGCCGCCGGCCTCGGTCTTGTGGGCGAGCGCCGCGGCCTGCGCCTTCAGCACCACCGGATAGCCGATCTTCTTCGCGATCGCGGCGGCCGCGTCGGCGGACGTCGCCATCGCGCCGTCCGGCACGCTGACGCCGATCGCCTTCAGCACCGCTTTGCCCTCGACCTCCGCGAGCGTTCCCTTGCCGAGGGTCGGCAGGCCGGCGAACGGCGCCGGCTCGGCCTGCGCCGGAGTCGCGGCCCAGCGGCGGCCGAGCTTGGTGATGATGGCGGTCGCCCGCAGCGCCCGCTCGGAGGAGCGGCCCCAGGCCAGCGGGGCCTTCCCGACGCGCTCCAGGAACTCGGGCAGCATCGGCGAGCCGTCGCCGAGCGCGACGAAGGAGATCGGCTTCTCGGTGCCTTCGATGCGCGGCAGCAGACCATCGAGATATTGCAGGGCCGTCGCCGTCGGCCCGATCGAGATCGAGATCACGACGCTGCCGACATTGTCGTCCTTCAGCACCGCCTCGGTGCCGATGCCGAGGAGCTCGGGCTGCCACGCCGGCTGGGTGGTGAGGTCGAGCGGGTTGTTGACCGTCGCCCAGGCCGGGATCTGCGGCTTCAGCCAGTCGACGGTCTTCGCGGTCAGCGGCGGGATGTCGACCCCGAGGTCCTCGGCAAAGTCATGGGCGATGCCGCAGAACGCGCCGGAATAGGTGACGATGCCGAGGCCCTTGGTCGGCGGCTTGGGGAAGCGCGTCAGGAGCTCGCCGACATCGACCATCTCCTCCAGCGTGTCGACGAGGCAGACGCCGGCGTGCTCGACCACGGTGCGCATGGCGGCATAGTCGCCGGCGAGCGCGCCGGTGTGGGAGTGGGCCGCCGCCTGGGCCTTGGCGCTGCGGCCGGGATGCATCATCACGATCGGCTTGCCGGCCTCCCGCGCCCGCCGCGCCGCCGCCAGGAACTCCGCCGGCCGGTGGATGTCCTCGGCGTAGATCACGATGGTGCCGGTGGCGTCGTCGGTGACCAGGAAATCGACGAAGTCGGCGACGGTGAGGCCGACCTCGTTGCCGGTCGTCACCTGGTACGACACCGGCAGGTGGCGCGCCTCGTAGGCGAGGCGGAAATGGCCGATCAGGCCGCCCGACTGGCCGATCACGCCGATGGCGCGGCCGGCCTTGGGATCGAGCCGCGGCACCACGCCGCCACCGAACAGGCCGACCGCGAAGCCGTCGCGATAATTGGTGTAGCCGAGGCAGTTCGGCCCGACGAGCGCAATGCCGGTCTCGCGCACGACCTTCTCGATCTTGGCCTGTTCCGCGGCGCCGGCATCGTTGAGCTCGGCGAAGCCGGCGGCGAAGCTCACCGCGCCGGCGACCTTGCGCCGCGCCAGCCCCTCGACCGCCTCCGCGGTTGCCGCCGCCGGCAGCACCACGATCGCAAGGTCGATGCCTTCGGGCAGTTGGTCGACCGAGGTCAGCACCTTGCGGCCGTCGACCTCGCCCCCGCCGCGGCCGACGAGGTGGATGTCGCCGGCGAACTTGTTCTGCGTCAGGTTCGCCAGCGCGACGTGGCCGACCGACCCCGGCCGCGACGACATGCCGACGATCGCCGCCGAGCGCGGCCGCATCAGCCGCGATACCATCTCGGCGCGGCTGCCCGTCGCCGTCTTCCCCTGCCGTGCCGCCACTGCCGCCTCCGCCATGACACTCTCCTCCGTCGCTCCCGCACCCGCCTCGCCGTCATTGCGAGCGAAGCGAAGCAATCCAGGACCCGCAGGCGTGGCGCGCGCGGCCCCTGGATTGCTTCGTCGGCTTGGCCTCCTCGCAATGACGAGGAAGCGGTCCGCGTTCTTTAATTTGTCTGCCAAGCTATGGTAGATCGGCGGACGCTACAACACGCCGGGCGCCGCAACACAAGGGGGACGGGATGGCTCTGAGGGACAACGCGGTGGTCGGCTATGCCGAGACCAAGATCGTCGAGCGCAGCGCCGTCGACGTCTGGGAGCTCGGCGCCGAGGTGATGGAAAGCCTCCTGGAGCAGACCGGCTTCGAGAAGTCCGAGATCGACGGCCTCATCCTCTCCTCCTCGATGACCGGCGCCGGCAACGCCTTCTGGTCGCAGACCACCGCCGACTATCTCGGCCTCGAGCTCGACTTCTCGCAGACGGTCGACATCGGCGGCTGCTCGCCGCTCGGCGCGCTGGCCCGCGGCTGCGCCGCGATCGACGCCGGCCTCGCGACCACGATCCTCCTGCTCTACGCCGACACCCAGGTCGCCGAGCAGAACGCCCGCCCCCGCGGCTACCAGGGCGAGTGGCTGTCGACCAACGGCCTCCTCGGCCCGCCCGGCGCCTTCGGCCTGCTGAGCCGCCGCTACGAGCATCTCTACGGGCTCGACTACACCGCGCTGGCGAAGCTCGCGGTGGCGCAGCGCGGCCATGCCGTCCTGAACGACAACGCCTGCGAGAAGCTCCGCAAGCCGATCACCGTGGACGACTACATGAACTCGCGGATGATCTCGGAGCCGATCCGCCTGCTCGACTGCGTGATGGTGACCGACGGCGCCAGCGGCCTGCTCCTCACCAGCAGGAAGCGCGCGAAGGAGAAGGGGTTCGCCAAGTTCGTCGTGCCGCTGGGCTATGGCGAGCGCACCAATTTCCGCTGGAACGAGGCGGTCGTCGACATCACCGAGAGCGGCCATTCGGTCGCCGCAAAGAAGGCCTTCGCCCAGGCCGGAGTGGCGCCGAAGGACATCGGCTCGTTCCACCCCTACGACGACTTCATCATCGCCAACATGCTGCAGATGGAGATGCTCGGCTTCTGCGGCCGCGGCCAGGGGCAGGCCTTCATCAAGGAGCACGACTTCACCCACACCGGCGACCTGCCGCTCAACACCTCGGGCGGGCAGATCTCGGCCGGCCAGCCGGGCCTCGCCGGCGGCGGCGTCAACGTCGTCGAATGCGTGCGCCAGCTCATGGGCGGCGGCGGCAAGCGCCAGGTGAAGAACACCAGATACGGGGCGGTCACCGGCATCGGCGGCATCCCCTACGGGCGCAACTGGGCGTCCAGCAACGTCATGATCCTGACCCCGGACGCGTGAGGCGAACAATGAGCGAGATGGTCAGGGACACGCTGGACGTCGCCCGCGAGGCGCCGCAGCCGAGAAGCTTCTCCCGCCCCTATTGGGAGGCGACACGGGAGAAGAAGATCCTCATCCAGTACGACCCCAAGGTCGGGCGCTACCAGTTCTTCCCGCGCCCGGCCTCGATCTACACCGGCAGCCGCGCCATGGAATGGCGCGAGGTCTCCGGCAAGGGCGAGGTGTTCTCCTACACGCTCGCCCGGCGCGGGCGCGGCCCGTTCCAGGGCAAGGAGCCCTATCTCGTCGCGACGGTGACGCTCGACGTCGGCGTCAACGTGATCGCGAACCTCGTCCATGTCGCGATGGACGAGGTGAGGATCGGCATGAAGGTGAAGCCGTTCTGGGCCCCGCTGCCGAACGGCATGAACCTCCTGATGTTCGAGCCGGACCGGTAGGCACCCGCTTCCGTCATGGCCGGGCTGGCCCCGGCCCTCTGCGACTGTCGTCCGACCTCTGAAGATCGCGAGCGCCCGGCCAGAGGCCGGGCATGACGGCGTGCGCCTGTCCCTGCCGGTGAGCCATACGGCCAAGGGCGCGCGACGATTGATAATCGCAACATCCACAACCGCGATTGCAACCGGCCCAAAAAAGGTTAACAATTCGTTACCTTCCCAGGTCGGGGCAACGAATCAATTGCGGCAACAACGTCCGCTGCGGGAGGAGGTTCTAGAGAGAGGAAACAGCCATGCAGAAGCTATTGCTTGCCACGGCGAGTGTGATCGCGCTGGGATTCGGTGCGACGGCCGCGATGGCCGGAAGCTCACAGATTTACGACCAGCAGGACGGAACCGGCCAGACGGCGTTCATCGATCAGTCCGGCGGGAGCAACGCCTCGGTCGGCACGCTCGGCAACCCGTTCATTCAGAACAACGGCAGCGGCACGGGCGGCAACGCCATTACCATCACGCAGGTCGGAAGCAACAACTCTTTCGGCAAGACCGCCTCGGCGTTCCAGTCCGGCACCGACAACCGCGCAAACATCCTGCAGAACGGCAACAATAGCGATATCGAGCTGCAGCAGACGGGAACGAATAACGGGGCAAACAATATTCAAGACACTCACGGATATTGGTCAAACGACAATGACGGTGGCTTGATCGAACAAAGCAGCACAGCCAATTACAGCAAGATTTCTCTGTCGCAGAACGGATCCAACAATCTTTTCAATATCGGCCAGGGTGGTACCGGCAACACGGTAACGGCCACCCAAACCGGCGACAATCTGCTGTGGATTCGCCAGGGGACGAACTATCCTGACATCTGGTATTCGCCGTTGACGGTCGCGGCCACTGAGACCAACAGCACGATCACCGTCAACCAGAACGGCGGCTATTTTGACGCCAGCGGCAACTACGACAATTATGCCGGGCTTTCTCAGGGCGGCGGCAATAGGAACCAGATGTCGATCACGCAAGGTGGAAACGGAAATTCCGTCGATATCAATCAGAACGGCTCGAACAACAGCTTCACGACTTATCAGTCGGGCTTCAGAAACTTTGTCGGTGGCGAGGATGGGTGGCCGGTGCCAGACGGCGGCGTCCCGGTTGTGCAAAGTGGTAGCAATAACCTTGTGTCTACCTCCCAGGTTGGTAACTGGAATATGGTTTTCGGCAGCCAAGTTGGAAACAACAATCAGGTCTGGTCATCGCAGACCGGCAGCTACGACACGTTGAATTATACCCAAACATCATCGAACAACTACATTTCGAATATCCAGGGTGGCTCGGGCAACACCGTTACGATCCACCAGTAGCCGTTGAATCGACAACATCGGGCGGGGAGCCAGCGCTCCCCGCGTCTTTTTGCGTGCCTCGCCAGCGAAGACACGCGGCCAGCGTCAATCACGCAACGCGCTGTGCTCGCCCAACCCTCGTTTTCGCGGAGGGTCTGACCCTACTCCGCCGCCGCGACCGACGGCGCGATGAACTGCGCCATCCAGGTGCCGCGCTGCCTCAGCGTGCCGCGATAGAGCTGCTCGAACTCCTCGAACGGGAAGGAGTGGGTCGACGGCCGCGCCAGCAGCGTGTCGCGCCACGCCGCCAGCCGCGAGAACTTCTCGATGTGGCCGAGCTTGCGGATGCGGTCGAGCAGCGTGTAGCGCAGGAGGAACGGCGCATAGGCGGCATCGACCAGGGAATAGGCGGCGCCGTTGAAGAACGGCCCCGCGCCCTGCGCCAGGAGCGCCTTCTCCATGCGGTCGAATACCTCGGGAATCTTGTTCGCGGCGGCGTCGTAGTCGGCTTCCGCCTTGGCGTAGCCGACCGCGGTGACGACGCTCGCGAAGGTCGGCAGGTAGTCGGTCCAGGCCCGGTTGATGGCGCGCTGCACGGGGTCGGCCGGGTGCAGGCGCGGCGCGATGGTCTCGTCGAGGAACTCCACGATCGCGTTCGACTCGAACAGCGAGACCTTGTCGTCGATCCGGAGCACCGGCACCTTCTTGTGCGGCGAGATCGCGAGGAACCAGCCGGGCCGGTTGTCGGGCTCGATATGGCGGAACTCGAACGGAACGTTCTTCTCGCGCAGCACGATCGCCGCACGCTGAACCCAGGGGCAGGTCTTGAAGCCGACCAGGAGATAATGCGTCACGGCGGTCTCCTCCGTGCGGGACACGGACGTTATGTTGGCACGGCGCGCGCAGATGCTGGAAGGGGCGAAGAATGACCACGCCACGGCAACCATCGGGGAACGCCGGCTTCCTCGGCGCGATCTGGGACGGACTCGGTGGCGATTCCCGCATGCTGCCGTGCGTTTCCTCTGCCGGCGAAGGCGTCCTGCCGTCGGTCTTCGACGTCACCGGCCTCGCGGCGGCCTCGGTCGGCGCCGCGTCGCTCGCCGTCGCCGAGCTGGTCGCGGCGCGGACCGGACAGGCTCCCCCCGCAGTCGCGGTCGACCGGCGTCGCACCGGGCTGTGGTTCGGCTGGTCGCTGAAGCCGGAGGGCTGGACGCCCGAGCCGCCGTGGGACCCGATCGCCGGCGACTATCGGGCCGCCGACGGCTGGATCCGCCTCCACACCAACGCGCCGCATCATCGCGCCGCCGCGCTCGCGGTGCTCCGCACCGCGGCGGAGAAGGACGCGGTCGCCGCGGCCGTCGCCGGCTGGCGGGCGGACGAGCTGGAGGCGGCCGTCGTGGCGGCGGGCGGCTGTGCCGCGACCATGCGCTCGCTCGAAGACTGGGCGGCGCATCCGCAGGGCCGTGCCGCCGCGGCCGAGCCGCTCGTCGCGTGGGAGAGCGCAGGGGCCGGCGGGCGGGACGCCGCACGCGCCTTCGATCCGGCGCGGCCGCTCGCCGGCATCCGCGTGCTCGACCTCACCCGCATCCTCGCCGGGCCGGTCGCGACCCGCTTCCTCGCCGGCTTCGGCGCGGAGGTGCTCCGGATCGACCCGCCGGGCTGGGAGGAGCCGAGCGTCGTGCCGGAAGTCACGCTCGGCAAGCGCTGCGCCCGGCTCGACCTTCGCGACTCCGCCGGGCGCGCGCGCCTGCTCGCCCTTCTGGCCGAGGCCGACGTTCTGGTCCATGGCTATCGCCCCGGCGCCCTGGAAGGGCTCGGCCTCGGCGCGGAGGCGCGCCGGGCGGCGCGGCCCGGCCTGGTCGAGGTGACGCTCGACGCCTATGGCTGGAGCGGACCGTGGGCGGGCCGGCGCGGCTTCGACAGCCTGGTGCAGATGAGCGCCGGCATCGCCGAGGCCGGCATGCTCCGGCTCGGCCGCGAGCGGCCGACGCCGCTGCCGGTGCAGGCGCTCGACCACGCGACCGGCTACCTGATGGCGGCCGCGGCGGCGCGTGGCCTGACCGGACGGCTCGCCCATGGCCGCGGCTGCACCGCCCGGCTGTCGCTCGCCCGCACCGCTGCCCTGCTCGCGAGCCGGCCGGCGCCGGAGCAGCCCGACGCGCCGGCGCGCCCCGAGCCGGCGGACTACGCTCCCGAGATCGAGGTCACGCCCTGGGGCCCCGCACACCGCCTTCGCCCGCCTGCCGCCATCGCGGGCATCCCGCTGCGCTGGGACCGCCCCGCCGCCGCATTGGGCTCCTCGCCGCCGGAATGGTGAGGCCGTCGGGTCGGCACGGCGTTACCGCGCCCACCCGGGGGCCTTCTTCGCGTCGCTCGCAATGACGGGCGCGGCATGCTAGCCGGTCGGCCATGAGCCCGCTGTTCCTCGGCCTGGCCGTGCTGCTGTTCTTCGTCGCGCTCGGGCGGGGCTGGCTCGGCGGCGATCCGAAGAAGCTCGCCCGCCAGCTCCGCTATGGTGGCGGCACGCTGGCGCTCATCGCCGGCACCGGCCTCAGCGCGGTCGGCCGCGAGATCATCGGCATCCCGCTCGCAATGATCGGGCTCGGCCTGCTCGGCCGCGACATGCTCGGCGGCCTCCCCGGCGGCATCTTCGGCGGCGGCGGGAACAAGGCGCCCCCCTCGCGGATGCGCTCGGCAATGATCGAGATCGGCCTCGCGGCCTCCAGCGATATCGTGGCCGGGCGCGTCGTCGCCGGCAGCTTTGCCGGGCGCGACCTCGCTTCCTTCTCCGACGGCGAGCTTGCGCGGCTGCTCGCCGAGGTTGCGGCGCGCGACCCGAGGGGCTCAGGGCTCCTGGAGGCTTATCTCGACCGCCGGCGTCCCGGCTGGCGTGAACACCTGGATGGAGACGCGGGCCGGCGGCAGCGCCAGGCGCCGGGCGAGGCCGCGATGACCGAGCAGCAGGCCTATCAGATCCTGGGTCTTGAACCGGGGGCCGGCGCGGCGGAAATCCACCGTGCGCACCGGGCGCTGATGATGAAGCTCCACCCCGACCGGGGCGGCTCGACCTACCTGGCCGTCCAGGTCAACGCCGCTAAGGATCTGCTCCTGAGAGGACATCGCTGACTCCGATACGCTGACGACGGACCTCGGGACGGGACTAGTTGCGCGCGGTGAAGCAGGCCATCGCGGTCTTCTTCAGCGCGGCGCAGGCAAGCTGGGCGGTCTCGCGGTCGTCGAAGCCGCCGAAGCGGGCGCGATAGAGCGTGCCGCCGCTCGACTGAACCGGCTGGGTGAACGACTGCGCCGAGCCGGCGACGCGGGCGACGGTCGGCTGGGCGCGGGCGATCAGCTTCTCGGCGAGCGCGACGCTGTCGGCGGCGCCGACCTGGATCTGCCACCCCTGCGGCTGAGCCGGCTGCGCGACCGCGGCCGAGCGCCCCTCGGCCGGCGCCGAGACGCTTGCCGTGGCGGCGAAGGCACGGGCGGTGCCGTCGTCGTGATAGGCGGCCGGCTGCGCGCCGACGACCCAGCGCATGGCGGGCGAGCCGGGCGTCGTGCCGACCATGGCGGTGGCGCGGTCGACCCGTGCGGCGATCGCGCTCGGCGTCAGCGTGTTGCGGCGGACGGCAGGCGTCGCGGCGAGCTGCGGCGCGGGCGTCGCGGCGACGGCCGCGGGGGCCGGCGTCGGCAGCGGCACGGCGGCGGCCTCGACCACCGCGGTGCGGACGCGGCGCACCACCGGCTGCGGCGCAGCCTCGGCGATGGCGTCGGGCGCCGCGACCGGAATCGGCACCAGCGCCTGCGGCGCGCCGACCGGAGCGCGACGGGCCGGGGTCGCGGCAGCGACGAGCGCCGGCATCGCCCCGCCGCGCGAGGCCTTCGGCAGATAGGCGGTGACGAGGCCGCGCATCTCGGCGTCGCGTGCGCCGGCGCTGCGGCCGCCGAACACCGCCGCGACGATGCGGCGGTCGCCGTCATGGGCCGACGTCAGGAGATTGAAGCCCGAGGCGCGGATGAAGCCGGTCTTGAGGCCGTCGACGCCCGGCATGCCGAGCACGAGCCGGTTGTGGCTCGGGATGACGTGCCCGCGGAAGACGAAGCTCCGGGTCGAGAAGAAATGATACTCGCGCGGGAAGCGGCTGATGATGGCGCGGCCGAGGGTCGCGATGTCGCGCGCGGTGGTGTGCTGGCGCTCGTCCGGCAGGCCGTTCGGATTGTCGAACACGGTACGGCTCATGCCGAGCGCGCGGGCGGCCTCGTTCATGCGCTGGACGAAGGCCCCTTCCGAGCCGCCGATGTTCTCGGCGATCACCATGGCGGCGTCGTTGGCCGAGCGGGTGACGATGCCGAGGATGGCGTCCTGGACGGTGATCGTCTCGCCGGCGCGGAGGCCGAGCTTGGTCGGCGCCTGGGCGGCGGCGAGCGCGGACACCGTCATCTCGGTGTCGAGCTTGACGTCGCGGCGCTCCAGCGCGTCGAACAGCAGATAGAGCGTCATCACCTTGGTGAGCGAGGCCGGGTAGCGCAGCGCGTCGGCGTCCTTCGCCTCGAGCACCCGCCCGGTCACGGCGTCGACCACGATGCTCGACTGCGGCGGCGAGTAGGCGGCGCGGTGCAGGATGATGTGGTGGCGGTGGTGATGATGCGAGCGCGCCGCCGCCGGGCCGGCCAAGGCCACGGCCGCGAGCGCAACGCCCGCCACGATCGCTGGCGCGCGGCTCCACGCGCGCCGGCTGCCCACGCAACTCGACATTCCTGCTTCCCCGTTCGTCGCGGCGCGTCTCTCGAGCCTGCCGGCCGTCGTGTCCTGCCACGCCGGCCCGCCGCCGTCACCCATGTGACGCCGGCCGCGCACAGGTTCACGATGCGTGAATGCGGTTACGGAAAGTTTAAGCGAGCCGGGCGGCCGCCAGCTTCCCCTCTTGTGCAGTGCAAAAATCCTCTTGACGGCTATGTTGCATTGCACCATATACCCCGTGGCGACACCAAGCCCCATGCCGGGGCGAGCGGACCCACTTCCGGATTGGAGCTGACCATGTTTTCCAATGTCGACGACGTGCAGAAGCTCGGCCGCGACCAGGCCGAGTACGCGCTGAAGAGCTTCGGCGCAGCAAGCAAGGGCTTCCAAGCGATCGCGCTTGAGCTGGCCGAGCAGTCGCGCGCGGCTTTCGAGTCGAGCTCGGCGGCGTTCGAGAAGCTGGTGGCGGCGCGCACCCCCGCTGCCGCGGCCGCGGTGCAGACCGACTATGCCAAGGCGAGCTACGAGAACTTCCTCGCCCGCTCTCGCCGCATCGGCGACCTCTTCGCCGAGACGGTGAAGGAGACGCTGAAGCCCTACGAGCAGGCCTTCGCCGGCAGCACCACCCAGGCTGCCGAGTAGCACCCGCGCGCCGCCATGGCCGGGCTTGTCCTGGCCATCCACGACTTCTCTTCGGCGGCGCTGCAAGCTCGTGAATGCCCGGGCCCGAGGCCGGGCGTGACGGCGAGGCTGGCGCACTTCTCCCCCCGGCCCCTGCGGCCAGTCTTCGAGCCCGGCTTCGGCCGGGCTTTTTTCATGCGCCGCTCATCCCGGCTTGTGAGGACGTGCCGGTCTGGCACGACGCGCCTGCCGCCGCTACATTAGGGCGGCGACGAAGCACGATCGCGGCGGATGCAGAGAAGGCCTGGTCCGTCGGTGCACTTCACGGGCGTCGGAGATGGAGCGGCCAGTAGCGGGCATGGCGGCCGAGGAGCGGCTGAGGGCGGCGGCCAACGGGCGCCGCAACGAGGAAGGTCCCGGCTCGGGCACGGCGGTGGCCACCAAGGCCAAGCCGAAGACCAAGCGGCCGAGCCTCTATCGCGTGCTGCTCCTGAACGACGACTACACCCCGATGGAGTTCGTGGTTCACGTGCTCGAACGGTTCTTCAACAAGAACCGCGAGGACGCCACCCGCATCATGCTGCACGTCCATCAGAACGGCGTCGGCGAGTGCGGCGTTTACACCTATGAAGTGGCGGAGACCAAGGTGACCCAGGTCATGGACTTCGCCCGACGCCACCAGCATCCGCTGCAGTGCGTCATGGAAAAGAAGTGAGGTCCGACTTGCCGACCTTTTCGCGCGGTCTCGAACAGTCTCTCCACCGGGCGCTGGCGCTCGCCAACGAGAGGCACCACGAATACGCCACGCTGGAGCACCTGCTGCTCGCCCTGATCGACGACCAGGACGCCGCAGCGGTGATGCGGGCGTGCAATGTCGACCTCGAGCAGCTCCGCCGCAGCCTGGTGGAATATGTCGACGCCTCGCTCGACAACCTCGTCACCGACGGCGGCGAGGATTCCAAGCCGACCGCCGGGTTCCAGCGCGTGATCCAGCGCGCGGTGATCCACGTCCAGTCGTCCGGCCGCGAGGAGGTGACGGGGGCCAACGTCCTCGTCGCGATCTTCGCCGAGCGCGAGAGCCACGCCGCCTATTTCCTGCAGGAGCAGGACATGACGCGCTACGACGCGGTCAACTACATCAGCCACGGCATCGCCAAGCGCGCCGGCTTCGACACCCGCTCGACCCGCGCCGACGAGGACGGCGGCTCCGGCGGCGAGGAGCAGGGCGGCCCGAAGAAGAAGCAGGACGCGCTCGAAGCCTATTGCGTGAACCTCAACAAGAAGGCGCGCGACGGCAAGATCGACCCCCTGATCGGCCGCGACGTCGAGATCCAGCGCACCATCCAGGTGCTGTGCCGGCGCCAGAAGAACAACCCGCTCTTCGTCGGCGACCCCGGCGTCGGCAAGACCGCGATCGCCGAGGGCCTGGCGCGGCGCATCGTCCGCGACGAGGTGCCCGAGGTGCTGCGCGGCTGCACCGTGTTCGCGCTCGACATGGGCGCGCTGCTCGCCGGCACGCGCTACCGCGGCGATTTCGAGGAGCGGCTGAAGCAGGTGGTGAAGGAGCTGGAAGGCACCCCCGGCGCCATCCTCTTCATCGACGAGATCCACACCGTGATCGGCGCGGGCGCGACCTCCGGCGGCGCGATGGACGCCTCGAACCTCCTGAAGCCCGCGCTGGCCTCGGGCACGCTGCGCTGCATCGGCTCGACCACCTACAAGGAATACCGCCAGTATTTCGAGAAGGACCGCGCGCTGGTCCGCCGCTTCCAGAAGATCGACGTCGCCGAGCCCACCGTGCCCGACGCCATCGAGATCCTGAAGGGCCTCCGCCCCTATTACGAGGGCTTCCACCGCGTCCGCTACACCAACGACGCGATCAAGGCGGCGGTGGAGCTCTCGGCACGCTACATCCACGACCGCAAGCTGCCCGACAAGGCGATCGACGTGATCGACGAGAGCGGCGCCTCGCAGATGCTCCTGCCCGAGGCCAAGCGGCGCAAGACCATCGGCGTCAAGGAGATCGAGGCGACCGTCGCGACCATCGCGCGCATCCCGCCGAAATCGGTCTCCAAGGACGACGCCGAGGTGCTGCGCCACCTCGAGGACAACCTGAAGCGGGTCGTCTACGGCCAGGACAAGGCGATCGAGGCGCTGGCCGCCGCGATCAAGCTCGCCCGCGCGGGCCTCCGCGATGCCGAGAAGCCGATCGGCAGCTACCTCTTCTCCGGACCGACCGGCGTCGGCAAGACCGAGGTGGCGCGCCAGCTCGCCGAGATCCTCGGCGTCAAGATCCTGCGCTTCGACATGTCGGAGTACATGGAGCGCCACACCGTCTCGCGGCTGATCGGCGCCCCGCCCGGCTACGTCGGCTTCGACCAGGGCGGACTGCTCACCGACGGCGTCGACCAGCATCCGCATTGCGTCCTCCTCCTTGACGAGATCGAGAAGGCGCACCCGGACCTGTTCAACATCCTCTTGCAGGTAATGGATCACGGGAAGCTCACCGACCACAACGGCAAGTCGGTCGATTTCCGCAACGTCATACTGATCATGACGACCAATGCGGGCGCCGCCGATCTCGCCAAGCCCGCCATCGGCTTCGGCAAGTCGCAGCGTGAGGGCGAGGACCAGGAAGCGATCAACCGGCTGTTCACGCCGGAGTTCCGCAATCGCCTGGACGCGGTCGTGCCCTTCGGCAATCTGCCGCCGGAAGTCGTCTAC
>DASZVN010000055.1:0-1523 GCA_035547055.1 Hyphomicrobiales bacterium
CTGCGAACCGGAGGGCGACGCGGCGGCGGTGTTGATCCGCGCGCTGGAACCGACGACCCGGGTCGAGACGATGCGATCGCGCCGCCCCGCGGCCCGCACCGACCTCGACCTCTGCTCGGGCCCCGGCAAGCTGACCGAGGCGCTCGGCATCACCCTGGCCGAGAACGCCACCCGCCTCGACCGCGCCCCGTTCCTGCTCCAGGCCCCTGAGGACGACCCGCCGGAGATCGTCACCAGCACCCGCATCGGCATCACGAAAGCGGTGGAGAAGCCCTGGCGCTTCAGCGCCCGCGGCAGCCGCTACGTCTCCCGCCCCCGCCCGTCCTGACGCGATTCAGGAACCGCGAACCCGGCCGGGAGGCTCGGAGTGCGCCGGACCGACCCTCTACCCAGCGGTGACCCCGCCGCCCGCGCCCGCACCGCCGCCTTCGACCGGAGCTTCCGGCGTCGGCGCCGCTTCTTCGGCCGGAGGAGCCGTTTCTTCGGGCGTTTCTTCGGTCGGCGCTTCGGTTTCGCCGCGCCCGCGCGTCGCGCCGCCCGTTTCGGCTTCTTCTTCGGGCGCGAATTCTTCTTCGGCTTCGCCTTCGTAGGTTTCTTCCGGCGCCACGTATTCCGGTTCTTCGTATTCGCCCGCTTCGATTTCTTCTTCCGCTTCGGTGCCCGACTTACCTTCGTCTTCCTTGGCTTCCTTGGCCCGTTCCTTCGCCTTCTTTTCGGCCAGGTGCTGCTTCTTGATTTCTTCCCAGGCGGTGATCACGCGGTTCCAGATCAGCGCCGGGAAGGTGCCGCCCATCACCGGGCCGCCGTTGTAGAGGGTGAGCATCGGCGTCGTCGTGTCCGGATAGCCGACCCAGACGCAGGCCGTCACTTCGGCGGCGACGCCGCCGCAGAACCAGGCGTCGCCCTCTTCCTCGGTCGTGCCGGTCTTGCCCCACTCTTCCGGCCCGCCGGTCCGGGCCGCCGTCCCGGTGCCCTCGGTGAGCACCGTTTCCATGATGCTCTTCTCCTCGCGCACGGTTTCTTCGTCGAAGACCTGGTGGTGGATGATCTTGTTTTCGCCGCCCTTGATCGGCTTGCCGTTCTTGGTCACCGCGGTGAAGGTGACCGGGGTCTTGCCGGGGATCGGGGCGAGGCTGCCCGAGACCCGCGAGCCGTCGTTGCCGATCGTCGAGTAGGCATAGGTCCAGCCGAGCGGCGAGACGCCTTCCTTGAGCCCGCCGAGCGCCATCGCCGGGTTGGTCGAGATCGGGTCGTCGTAGCCGGCCTTGTGGATCGTCCTGGCGATCGAGCGGGTGCGGTCCTCGATGGTCTTGCCCTTCAGCCCTTCCAGCGCCAGCCCGGCGTAGATCGAGTTGTCGGAGTAGGTGAGGCCGCAGGCGATTGAGCAGGAGCCGAGGTAGCCTTCTTCGTCGTTGTGCACGGTGAACGTTTCGCCGCCGTGCGCGCCGAAGTGGAAGGTCCGCTGTTCGGAGGGGAATTCGGTTTCCGGCGAGATGCCCTCTTCGAGCGCCGTCAGCAGCGTG
>DASZVN010000056.1:0-5656 GCA_035547055.1 Hyphomicrobiales bacterium
GTCTCGACGAGGTCGGTGTTCCAGATCAGCGAGCGGTCGGTCGTGCGGACGTCGCCCGAGCCGCGCCAGACCTCGTGGATCTTGGCCTTGCCCTCGGCCAGCACCTCGCCGGTACGGAACACGGCGCAGTTCGACTGCATCACCCGCTGCATCCGGCTGCGGAGCTCGGCCGTCGGCGTGCCGCCCGAGGCGTAGCGCAGGCGGTCGAGCCGGGCGATCGCGGCCTCGCCCGCGTCGGCAGCGAGCGGGGCATGGGCCTCGCCCGCGGTCACGGTCTCGGCGCAGCGATGGGCGGCGGCACGGCCGAACACGACGAGGTCGATCAGCGAGTTCGAGCCGAGCCGGTTGGCGCCGTGGACCGAGACGCAGGCAGCCTCGCCGAGCGCCATCAGGCCAGGCACCACCGCGTCGGGATCGCCATTGACCTTGGTCAGCACCTCGCCGTGATAGTTCGTCGGGATGCCGCCCATGTTGTAGTGCACCGTCGGCAGCACCGGGATCGGCTCCCGCGTCACGTCGACTCCGGCGAAGATCTTGGCGCTCTCGGAGATGCCGGGCAGCCGCTCGTGCAGGATCTTCGGATCGAGATGCTCGAGATGCAGCTCGATATGATCCTTCTCCTTGCCGACGCCCCGGCCCTCGCGGATCTCCAGGGTCATCGCGCGGCTGACGACGTCGCGCGAGGCGAGATCCTTCGCCGAGGGGGCGTAGCGCTCCATGAAGCGCTCGCCCTCCGAGTTGGTGAGATAGCCGCCCTCGCCGCGCGAGCCTTCGGTGATGAGGCAGCCCGAGCCGTAGATGCCGGTCGGGTGGAACTGCACGAACTCCATGTCCTGGAGCGGCAGCCCGGCGCGAAGCGCCATGGCGTTGCCGTCGCCGGTGCAGGTATGGGCCGAGGTGCAGGAGAAATAGGCGCGGCCGTAGCCGCCGGTCGCGAGAATCGTCTTGTGGGCGCGGAAACGGTGCAGCGTGCCGTCGTCGAGCTTCAGCGCGACGACGCCGCGGCAGGTGCCGTTCTCCATGATGAGGTCGATCGCGAAATACTCGATGAAGAACTCGGCCGAATGGCGCAGGGCCTGGCCATAGAGCGTGTGCAGGATGGCATGGCCGGTGCGGTCCGCGGCGGCGCAGGTGCGCTGGGCGATGCCTTGGCCGTAATGGGTGGTCATGCCGCCGAACGGGCGCTGGTAGATGGTGCCCTGCTCGGTGCGCGAGAACGGCACGCCCCAGTGCTCGAGCTCGTAGACCGCGGCCGGCGCGTTGCGGACGAGATATTCGATGGCGTCCTGGTCGCCGAGCCAGTCCGACCCCTTGACGGTGTCGTACATGTGCCAGCGCCAGTCGTCCTCGCCCATGTTGCCGAGCGCGGCGGCAACGCCGCCCTGGGCGGCGACGGTGTGGCTCCGGGTCGGGAACACCTTGGTGATGCACGCGGTGCGGAGCCCCGCCTCGGCGCAGCCGACCACGGCGCGGAGGCCCGAGCCGCCGGCGCCGACGATCACGACGTCATAGGTATGGTCCTGGATCGGATAGGCGCGGCCGCCGACCGCGACGGTCTTCGCCGGCCCTTGGGTTCCGTTGCCCGCGCCGTTGGACTTGCCTTCGGCCATCTCTCAGCCTCCGAGGCTCAGCTTCACCAGCGCCGCGGCGGCCGCGATCGCCATGGCGTAGGAGAAGAAGGTGTTGGCCATCAGCAGCACCAGCTTCAGCGCCTTGTCGTGGACGTAGTCCTCGATGACCACCTGCACCCCGATCTTCATGTGGACGAGGCAGGCGACGACGAGGAGCAGCAGCGGCACCGCGACCCAGCCGTCGCCGAGCGTCGTCGCGACGCGGTGATGGCTCGCGCCGGCCAGCGCGACCAGAAGCCCGATGAAGAACGCCGCCAGCGGCAGCAGGGCCACCGCGCTCAGGCGCTGGCGCCAGAATTCGTCGGTGCCGGAGCGGGCGGCGCCGAGGCCGCGGACCAGGGCGAGCGGGGTCTTGGTCGCCATCGCCTCACCTCCAGGTGAAGAAGACGAGGAGCCACACCGCGATCGTCAGCAGCACGGACGCGGCGAGGATGGCCTTGGCCCAGGCGAAGCGGGCCTCGCGGCCGAAGGCGAAGCCGAGGTCGAGCACCAGGAAGCGCAGGCCGCCGAGCGCGTGGTGGAGCAGCGCCCAGGTGAAGCCGATCAGGACGATGATGCCGATCCACGAGCCGGCGACGTCGCGAAAGACGCCGTAGGGACCGGGCCCGGCCGCCGCCGCCACCAGCCACCACACCAGGAGGATGGTGCCGGCATAGAGCGCGAGGCCGGTGATGCGGTGGACGATGGACATCGCCATCGTCCAGGTCCAGCGATAGATCTGAAGGTGCGGGGAAAGCGGCCGTGCCGCCGCCGGCGGATTGGCGCTTCGGCTCTCGGCCATGGAGGCTTGATCCGTTCCAGGAAGGGCGACCGTTCCCTAGCGGATCATCCTGCCGGAGGCAACCAAGCCGGCGCCGGTACGGCCATGCGCGCCGCGAAGGCCGGCCTGCGGCCGGCAGGGCCGGCCGCAGCGGGTCGTGACGGGCTCAGTAGTAGCGCCACTCGTTGTGGCAGCGGCGCACGCGGTAGCCGCGCTCGATGAAAACGCGGCAGACCGTCACGAGATGGCGGCGGCGGGGATGGACCACCACCACCGGCGCCGGCCGATGAACGACGACGGGCGGACGGACCACCACCACCTGGGCGGCGGCCGGGGCGACAGCGGCAGCGGACATGGCCAGGGCGGCCACGCCAAGCAGGATCTTGCGCATCGACACTCTCCCTCCGAAGCCCCTCCGCGGGGCGGGGATCTTGGCGGCGCCGACTGTCGACGGCGGCGGGTGAACCCGAAGTGAACGGTATCGTCAGCCCCGAGTCGCCAAAGGCGAAAACCCAAAGCTGGCGCGGGGTGCGCGGGCCGGTCTAGCATCGCGCGCATGAGCGAGCGCCATCGCTGGAACAGCCAGGCCGCGCCGAGCCTCGCCGACATCGAGGCGCTGGCCGCGGCCGCCTATCGGCGGCTGCCCGAGCCGTTTCGCGCGTCGACCGCCGGCATCGTGTTCCGGGTCGAGGATTTCGCGACCGACGAGGTGCTCGACCGCCTCGGCATCGACGATCCGTTCGACCTGCTCGGCCTGTTCCAGGGCGTCGGCATGGCCCATGACGGCGCGGTGCCGTTCACCGGCCGCCTGCCCAACATGATCTTCCTCTACCGCCGCCCGATCCTGGACTACTGGGCCGAGCACGAGGACACGCTGGACGCCGTCGTCACCCACGTGCTGGTGCACGAGATCGGCCACCATTTCGGCTTCTCCGACGCGGACATGGAAGCGATCGAGCGGTCGGCGGGCTGATGCCGGCCGGCGCCCACGCGGCACTGTTCACTGCCCGCCGTTCACCGTATACCCGCGGGCGTAGGGAGAGGCCCATGACGGCCAGGGTGTTCATCGACGGCGACGCCGGCACGACCGGCCTGCAGATCCGCGAGCGGCTGGCCGGCCGCCGCGACATCGTGCTCGCCGCGATCGAGCCGGCCCAGCGCAAGGACCCTGCGGCGCGGCGGCGCCACCTCAACGAGGCCGACGTCGCGATCCTCTGCCTGCCGGACGATGCCGCGCGGGACGCGGTGGCGATGATCGAGAACCCGGAGACGCGGGTGATCGACGCCTCCAGTGCCCACCGCACCGCCGCGGGCTGGACCTACGGCTTCGCCGAGATGGCGCCGGGCCAGGCCGAGGCGATCGCCGCGGCCGGGCGGGTCGCCAACCCCGGCTGCTATCCGCAGGGGCTGATCGCGCTGGTGCGCCCGCTGGTCGAGGCCGGGCTGGTGCCGGCGGATTTCCCGCTGACCTACAACGCGGTCTCCGGCTACAGCGGCGGCGGCCGCAAGATGATCGAGGACTACGAGCGCGTCGAAAATCCGATTGTCGCGCCCTACCTCCCCTACGGCCTGACCTTCCGGCACAAGCACCTGCCGGAGATGACGCGCTATGCCGGCCTCGGGCACGACCCGGTGTTCCAGCCCGCGGTCGGCCGCTACGCCCAGGGCATGCTCGGTGCGGTGCCGCTCCCGCTCTGGGCGCTGCCGGGCGCGCCAAGAGGCGCGGACCTCCACGCCGTGCTTGCGAAACGCTATGCCGGAGAGCGGTTCGTCGAGGTGATGCCGCTCGCCGCCGCCGAGCGCCTGCCGGAGCTCGACCCGCAGACGCTGAACGGCACCAACGCGATGCGGCTCTACGTATTCGCGAACGACGACCGCCGGCAGGCGGTGCTCGCCGCGCTCTACGACAATCTCGGCAAGGGCGCCGCCGGCGCGGCGGTCCAGAACCTCAACCTGATGCTCGGCGCCGACGCCGCGACAGGGCTCGCCGAGGCGGCGTGAGCCGAAACTCGTGGGGTGGGCGTGCGCAGCAGGCCCACGTGAGCATCGGCAAGCCGATGCCCACCCTACGAATCTCCGCGCACCCGGCCGAAATGCTGCGCCAGCATGACGGCGGCGAGCAGGCCGCCAGCGAAGGTTACCGCCAGATCGCCGTCCGGCCGCGGTGCCGCCACCCACAGCGTCAAGAGAACATAGCCGACGGCGAAATTGGCGAAGCCCCAAATCACGTTGACCCGGGGCGAGGATTCGCCGACGCCGGGAGGCCGCGCGAAGGGGCTCGGAAATGGCCTCCCGGCAATGCCGTTGACGAAATGCGGCACGCCGTTGGCGAGGAGCGCGCCGGCGATGAAATGGACCACATAGGCGTACCAGGGCAGCATGAGGGTCTCCTCCAGCAGCCTCGTCGATTAACGCTCCACCGCCGTCACGAGCCGAAATCCTCGCGGAAGCGGTCGATCCGATGCATGCGCCCGTGCAGGATCGTCACCATGCCGATGTCGCCACCCGACAGTCTCCGCCAATGGACGACGTGCCGCTCATAGCGGAAGAAACGGCCATCGACGCCGAATGCCGCGGGGACCGGCCGCGATCTCACGCCGTGGGCCTCGGCCCGGTCGAACGCGTCGAACAGGCCGGCAATGTAGCGGTCGGCCTGCTCGGCTCCCCAGCGGTCGCGCGTGCCGCGGTAGAGTTCGTCGAGCCGGTGGGAGGCGGCCTCCTGGATGCGGACGGCGGCCACCGGATCAGGTCCGGTTCCGTCCGATGACCTCGGCAGCCGTCAATGGCCGATAGGACGATTCCAGGGCGGCGAAGGCGTGGCGAAGCTCGGCCTTCAGCCGGTCGAATGCCGCCTTGTCCGCGCGCTCGTTGTCGCGGCGGATGAGGTCGCGGACATCCTCGCTGACGTTCTCGTAGGAGCCGCCCTCGCCGACATTCGCCGCGACGAACTCGCTGAGCGCGCCGCTGAGACGGACCGTCATCGTCGTCGTCCTGGCCATTCCCCGACGTCGCTTGCCAAGGGTCGCGCTGTCTTCAACACAATCAAGAATGAACGCGCCTCGAGGCCGTCGCAGCCCTCGTCAGGCTGGCTTCTCCGCCGTCAGCCAGTAGTTGATCGCGAGGTCGTCGGCCGACAGCCGCCAAGCGCCGCGGAGCGGATCGAACACCATGCCGCGCACGTCGATCGGGCGGAGGCCGGCGGCCTCGGCATGGTCCTGGAGCTCGTCCGGCCGGACGAACTTCGACCAGTCGTGGGTGCCGCGCG
>DASZVN010000057.1:0-91532 GCA_035547055.1 Hyphomicrobiales bacterium
GGGGCGCCATGGCCATTCAGCGCGTCGGACGTGCGTTCTTCGTCGATCAGAAGCCGGGCGACTTCATCGACGATCCGTTCGCGACCCGTCTCGCCAACGGCAGCTTCGTCGCCACCTGGACGGCAACCGACATCGGGAGCGACGCGACGGTCGTTCGCGCCCGCGTTCTCTTCACCGCGGACGGCGTGCCCAAAGGCAACCAGTTCGACGTGAGCGCGGCGGCGGGCGACATGTATTTCCCTCACCTCGCAGCTCTGGCCAAAGGCGGCTTCGCCGTCACCTGGGAGTCCGGCGACGACAGCCGGCTTCGCATCTTCGACGACAACGGCAAGCCGACGACCGGCGAGATCGTGTTGGACCCGGGGACACTGGCCTCCAACGCCGTGGCGGCGGGACTCGGCAACGGCGATGTCCTCCTCGCCTGGAACGAGCTTGCCGCCGACCGCGGCGAGATCGGCCTGTTCGATGCGAAGGGCAACGCCATCGGCACGCCGCTCGCGCTCGCGGATGCCGAGGCGATCCGGCTGTCGTCGCTCGCCGGCGGCGGTGCCGTCGCCTTGTGGCAGACCGTCGACACCGATACCGGGAAGACGGGCAACTACAACGTCCAGCTCTTTACCCAGGCGGGAAAGGTGAGCGGCCACGAGCTGCACCTCAAGGGAACGGCCGATCTTCAGCCCGGCGTGGTCGCGCTCCTGAATGGCGGCTTCGCCTTGGCCTGGGAGACGATCGACAAGGCAGGACACATCCGCTTCCACGACGAGCTGTTCGGCGCCAACGGGAAGGCGGTCGGTCCGGCCCAGGTGATCGACAGCGGCACGTCGGGCGGCGATCCCGAGTTCTCGATGACGGCTTTGGCCGACGGACGCTTTGCCCTGGTTTGGGGCGACAAGGTCGCGACCGCGGACGAGAAGAACCTCGACGGCATGATCGTGAACGCGGATGGCACCGCCGACGGCCACGCTTTCCTCATCGCCGGCCCGGGATCCGACATTTCCCTGTGGCCGAAGGTGACTGCGCTCGCCAACGGGCTCTTCACCGTCACCTGGAGCGATTTCGTAGCGGGCGAGCGGGTCGACGGCGCGATCTACGACCCGACCGTTTTCACCGGCACCAAGGCGGCCGATCACTGGGCCGGCGGCAGCCTCGCCGACACCATCAAGGGCGGCGGCGGCAACGATGTCCTGAGCGGCGGCCAGGGCCACGACACGCTGACCGGCGGGGCGGGCCGCGACACCTTCGTCTTCGACACCAAGCCCAGTGCGGCGAACGCCGACCGCATCACCGACTTCGCGCCCGGAACCGACACGATCGCGCTCGACCACGCCGTGTTCACGAAGCTCGCCGCCGGGCATCTGGCGCCGGGCGCGTTCGTCGCCGGAGCCAAGGCGCACGACGGCGGCGATCACGTCCTCTACAACCCCGCCAACGGCCACCTGTCCTACGACCCGGACGGCAGCGGCGCGCAGCCTGCCGTGCTGGTGGCGACGCTCGCCGCCCACCTCCACCTCACGGCGAGCGACTTCATCGTGACCTAGCGGCGTCAGCGCAGGATCTGGCCGAGGAAGGCCTTGGTGCGCTCGTGCCGGGGGTGGTCGAAAAAGTCTGCGGGCGGGGCGATCTCGACGACCTGGCCCTCGTCCATGAACACCATGCGGTCGGCGACCTCGCGGGCGAAGCCCATCTCGTGGGTGACGACGATCATCGTCATGCCGTCCTCGGCGAGCGCGACCATGGTGTCGAGCACCTCCTTGACCATCTCGGGGTCGAGCGCCGAGGTCGGCTCGTCGAACAGCATGATCTTGGGCCGCATGCAGAGCGCGCGGGCGATGGCGACGCGCTGCTGCTGGCCGCCGGAGAGCTGGCCCGGGAACTTCGCCGCCTGCTCGGGGATGCGCACGCGCTGGAGCAGCTCCATCGCCAGCGTCTCGGCGTCGCGGCGGGGCATGCGGCGCACCCGGATCGGCGCCAGCGTGAGGTTTTCGAGCACGGTGAGGTGCGGGAACAGGTTGAACTGCTGGAACACCATGCCGACGTCGCGGCGAATCTCGTCGATGCGCCTGAGGTCGTCGGTGAGCTCGGTGCCCTCCACCAGGATGCGGCCCTTCTGGTGCGTCTCGAGCCGGTTGATGCAGCGGATCAGGGTCGACTTGCCCGAGCCCGAGGGGCCGCACACGACGATGCGCTCGCGCTCCGCCACCGCGAGGTCGATGCCGCGGAGCACGTGGAAATCGTCGAACCATTTGTGCACGCCGATCATCTCGACGGCCGGCACGGCGGCAGGGGAGGGAGGCGGGCTCATCGGCGCTGGCCGCGGTTGAGGCGGCGTTCCATGGCGAGCGAATAGCGCGACATGCCGAAGCAGAACACCCAGTAGACGAGCGCCGCAAACACCAGCCCGGTGGCGGGTGTCTCGGGCGTCGCCCAGGCCGGGTCGGCGAAGGCGGAGCGCACCGTGCCGAGCAGGTCGAACAGGCCGATGATGTAGACCAGGCTGGTATCCTTGAAGAGGCCGATGAAGGTGTTGACGAGGCCCGGGATGACGAGGCGGAGCGCCTGGGGCAGCATCACCAGGCGCATCGTTTTCCAATAGCCGAGGCCGAGCGCGGCGGCCGCTTCGCCCTGGCCGCGCGGCACCGCCTGGAGGCCGCCCCGCACCACCTCGGCGATATAGGCCGAGGCGAAGCAGGCGACGCCGACCAGGGCACGGAGCAGCTTGTTGAAATCGGTGCCCGGCGGCAGGAACAGCGGCAGCATCACGCTCGCCATGAACAGCACCGTGATCAGCGGCACGCCGCGCCAGAACTCGATGAACGCGATCGAAAAGCCCCGCACCGCGGGCAGCGTCGAGCGGCGGCCGAGCGCGAGCAGAATGCCGGCTGGAAGCGACACCAGCATCCCGACATAGGAGACGACCAGCGTCAGCGTGAGGCCACCCCACAGCGCCGTCTCGACCGGCCTCAGGCCGAAGACGCCGCCGACCAGGAGGATGAAGGCGCCGACCGGCACCCCGAGCGCGAGATAGAGCACCGTCCAGCGCTTGCCGGGCCACCCCGGCACCGCCAGGGGGAGGATGCCGGCGGCGAGGAGGATGAAGACGAGGTCGATCCGCCAGCGCTCGGCGACGGGATAGCGCCCGTAGATGAACTGGCCGACATTCGCCTTCACGAACGCCCAGCACGCGCCGGCATCGGGCGCGAGGCAGGCACTGCGATCGGTGCCGCTCCAGGCGGCGCGGAAAGCCGCCCAGTCCAACAGACGCGGCACGAGATAGACGATCAACGCCAACGCAAGAATGGTCAGGACCGCATCGCCGGGCGTGGCGAACAGGTTCTGCCTGAGCCAGCCGAGCGGCCCCGCCGCGGCCGGTGGCGGCGGCAGCGCCGGCGCGATCTCGCGGCGGACGAAGCTGCGGTCGAATTCGGCCTGGATGTCCGACATCGCCTCAGCGCTCCACCAGCGCGATCCGCCGGTTGAAGCGGTTCATCGCGAACGAGGTCAGAAGGCTGATGCCGAGATAGACCGCCATCCAGATCACGACCACCTCGATCGCCTGGCCGGTCTGGTTGAGGATCTGGCCGCCGACCGCGACAAGCTCGGAGAAACCGACCGCGACGGCGAGCGAGGTGTTCTTGGTGAGGTTCAGATATTCGCTCGTGAGCGGCGGGATGATGACGCGGAGCGCCTGGGGCAGCACGACGAGGCGGAGCGTCGGGCCGGGCTTCAGCCCGAGGGAGTAGGCGGCCTCGGTCTGGCCGCGACCGACGGCAAGCACGCCCGAGCGCACGATCTCGGCGATGAAGGCGGCGGTGAAGATCGACAGCGCGAAGAGGAGCGCCACGAACTCCGGCTGAAGCTGCAGCCCGCCGATCAGGTTGAAGCGGGTCCTTTGCGGCAACGCGAGGTGGAGCGGCATGCCGGCAGCAACAAAGGCGAGGCCGGTCGCGACGATCACCAGCACGAGGCCGACCACGGCGCCGGGGAAACCCCTGCCGGTGTGCTCGCTCCGGGCATGGGCCCAGCGGGCGAGCGCGACCGCCGCGGCGACCGCAAAGACGAAGACGAGGCCCACCGCGATCATGCCGTGCCCGGCCACCGGCTCGGGCGCGTAGAGCCCGCGGTTGCTGACGCTGAAGCCGAGGCCGAGATCGAGCGCTTGGCGCGGCGGCGGCAGCACCGCGAGCACGCCGAAATACCAGAAGAAGATGACGAGGAGCGGCGGGATGTTGCGGAAGATCTCGACATAGACCGCGGCAAGCGTGCGGACGAGCCAGTTCCGCGACAGCCGCGCCACGCCGACGACGAAGCCGATCGCGCTCGCGAGCAGGATGCCGAGCACGGCGACGAGGAGCGTGTTGGCGAGCCCGGCGAGAAGGGCATAGCCGTAGCTCCGGTCGGGCGAGAAGGGGATCAGCGACTGCGCGATCTCGAAGCCGGCGCGCTGGCCGAGGAAGCCGAACCCCGACGCGATGTGCGCACGTTGGAGATTGGCTGCGGTATTGGTGCCGATCCACACCAGCACCGCGACCACGGCGATTACCAGCGCCGCCTCGATGAAGACGCTGCGAAGGCGCTGCCGGTCGATCGCCGAGCTCACCGCGCGGCTCCCAGCCCGTCGGCCGGCGCTCTATCGTAGGGCGGGCATCGGCTGGCCGACGCCCGCGATGAGGTGGGCAAGCTGCGCTTGCCCACCCTACGAAGAACGCTGGGCCGAGGCGTCAGCCGCGGTCCTCGAAGCGGCCGGAGGCATGGGCCAGCATGGTGTAGACCTTGCCGGTCTCGGAGGTGAGGTAGCTCTGCGCCACCGCCGGATTGGCGTCGCTCCGCGAGACCTCGTCGAGCAGGCGCTCGAACTCGGCGATGTAACGGTCTACCGTGGCGCGGAACTCGCGGTCGCCCTCGTATTTCTTCCGGATCTCGTCGAAGGTCTGCTGGCCCTGCAGGGTATAGAGCCGCCGGGTGAAGACGTTGCGCTCGCCGCGGCGATAGCGGTCCCATAGCTCGATCACGGCCTGATGGTCGATCATGCGGGCGATGTCGACCGACAGGCTGTCGAGCGATTCGATGGTGTGGCGCACGGTACGCTCGCTGCGGGCGTCGCGGCGCGGCGGCGCGGCCTCCTCGCCATCCTCGCGCGAGGCACGGGCGAGCAGGCCGGACAGCCAGCCGCCGTTCTCGCCGGCGCCAGCGGCAGGCGCACCGCTGCCCCGCTCCGGATCGCGCCTTGCCGGGCGCGCCGGCTCGCCGCCGCGCGGAGCGGCACTCGGCCGCGGCGCTTGGCGGCCGGCCTCGGCCGTCGCGGCGTAGCCGCCCTGGCGCTGGTCGGCCTCGGGCAGGCCGCCGTGGCGGACTGCGATCTCGGACAGCGAATTCAGCGCCTTGATCTGGTCGGCGACCACGCGGCGGATCGCGGCGGTGCTCTCCTCGGTCTCCTTGGGGAGGGCGGCGATGCCGCGCTTCAGCTCCTCGCGGGTGGCCTCGAGCTCGCCGTGGACCTGCGAGGTCACGCCGCGCATCTGGCGGGCGATGGCGCCGAGCCCCTCGGTCGCGTTCTTGAGCAGCGCCGTCATCTCGCCGACCGCCTGGTCGTAGGCGGCACGAAGCGACTCGGTGGTGCGCTGGCGCTCCTCGCTGGTGGTCGAGCGGATCGCGCCGAACTGGGTCTCGATCGACGCAACCGCCGTCGAAACCTCGCGCGTCAGAAGGTCGGCGACCTCGCGGGCACGGCCTTCGGCGACGGTGAGCGAATCCTCGATGATGCGGTTGAAGCTGCCGAGCACGCCGTCGAGATCGCCGGTCTTGTCGGCGATGGTCGCCGTCAGCTCGTCGAGCGATTGGCGCCGCCGGTCGAGCGCCCGGTCGAGATCGGCCTGGTTGCTGTGGACCGCGCCCGCCGCCCGCTCGAGCGCCTTGCCCTGCTCGGACAGGCGGTCGGTGATCGCCTTGACGTCGGTGAGCACGTTGCCGGCGAGGCGGTGGAGCAACTGGATCTGCTCGCTGAAACCGGCATTGCCCTCCTCGGCAAGCGCGGTCAGGTTGCCCATCACCTCCTGGAGGAGCTGCATCCGGTCGTTGAGGTTGCGGTCGAGCGCGGCGAGGCCGTCGCTGGTGCGGTGGGCGAGCTGCTGGAGGCCGCCCGAAGTGTCGTGCAGCGTCGCCAGCGTGGCGCCGACCTGCACCTTGAGGTCCTCGGTGACGGCGGCGAGGTCGTCGCGGCCGCCCGAGAGCGCGCGCACGACGTCCTGGTTGAGATCGCCCAGGCTGCGGCTGAGCGCGGCACGCTCGCGGCCGATCGCCCCGGCGAGGGCCTCGCGGCCATCGGCGAGCGCGCGCGCGACCTCCTCGTTCAGGCCGGTAAGGCTGCTGCTCAGCGTCTCGCGCTCGCGGCCGAGCGTCTCGAGGAGTTCGACACGGCCGCCCGTGAGCGTCCGCACCACCTCCTCGTTCATCGCGCCGAAGCTCTGGGCGAGATCGGTACGCTCGCGGCCAAGGGCGTCGAGCAGGCTGCCGCCGCGGTCGGCGAGGACCTGGGCCAGCTCCTCGGTGCGATTGCCGAGCGCCGCCGTGAGGTTGCCGGCGCCGGCGTTAAGCGCATCAGCCACGCTCTCCGACAACTGGCTCAGCGTGCCCTCGACGCGCGTCGCCGCGGCGACCATGTCCTCGGTGACGCCGTGGAGCCGGTCGGACAGGCGCTCCGACAGCGCGTTGCCGCGGGTCTCCAACGCCGCGCTCAGGGTGTCGAGCCGGCCGATCACCACCATCTCGAAGCGGGCGACGCGGCTGTCGAGCGCCTCGGCCACTTCCAGCGCCTTGTCGCCGAGGATGCGGTTGACCGCATCGGCACGCTCCTCGAACAGCCCGACCACGTCGGCGGCACGGCGGCCGACCTGCTCGGAGAACTGCTCGCTGCGGGCGTCGAGCGTCGTCACCAGCTCCTTGCCGCCCTCGCTCATCGTCCGCGCCAGCTCGCTGGTGCGGTCCGAGAGCATGCGGTCGACCTCGCGGGCACGGCTCTCGATGCCGTCGCCGATGCGGGCGAGGCGGCCGTCCAGCGTCGCGCCGACCTCCTCCAGCCGGGTGCCGACGGCGCGGTCGAGGCTGTCGATGCGGGCGCCGAACAGCGCCTCGACGTCCTGGGAGTGGATCAGGAGGCGGCCGTCGAGCGCCTGGGAGTGACGGTCGAGCAACTGGCCGATCTCGTCGCGCCGGCTGCCGAGCGTGGCATCGAGCGCCTCGCTCCTCAGCGCGAGGGTGCCGGTCATCTGCTCGGTGTGCTGGGCGAGGGTGGCGTCCAGCGTCTCGCTCTTCAGCGCGACGCCGTCGAGCAGCCGCTCGGTACGGCCGGCGAGCATCGCATCGAGATGCTCGCTGCGGCGCGCCAATTCGTCGAGCAGGCGATCGGTCGAGGACGACAACGCAGCCTCGACCGTCTCGGTGCGGAGCGAGAGCCCGTCGAGCAACTGGCCGGTGTGACTCGCCAGGGTCTCGTCGAGCGTGCGGGTGCGGTGGCCGAGCTCCTCGACCAGCCGCTCGGTCCGCGACGACAGCGAATGGTCGAGCAGGTCGGTCGAGCTCTGCAGCGCCTGCAGCATGTTGCCGCCGCGAACGTCGACCAGGTTCTCGATCTCGGCGATGCGGGCGCCGAGGCTCGCGCCGAGGGTGGCGGCATCGGTCGAGAGCCGGGTGACGAGCTCGCGGCCGCGCCCGGTGACGATCTCGTCGAACTCGGCGAGCTTGCCCGCGAGCGCCTCGTTCAAGGCGCCGCCGCGGGTGACGATGGTGTCGGCGAGCGAAGAGGCGGTCTCGTTGAGCTGCTCGTTCACCTTGGCACTGCGCCGCGTGATCGACTGCGCCAGCTCGGTGCCGACCTCGGCGACCTGCTGGGCCAGCTCGCCAACCCGACCGGTCAGGCTGCGGCCGAGCTCCTCGGCCGCGCTCTCGATCCGCTCCTGGGCGCTGCGGAAGCCGCCGTCGAGCCGCTCGGCCAGGCGCACCTCGATGACCCGGGTCTCCTGGACCATATGGGCGGTGGCGCGGTCCGCGGCCTCGATCAGGCGCTGCTCGATCTCCTCGCGGCCGGAGCCGACGATGCCGGCAATTTCCTCGCGGGTGTCGGCCATCGCGCGCTGCAGCTCGCTGCCGCGCACGACGATGGTCTCGTGCATGCGCGCCGCCGTCGCCGCGAGCTCGCTCGTCAACTCCCCGCCGCGGGCGGTGATGGTCTCGGCGATGCGCCCGCTTGCCGCGGCGAGGGTGCGCTCGACGCCGTCGGCACGGGCGAGCAGCGTCTCCGACGCGCTCCGCGCGCTCTCCTCGATCGCCTCGCGGACCGAATTGACGCGGCCGTCGAGCCGGTCGAGCAGCTCGGTGCCGGTCGTCTCCAGGCTGCTCTGGAGAGCGCCACCACGCACCACCACCACTTCGTGGAGGCGGTCGCTCGAGGCCTGAAGCCGGTCGGCCAAGCTGATGCTGCGCTCGGAAATCTGGTCGACCACGCGGTCGCCGGCACTGAGGATCTGGTCGTTGAGCTGCTCGGTCCTGGCCGAGATCAGCGCGGCCAGCTCGCCGGTCGCCTGGCCGAGCCTGTCCGTGAACTCGGTGGAGCGGCGCGACAGGTCGGAGAGGACGCCATCGCCCATCGACTTCATGATCTCGCCGACGTCGCCGAAACGGTCGGCAAAATTGCCGGCGACCTCGCTCGAACCGTCGAGGAACTCGCGGGTCAGCCGCTCGATCTCGGCCATCAACTCGCGGGTGACGGCGTTGCCGGCTTCCTCGATTTCGGCACGGGCGGCGGCGCTGCGCGTCGCAAGCTCGCTCGCGTTCTCCTGCATGCCGCGGTCGAGCCGGTCGATCTGCTCGGTCAGGGCACGGGCGGTCTCCGCGGCGCTCTGCTCGAAGCGCCCGGCAGCGGCGCTGCCACGGTTCGCGACCTCGGTCGAGCCGTCGAGGAACTCGCGGGTCAGCCGCTCGATGCGGCTGGTGAGGCCGCCGGCGACGGCGACGATCGCTTGTTCGAACTGGTCGGCGGCGCTGGCGCTCCGTTCGGCGACGGTGGCGCTGCCGTCGAGGAACTCGCGGGTCAGGCGCTCGATCTGCCGGGCGAGGTCCTCCGTTGCGGCCTGAGCCGCCCCTTCGATCTGCTCGCGTGCGGCATCGCTGCGGGAGACCAGTTCGTCGGCGACGCGGCGACCGGAGGCGTCGACCGCGCGGGTCATCTCGCCGGTGTGGACGGCGAGCGTGTCGCCGAAGCCGCGGCTGATGTCCGCAAGCTGCAGCGTCACCGCCTCGGCCCTTTCGGCGAGGGTCGCGCTGGCGCCAACGCTGGCATCCTGGAAAGCCTGGGCGAGCACGTCGGTCCGTTCGCCGATCGAGCCGACCAGGCGCTCGCCGCTCGACGACAGCGTCTCGGTCAGGTTCTGCGCCCGCTCGGCCAGGTTCTCGCTGAGATCGGCCGCGGTGCGGGTGATGGCATCGGTCAGGATCTGGGCGCGCTGGGTCAGGGCGTCGACGAAATCGGTCGAGGCGCGGTCGAGCGCGCCGGCGATGGCCTCGCTGCGCTGGCCGAGCGCCTGGGCCACGTCGTCGCCCGAGCGCGACAGCGACTGGGTCAGGCGTTCGCTGGTCTCGGCGAAGCTGCGGCTGGCCTCGCTGCTGGTGCGGACGAAGTCCGCCGTCGCCGCCTCGGCGCGGGTCACGAGGTCGCCCGTGACGGAGCCGATGCTGTCGCCGAGCGTCTGGGTCAGCCGCTCGCTGGTGTCCGCCAGGATGCGGCCGACGTCCTCGCTGGTGCGCAGCAGCCGTTCGGTCGCGGCCTCGCTCCGCGATACCAGCGCGTCCGAAATCTCGGTCGCGCTGGCGGTCAGCCCACCGATCAGGGCGCTGGCGCGCTCGTCGAGCGTGCGGGAGAGCTGCTCGCCGGTCGTCGTGAAATCGTGCGTGACGGCCTGGGCGCGCTCCTCGAAATTGCGGGTGAGGGCCGCGCTTTCGCTTGCCATGCCGGCGGTCAGGCGCTCGCCGCTGTCGGCCAGGGTGCGCTCGGTCGTCGCCGAGATCGCGGTCAGCCGCTCGACGAGCCCGTCGGCCTCGGTCGTGACCGCGCGGAGGAAACGCTCGCCGGCGTCGCCGACGGCCTGGGCGACACGCTCGCCCTTGTCGACGAGGCGCGCCAGCACCGCCTCGCCGGAGCGGCCGATGTCGCCGGTCAGCGTGGCGCTGGCCTCGGCGACCTGGCGGCTGAGCTCGCTTTGCGAGGTCGCGACCGCCTCGCTCAGGCGCTCGCGATGGAGCCCGAGCTCCTCGACGGCACGCTGGCCCGAGCCGACGATCTGCTCGGTCAGGGCCTGGCCGGTCGAGGTCAGCTCCTCGGTGAGGGAGCTGCGGGCCTGGGCGATGGCGTCGAGCAACTGCTCGGCATTGGCGGCCAGATCCTCGCGCTCGGCGCGGATGCGGTCCATCATGTCGCGGAGCCGCGCCTCGGTCTCGAAATGGGTGCGCTCCAGCGAGGCGATCTCGCCGCGCATCGCGGTCTCGAGCTCGCCGCTCCGCGACACCACGCGCTCGATGCCGGCGTCCATCGCCGAGAGCTCACGCCGGATGGCGTGTCCAAGCGTCGACACGGCCTCGTGCGAATCGCTCTCCGGCTCGGCGAGGCGGATCGCCACCTCGGTCATCGAGCGTGCGACGAGGCGCATTTCCTGGGAGCGGCGGACGAGCGCCGCCAGCGCGAAGAAGAACAGGATCGGCGCGACGACGGCGACGGCGAGGCCGGCGACCCGCACGGCAGTCGCGGGATCGGCCAGATCGAGGCTCGCGTCCCGAAACACCACCGAGGCGTAGAACGCGCCGAGCGCGACCCACACCAGCGCCGCGACGGTCGCCACCGCGAGCGGGCCGGCCGACGGCTTCTTCTGAAGCGCATACATAATGTGCGCGAAGGAGCGGGCGTCGTCATTGGCCGGGCGGCGTGCCTCGGCGAAAGCCGGCTGCGGCGCTGGCTGAGGCTCGGGCTTCGGGGCGGCGGCCGGAGGCTCGAACAGCTCCTCTTCGGCACGGGACGGTGTGCCCGCAGAGGCAGGCGGCTCGGGCTCCGGATTGCTGACGAGGTTCAGCGCTTCCTCGATCGCCGATAGCGCCGCCTCGGCCGGATCGACCGCCTTCTTGGGGTTGTTCGCCATCTCGTCGCCTCGCGTCCGTACGCATCAACCAAGCCGGCCGCGGACCTTCGGGAAACTCGGAGCGGCAGCCGCTTCCACGCGGCGTCGCCGATCATGCACGTCTTCCGAATTCCCCTCGTCGCCGCCGGGGCCACCTTGTGTCGGTGTCCCGCGCGCGCAGCCGCCGCGCGCGCATCCTAGACACCGACCCCGGCGATGGAAACACGGCCCGACGCCAAATCGCAAACGTCGTTAACGTCTTGTTCACCATTTTTGCAATGGCGGAGCGATTCCCGTGGCTTAGCCGCGGCAGCCTGCAGATGGCAGCGGGCGCCGACGACGGCCGGCGCCGCGAATCACCCGAATCCGCTTCAGCCGACCCCGAGCTTCTTCTGCAGGCTGGTCGAGGTCGTCGTGTACTGGAAGACGACCCGGCGCTCGGGATTGACGTGATGGGCCGCGGCCTGGGCCATCAGCGCCGCCTCGTGGAAGCCGGACAGGATCAGCTTCAGCTTGCCGGGATAGGTGTTGATGTCGCCGATCGCGAAGATGCCGGGCTCGTTGGTGGCGAAGCGGGCGGTATCGACCTGGATGTTGTTGTCGTGGAGGTTGAGGCCCCATTGCGCGATCGGGCCGAGCCGCATCGTCAGCCCGAAGAACGGCAGCATCGCCACGCACGGGATCTCCACGGTCGAGCCGTCGTCCTTCTTCACCGTGACGCCGGTGAGCTGGCCGTGCTCGCCGTGAAGTTCCGAGACCTGGCCGAGGACGAGGTCCATGCGGCCTTCGGCGACCAGCGCCCGCATCCGGCTGACGCTGTCCGGCGCCGCGCGGAACGCGTCGCGGCGGTGGAGCAGGGTGACCCGCTCGGCGATCGGCTCGAGGTTCAGCGTCCAGTCGAGCGCGCTGTCGCCGCCGCCGACGATGAGGATGCGCTCGCCAGCGAAGCGCTCCATCTTCCGCACGGAATAGAACACCGAGCGGCCCTCGTAGGGCTCGATGCCGTCGATCGGCGGCTTCTTGGGCTGGAACGCGCCGGCCCCGGCCGCGATCACGACCGCCTTGGCCTCGAACTGGGTCCCGGCATCGGTCGCAAGGTGGAAGCTGCCGTCCGGCAGGCGCTTGAGCTCGCTCACCATCTGCCCGAGATGAATGGTCGGGTCGAACGGCCGGATCTGGAGCATCAGGTTGTCGACCAGGCCCTGGGCCGAGACCACCGGCAGGCCGGGAATGTCGTAGATCGGCTTCTCGGGATAGAGCTCGGCGCATTGCCCGCCGACCTTGTCGAGGATGTCGACGACGTGGCAGCGCAGGTCGAGCAGACCGAGCTCGAACACGGCGAACAGGCCGACCGGGCCGGCCCCGACGATGACGATGTCGGTCTTGATCGCTTCGGACATGATGGCGGCGGGCTTCGCTTCGATGGGAAGGGTGCCGCTGTTTAACCGCAGCCCGCCCCGGACGGAAGCCCGCCGGCGGGCGCCGCGGCATCACGTTCGCGTCCGCTGCGCTGCCGAGGGCCGACGCCGCGGCATTGACCCGGGACCGCCCGCCCCCTTACACCATGCGCCGCCGGAGACGTGGCCGAGAGGCTGAAGGCGGCGGTTTGCTAAACCGTTATAGGGCCGCAAAGCTCTATCGAGGGTTCGAATCCCTCCGTCTCCGCCAGACATCGCCGATTGCCTTCGATAGCCCGCGATTGCCTCCGAACACCGCGGTACGGCAGAAGCGCCTTCTCGTATCGCGCGCCGCATCGTTTCGTCTCGGCTTCGGCATTGCAGGGCACCTTGCGGGCGACACCTGCAACCGCTTCCTTCGACCAGGCAAAGCCGGTGAGGCGCTCGCCCGCGACCAGCAGGCTTCCATCGCCGTCGTCGAGAGAAGACGTCGTTGCGATCGATCAGCGCCCGCGCGCCCGGCACCAACCTTGCGGTACTCGCATTCGATGCCCCGGAGGGAGCCGCCAACGGCGTCACGCCGAGGCGCGGGCGCCGTCCACGGTGGTGCCGGCGTCGGGAGCCATCGGCAGGCGGACCAGCACGACGGTGCCGACCCCGACGGCGGAGCGGATGCGCATCGTGCCGCCATGGCGCTCGACCAGCGAGCGGGCGATGGCGAGGCCGAGGCCGGAGCCGCGGTGGGTCTTGGTGAACTGGTTCTCGACCTGCTCGAACGGCCGGCCGAGCTTCTTCAGCGCGTCCTTGGGGATGCCGATGCCGGTGTCCTCGACGTAGAGATTGACCTGGTCGCCGACCGGGCGGATGCGCACCGTGACCTGCCCGCCGGCCGGGGTGAACTTCACCGCGTTCGACAAGAGGTTCAGCAGGATCTGCTTCAGCGCGCGGCGGTCGGCATAGGCCATGATGCCGGTCGCGGCCTCGGCGCGGAGGGCGAGGCCCTTGTCGTCGGCGAGCGGCGCCATCACGCGCAGCGCGTCCAGCACCGAGCCGTCGAGGTCGAGCTCCTCGGGATGGATCTCGAGGTGGCCGGACTCGATGCGGGACATCTCCAGCACGTCGTTGATGACTTCGAGGAGATATTGCCCGCTGTCGCGGATGTCGCGGCAATATTCGCCGTATTTCGGCGAGCCGAGCTGGCCGAAGGCGCCGGACGTCATGATCTCCGAGAAGCCGATGATGGCGTTGAGCGGCGTCCGGAGCTCGTGGGAGATGTTGGCGAGGAACTCCGACTTGGCCTTGTTGGCGTCCTCCGCCTCGGCCTTCTGCTCGGCATATTTCTCGGCGAGCTCGGCGAGCTGGCGGGTCTGCGCCTCGAGCGTCTGGCGCGACTTGCGCAGGTCGGCGACGCTCGCCATCAGGCGCTTCTCGCTCTCCAGCAGGCGCTCCTCGTGGCGCTTCAGCGAGGTCACGTCGGTGCCGACCGAGACGAAGCCGCCGTCCTTGGTGCGGCGCTCGTTGACGTGGAGCCAGCGCCCGTCCTCGAGCTGGACCTCGTAGGCGCGGGCGCCTTCCTCGGGCCGGCCTTCAGGCCTCACCTGGGTGCGCACCACCGGCTCGCGGCCGGCCGCCATCACCCGGTCGTAGGGCGTGCCGACCGCGACGGCGCTGTCCGGCAGGCGGTGGAACTGCTGGAACTTGGAGTTGCAGAGCACCAGCCGATTGTCGGCGTCCCACAGGACGAACGCCTCGGAGATGGTCTCGACCGCGTCGCGCAAGCGCATGTCGGCCATCGCGGTGCGCTGGGCGAGGCGCTTCTCCTCGGTCATGTCGACGCAGATGCCGACGAGGTGGGGGCCGGCGTCGGCGGCCCCCCGCACCACCTCGCCGCGGCAGCGCAGCCAGGTCCAGTCGCCGCGGGCGTGGCGGACGCGGAAGGCGCGGTCGATGGTCGTCGTCGCGCCGCGGACGAGGTCGTCGGCGAGGGCGTAGAAGTCGCCGTCGTCGGGGTGGATCATGGCCTCGAAGGCGCCGAACGACATCAGGTCGTCCTTCGGCGGCAGGCCGACCAGGGCGAACATCGAGCGCGACCAGAAGATGCGCCCGGCGGCAAGGTCCCAGTCGAACAGGCCGGAGCGGCCGCGCAACAGCGCCGTGTCGACCCGGCCCTGGACCCGGTCGAAGATGTCGTCGGCCTGTCGCGCGCGCGCCGCCTGCCAGTGGAAGGCGGCGCCGAGCAGCGCCAGGACGAAGCCGGTGGTCGCGAACAGGGTGATGTCGAGGCGGGTCGCTGCACGCCAGTCGTGCAGCACCTCGGCCACCGGCTCGAGCAGCGCCACCTGGCCGAACGGCGCCTTCAGCGTATGCACGGTGCCGAGCATCGCGCCCGTGCCGGGCGGGCGGATCTGCATCACGCCGGCGCGCTCGGCGAAGACCGTCAGCGGCTGGCCCGGCCCGAGCGCCGCCACCAGCATCCGGCCGCGCTTGACCGGCATCGGGCCGCTCGACGCGACGATCGTGCCGGCGGCGTCGGTGACGACGACGCTGCGGGCGGCGCTCGTGGCCTGCGGCGGGAGCCCTTCGGCGAGGTAGCGCCGGGCCGCCGCAGGGGCGGTGTCGGGCGAGGACGGCTGAAGTGCGTCGAGTCCGTTGGCGACGGCGTCGGCCACCAGCGCCATCTCGCTGGCGGCGTCGGCCAGCGCGCGATCGTGCGACTGCGAGAGCTGCACGAAGGCGCCGGCCCCGACCGTCAGCAGGAAGACCGCGATCAGCGCCGGGACCGACCACCGCAGCACCGGCTCGGCCCGGATCAGCCGTCGGTAGGCCGGATGGGCGATCGAACGGGCAAGCGCGCCGAGCGAATAGGGCCGCGCGGGCAGGGTGCCGAGCCGAGTTCGCGCCATGGCCTCGCCGTGGTTCTCGTCCGCGGCGCGGACGGTGCCCCTCCCGCCGCGAATCCGCGCAATTTGAATCGCCGCGGGGTGATTTGTCCAGGATCCGGCCTGGCGGAAGGAGGAACCACGCTGCCGGCGGCACGTTGGCCTCGAGGCTGGGGCCAGTTCAGCGGGAGGCCCTCATGGCTTCGCGAAAGCTTCACGCCGTCGCCCTCGCGGTCGCTCTCATGACCGGCTCGGGCAGCGCGGCGATGGCCCAGGCCGCCGGCTCCGTCGGCGGCAGCGCGGGCGCGACGGGCGGCCTCGGCGGCCACCCCAGCATGTCGTCCGGCACCAGCGGCTCGGCGGTGAGCCCCAATGTCGGCGTCGGGAGCGCCGCAACGACCGGCAGCACGCTCGCCCCCGGCAGCACGACCGGCCTCACGGCCCCGACGACTGGCACGCTGGCGCCGGGCAGCAGCGTCAGCGGCAACGTCGTCAACGATTCCTCGATGTCGATCGGCGGCGCCGCATCCCCGGCGGGCGGGGTCGTCAACGACGCCAATCCTGCGATCGGCGGGGCGGCGGTGGCGCCGCCGTCCGGCCTGCCGGCGGCCGGCAGCACCACCATGGGCGTCGCGGGGATCGGGAGCGGCGGCACCGCGGCGGGCGCGACCGGAATCATCGCGACGGGGCGCTCCAGCGCCGGCGGCGCTTCCCGCCGCTGACGAGGGTTACTTCCCGGGCGCTGCGGGCGCCGGGCCGAGGTTGAAGTCGGCGCCGCCGAAGCTGTTCAGCGACGGCATCTCGATCGGCGCCTTGTTGAGGTCGATCGCCTTCTCCGACGTTTGGTAGTGGGTGACGAGGTAGGGGAACACGATCACCTGGATGACCATGACGAGCTGGATGAAGACGAACGGCACCGCGCCCCAGTAGATCTGGCTGGTGCGGACCTCGGCCATCGTCTCGCCGGTGACGCGGTCGCGATAGGGCGCCGTCGGTGCGACCGATCGCAGGTAGAACAGGGCGAAGCCGAACGGCGGGTGCATGAAGCTCGTCTGCATGTTGACGCCGAGGATGACGCCGAACCAGACGAGGTCGATCCCGAGCGCGGTCGCCGCCGGCGCGAGGAGCGGCACGACGATGAACGCCAGCTCGAAGAAATCAAGGAAGAAGGCGAGGAAGAACACCAGGAGGTCGGTGACGATCAGGAAGCCGAGCTGGCCGCCGGGCAGGCCGGTCAGGAGGTTCTCGACCCAGACGTGGCCGTCGACGCCGTAGAAGGTCAGGCTGAAGACGCGCGAGCCGAACAGGATGAAGATCACGAAGGACGACAGCTTCGCGGTCGAATCGAGCGCCTGGGTCAGGAGCTTGAGGCCGAGCCGGCGCTTCGCGAAGGCGAGGATCAGCGCCCCGGCGGCGCCCATCGCGCCGCCCTCGGTCGGCGTCGCGATGCCGAGGAAGATGGTGCCGAGCACGAGGAAGATCAGCGCCAGCGGCGGCACCATCACGATCACCACCGTCTCGGCCATGCGCGACAGGATGCCGAGGCGGAGCGTGCGGTTGATGAGGGCGATGGCGTAGCCGACGATCACGCCGGCGGCGACGGCGAGGATGTCGGCATTGCCGCCGGCCGCGGCCCAGCCGCGCGCGACGGCGAGGCGATAGGTGCCGACCGAGACCACGGCGATCAGGAGCACGATCGCGACCAGCGAGAGGAGGCCGGTCGAGCCGTCGTCCTCGCGGATGGTGCGGGCTTCGGTCGGCAGCGCCGGGGCGGCCCGCGGCGCGACGATCGAGACGATGAAGACGTAGAGCGCATAGATCGCCGTCAGCACCAGGCCGGGGATCAGCGCGCCCTCGTACATGTCGCCGACCGAGCGGCCGAGCTGGTCGGCCATCACGATCAGCACCAGGCTCGGCGGGATGATCTGCGACAGCGTGCCGGAGGCGGCGATGACGCCGGCGGCGAGGCGGCGGTCGTAGCCGTAGCGCAGCATGATCGGCAGCGAGATCAGCCCCATCGAGATGACCGAGGCGGCGACGACGCCGGTGGTCGCGGCGAGGAGCGCGCCGACGAAGATCACGGCATAGGCGAGGCCGCCGCGGACCGGCCCGAAGAGCTGGCCGATGGTGTCGAGCAGGTCCTCGGCCATGCCGCTGCGTTCGAGGATCAGCCCCATGAAGGTGAAGAACGGCACGGCGAGCAGCGTCTCGTTGGCTATGTTGCCGAACACGCGCTCGGGCAGGGCCTGGAGGAAATCCTCGTGGAAGGCGCCGATCTCGATGCCGATCACGGCGTAGAGCAGGCCGACCGCGCCGAGCGAGAACGCCACGGGAAACCCGATCAGCAGGAACAGGATCAGGCTGCCGAACATGATCGGCGCGAGATTGGCGATGAACCAGGCGGTCATGGCGTCAATGGGGTCCGGCGTGTTCGGCAGGGGCGGCGGCATCGGGCAGGACGCCCATGACGATCGCGATGCGCTTGATCAGCTCGGAGAGGCCCTGCAGCGCGAGCAGCGAAAAGCCCACGGGGATCAGCAGCTTGGCCGGCCATACGATCAGGCCGCCGGCGTCGGAGGAGTATTCCTGCTCACGGAACGAATGCAGGAAGAACGGTACGCCGTGCCAGATGTGGATCAGCGCGAACGGCATCAGGAAGAAGACGATGCCGAAGATCTCGATCCAGTCGCGCGCCCGCTTCGGCAGCCACGCCACGGCGATGTCGATGCGGATGTGCTCGTTTCTGAGCAGCGTGTAGCCGGCGCAGAGCAGCACCACCGCGCCGAACAGGTACCATTGCAGCTCGAGCCAGGCGTTCGAACTGACGTCGAAGGCCTTGCGCACCACGGCGTTGACGGCGCTGACGACGACGGCGACCAGGATCAGCCAGGCGGCGGCCCGCCCGATCACGGTGTTGATGCGGTCGATGATGCGGCTGAGCGCGAGCAGCGGCCCCACGGTAGTCCCCCCGGGTCGGCGCCGGTCTCCGCAGCGCCCTGGCTGGGCGCCGCATTGCCTCGCCGGCGCCCGCGTGCATTCTCGGTACGGCGGCCGCGATAGCAAGGAATTGCTGCGGCGGAAACGTTTTCGGCGGAGGTGCGACAGTGAGCGCGGAGCCCTGGCCCGAGGAAATCCGCGTCGCGAAGGACCGGCGGAGCCTCGCCGTCGCCTGGGACGACGGGCGGCGCGACGCCATCCCGGCCGAGCTTCTCCGGATCGAGAGCCCGAGCGCCGAGGTCCAGGGCCACCACGAGGGGCAGAAGACCTTGGTCGCGGGCAAGCGCGCGGTCACGATCGCGGCGGCCGAGCCGGTCGGCGCCTATGCCGTGCGCCTCGTCTTCAGCGACGGCCATTCGACCGGCCTCTACACCTGGCCGATCCTCCGCCGCCTCGGCGCCGAGCAGGACGCGATGATGGCGGCCTATCTCGCCAAGCTCGCGGCGGCGGGGCAGTCGCGGGAATAGCCAGCGACATAGGGGCAGGACCAGCGGCGCATGAATTCAACCCACGTTGCAGGTATTTTGAAGTCCCGCTAAATTTGTACCTATCGCGCGCTACAGCCGCGGGTGGGGCCTCCGATGAGCACGATCGTCGTCAAGAACCTCAACGACCACGGCGCCGGCTCGCTCCGCGCGGCCGTCGCCCACGCCGGCGCCGGCGATACGATCACCTTCGCCGCGGCGCTGACGAACAATGCCTTCACGAACACGCTTACCCTGGACTCGGTGCTCGAATTCAAGAGCGGCGTCCATCTCACCATCGACGCCAGCGCCTTTTTCAGTCAGCTCCAGATCTCCGGGCAGGTCGTGGTCGACCAGGGAGCGAACGTCACCCTCTCCCATCTCGAGGTCGCCGGCGGCAGCATCGGCACGTCGGCGCTGCAGGACGGACACGACGGCGTGGCCGACCATACCCTCACGGGCGACCCCGGGCACAACGGCGACAGCAACTCGAATGGTGCCGGCCAGCCGGGCAGCAAGGGCCAAGACGGCGGCGACGGCCCGGACGGCACCAGCCCGTCGGCATCGGGGGCAGCCGGGCTCGGCGCCATCGAGAACGACGGGACGCTCACGCTCGACCAGGTCGTCGTCGTCGGCCACGCCGTTGGCGGCGACGGCGCCGATGGCGGCAAGGGCGCCGGGGCCGGTGCGGGCGGCGACGGCGGCAACGGCGGCAACGGCGACAGCCTTCAAGGCGCGACGCCCGCTGGCGGCAACGGTGCCGATGCGGGCTCGGGGGGCCATGGCGGCGCAGGCGCCGCCGGCTCGGACGGCGGGTCGGCGGTCGGCGGCATCCTCAATACCGGCACGCTCGTCCTCAAGGACAGCGTCATCAGCGGCAGCGCCACGGGCGGTGATGGCGGCGACGGCGGGGATGGCGGCTTCGGGGCTGCGGGCGGGGACGGCGGCTGGGGCGGCGACGTCTACGGCAATATCAAGGGCAAGCCCGGTAACGGCGCCAATGGCGGCGATGGGGGCAACGGCGGCGACGGCGGCGATGGGGGTGTGGGCGGCTCGGCGGTGGGCGGCATCCTCAACACCGGAACGATCAAGGTCGTTGGCGCGACGGTGGTCTATGACAGCAGCGCCGAAGCCGGGAAGGGCGGCGCCAACGGCGCCGCCGGTACCGGCGCGAAGGGTGGATCAGCCGGCCAGGGCGGGTTCTGGGTCGGCGATTTGACCGCCCACGCCACGAACGGGCTTGCCGGCAGCGACGGCACGGACGGCGCCGACGGCACCGGTGGTGGGCCGGGGACCGAGACCGACGACGTCCTCAACAAGGGCTCCGTCGTCGGCAAATTCACCATCGACCATCATTTCTACGACTTCGATCCCCATTATTCGTTCAGCGGCCAGGATCCGTTCGTCACGATCGGCGCCGCGAACAAGACGGACGGCTATTCGCTGCGCTACGGCGTCCACATGTATGGCGACAGCGAAGTTGCGGGCGCGGTGCACTGGAAGATCGTGCTCGGCGCCCACGGCCCCAAGGCGGCGGACTTCGTCGGGCCAACCTCGGGCGTGCTCCATTTCGCGGCAGGCGATCCGATCGAGAGCATCGACCTGTCGCTGAAGGCCGATGCCCGCGCGCCGCACAGCGAAAGCTTCACCATCGAGCTGTTCTCGCCCGAGAAGGGCGACGCCCTCGGGGGCGAGGTGAAGATCGTCCAGCACGTCGTGAACACGCTGGTGCCGATCAACGGCACCGCCAAGGCCGACCACCTCGTCGGGACCGCAGGGCAGGACACCATCAATGGCCTCGGCAGCAACGACGTCCTGAACGGCGGCGCCGGCCCCGATCGCCTGAACGGCGGCACCGGCAAGGACCATCTCGACGGCGGCACCGGCCAGGACGTGCTGATCGGCGGCGCCGGGGCGGACACCTTCGTCTTCGACGTCAAGGTGGCGGCCGCCAATGCCGACACCATCAGGGACTTCTCCGAGGCCCAGCACGATGTGATCGCGCTCGACCACGCCTTTTTCGCCGGCATCGGCGCCGGCGGCGCGCTGGCAGCGTCGCATTTCGTCGCGAACGCCACCGGGACCGCCCACACCAAGGGGCAGCACATCGTCTACGACACCAAGACCGGCGTCCTGTCCTACGACGCCGACGGCAGCGGCAACAGCCATGCGGTGGCCATCGCCACGCTGACGGGCCACCCCGCACTCCATGCGGCCGATTTCCTGGTCACCTGAGCGGCGGCGGGGCGCGCGACGCCGGCGGGTCGCGCGGCGCAGCCTCGGATGGGAGCGCCGGCAAGGCCGACGCTCGCCCCTCAAGACGCTGCAATCATTGCGCGCGCAATGAAACTGCGGGGGCACTCCGCCCGGAGTCCCTTGGCGACCGTAGCGGCGGCGATCTAAGATCGCTGCCACCGATGCCGGATCGTGGCCAGCCGCCGCGCGCCGAAGACGAGGGGAGGGAGCGACCATGAAGGGTGACGACAAGCGTCCTGGCGCCGAGACGGTCGACCGCGGCCGCCGCAATCTCATCAAGGCGGGCGGTGCCGTGGCGCTGGCCGCGGCTGCCAACCTGCCGCTGCCGAACGTGGCCCGCGCGGCCTCCAACACCATCAAGGTCGGCTATATCGAGGCCCGCTCGGGCTTCCTCTCGCAGTTCAACGTCGTCGACGATTGGGTCTACGACCAGATCAAGCCCGTCTTGAAGGACGGCCTCAAGATCGGCGGCAAGACCTATCAGGTCGAGCTGGTCAAGAAGGACAACCAGTCCGACGACACCCAGACCTCGCGGGTGATGAGCGAACTCGTGCTGCGCGAGAACTGCGACATCGTCCTCGGCACCAACGGCTCGGCCGTGGTGGCGGCCGGTCCCTTGGCCGACGCGCGCGGCATGCCGCTTCTCACCACCAACGCGCCGTGGGAGGCCTTCGTCATCGGCCGCGGTGCCCGGCCGGGCCCCGGCTACAAGGGCTTCCCGTTCCACTTCCACATCGGCTTCGGCGTCGCCGACCTGATGGACAACTATGTCGGCATGTGGAACACCGTCGAGACCAACAAGACCGTCGGCACGCTGTGGATGGACAACCCGGCCGGCCGCTCCTTCGGCGGGCCGGTCGGCCTGTCGCCGCACCTCGCCAAGGGCGGCTACAAGGAGGTCAAGGCCGGCTTCTTCCAGCCCTCGACCAACGACTTCTCCAACCAGCTTTCGGCATTCAAGAACGGCAAGTGCGACATCGTCGTGGGCTATCTCACGACCGAGCAGCTCGTGCAGTTCTGGAACCAGGCGGCGCAGACCGGCTACAAGCCGAAGGTCGCGACCGTCGCCGCGGCGCTGCTGTTCCCCAGCGCGGTCGAGGCGCTCGGCAATTACGGCGACGGGCTCTCGACCGAGGTGTGGTGGACGCCGGCCTGGCCCTACAAGTCCTCGCTCACCGGCCAGTCGGCCCGCGAGTTCGCCGACAGTTGGGAGAAGTCGACCGGCAAGCAGTGGACCCAGCCGCTCGGCTATGTCCACCAGATCTGGGAGGCGGCCATCGCGGCGCTCAAGGCCTCGGGCGATCCCAAGGACAAGAAGGCGGTGCGCGACGCCATCAAGAACCTCGACATCACCACCGTCGCCGGGCCGGTGAACTTCAAGACCACCAAGGTGCCGAACGTCGCCATCGTCGTCACCTGCGGCGGCCAGTGGGTGCGCACCCAGGGCGGCAAGTTCAAGTACGACCTCCTGATCGTCAGCAACTCGACCGCCCCCAACATCCCGATCCAGGCCAAGCTGAAGCTCCTGAGCTGACGATCGCCCGCGCTCTCGACCGACAGGGCCGGGCTTGTCCCGGCCATCCACGACTTTCTTGCAGGGACGCGCTTCAAACTCGTGGATGCTCGGCCTAAGGCGGGGCATGACGGAGGTGAGGACGTCGGCCGGCCGGAGGAATTGGGGTGGCGTTGCTTGAAGTGGACGGCCTCTGCAAGCGCTATGGCGCGGTCGTCGTGGCCGACCAGGTGTCGTTCCAGCTCGATACCGGGAGCTGCCTCGGCGTGATCGGGCCGAACGGCGCGGGCAAGAGCTCGGTCTTCAACCTGATCGCCGGGACGGTCGGCGCCGACGCCGGCACGATCCGTTTCGACGGCATCGACGTGACGCGCGTGCCGGTGTTCCGCCGCGCCCGGCTCGGCATCGTCCGGGCCTTCCAGATCCCGCAGCCGTTCCCGCACCTGTCGGTGTTCGAGAACCTCCTGGTCGCGGCGCAATACGGCGCGAGCCTCACCGGCGAGGCGGCCGAGGACTGGGTGCTCGAGGTGCTCGACCGCTTCGGCCTGACCGACAAGGAGGAGATCGCGGCCGGCCGGCTGGGCCTCCTCGACCGCAAGCGGCTCGAGCTCGGCAAGGCCGTGGTGTCGCGGGCGCGCCTTCTCCTGCTCGACGAGATCGCCGGCGGCCTGACCGAGCCCGAGGTCGCGGAGCTGACGCGCCTGATCGTCGACCTCAAGCGCGACCACGCCATCATCTGGGTCGAGCACATCCCGCACGCGCTGCACGAGGGCGCCGACCGCATCCTCCTGCTGCACTTCGGCAAGAAGCTGCTCGACGGCCCGCCCGAGGAGGTGATGGAAAGCCCGGTGATGAAGCAGATCTATATGGGCCTCGCCGCCGATGAAGCTGCTTGAAGTCGAGGGCCTGTCGACCTTCTACGGCGACCTCCAGGCGCTGTTTTCGGTCGATCTTTCGGTCGAGGCCGGGCAGACGGTGGCGCTGATCGGCGCCAACGGCGCCGGCAAGACCACCTTCCTGAAATCGCTCGCCGGCCTGATCGCGGGGGTCCAGGGCTCGATCCGCTTCGCCGGCGAGCCGATCGAGCGCCTCGGCGCCGAGCGCATCTCGAAGCTCGGCGTGGCGCTGGTGCCGGAGGGGCGGCTCCTCTTCAACACGCTCTCGATCGAGGAGAACCTGCTGATGGGCGCCTACAACCGGCGCCCCGGCCACTGGAACCTCGCGCGGGTCTACGAGCTGTTCCCGGTGCTCGGCGAGCGGCGGACGATGGCGCCGGGCCTTCTCTCCGGCGGGCAGCAGCAGATGGTCGCGATCGGCCGTGCGCTGATGGCCAACCCCCGGCTTCTTCTCGCCGACGAGATCAGCCAGGGCCTCGCGCCGGTCGTGGTCGACCAGATCTACCGCGCCTTCCCGACCATCCGCGCCGAGGGCACCTCGATCGTCGTGGTCGAGCAGGAGGTCAAGCGCGCCTCGGCGGCTGCGGACCACGTCTATTGCCTGCTGAAGGGCCGCATCACGCTGGAGGGCCCGGCGCGGGACCTCAGCTTCGAGCGCCTGTCGCAGGCCTATTTCGGCACGTGAGGGGTGCCTATCGCAGGTGCCGTAACCTCTCACCCGGATCGCGCGTGCTGCGCGACTCGACCTCTCCCTCCGGGAGAGTGAGGTGCGGCGCCTCTTTCACCTCTCCCCGGCGGGGGGAGGTCGGGTCGCCGGCCTGAGCCGGCGACCGGGTGAGGGGCCGCGAGCGCGCGGAGGATAAGGGGGACGGCACGGTGGAGTGGGTCGATCTTCTGATCAACGGCGTCTGCCTCGGCGGCCTCTACGGCGTGCTCGGGGTCGGGCTCGCGCTGGTCACCGGCGTGATGCGGATCATCAATGTCAGCCACGGCGAGTTCATCGTGCTGGCGGCGTTCATGGGGCTCGGTCTCTCGACCGCGCTGCCGGGGGTCGACCCGCTGATCCTGATGATCCCGGTCGCGATCACGTTCTTCTTCGTCGGCTGGGGCCTCCAGGCGGTGCTGCTGAACCGCGTGACCGGCACGCCCGACGTGCTGGTGCCGATCCTCCTGACCTTCGGCTTCTCGATCGTGCTCCGGAACCTGATGGCGGCGATCTTCGGCGCCGACGTCCACAGCATCACCTCCGGCGCGCTTGCGAGGATGCGGATCGAGGCGTTCGGCCTCTCGATCGGCGTCCTGCCGCTGGTCACGCTCGGCATCGCGATCTTCTTCTTCGTCGCGCTCCAGCTCGTGATCTCCTACACGCGCTTCGGCCGGGTGGTGCGGGCAACGGCCGACAACCCCGAGGTCGCGCGGCTGATGGGCGTCACGCCGCGGCGCATCTACAACATCGTCATGGGCCTCGCGCTGGCGCTCGCCGCCATCGCCGGGATGCTGCTCGCGATGCGCGGCACCTTCACGCCGTTCTCGGGCATCTCGAACCTCCTGGTCGCCTTCGAGGTCATCGTGCTCGGCGGCTTCGGCTCGTTCTGGGGCGCGCTGATCGGCGGGCTCGCGCTCGGCATCGCCGAGCTTCTCGGCCTCAAGCTCGCGCCGAACTCGGGGCTGATCGCGGTCCATCTCGTCTTCTTCGCCGTCGTGCTGCTCCGCCCGAACGGCCTGTTCGGGGTGGCGGTGCCATGACGCGCGCGCTCGTCGGTTTCCTCGTCGCGGTGGCGCTGGCCGCCGCGCTCGGCGCGGCCGGCCAGGCCGCCGGCAGCCTCGACGTGCTGCGCTTCCTCTCGGAGGTGCTGCTCTATCTCGCCATGGCCGAGATGTGGAACCTCCTCGCCGGCTATGCCGGGCTGCTCTGCCTCGGCCAGCAGATGTTCGTCGGCGTCGGTGCCTACGGCCTGTTCTATGCGGCGCTCGCGCTCAACGTCTCGCCCTATTGGGTAATCCCGGTGGCGCCGCTCCTCGGCGCGCTCTTCGCGGCGGTGAGCGCGCTGTTCCTGTTCCGCCTCCGCGTCGTGTTCTTCGCCATCGGGACCTGGGTGCTGTCCGAGGTGCTGGCCGCCATCTGCTCCGGCCAGCCGGTGCTGGGGGGCAGCTCCGGCTTCTCGCTCAGTCCGGTGGTGCCGCTGGTGAACTTCGACTGGTTCGACGTGACCGTGTTCTGGATCGCCGCCGCGATCGCGATCCTCACCACCGGCGGCGCCTATCTCCTGATGCGCTCGCCGATCGGCCTCGGCCTCATGAGCGTGCGCGACAACGACCTCGCCGCGGCGAGCCTCGGGGTCGACGTCTGGCGCAACCGCTTCGTCGCCTTCGTCATCTCGGGCGCGGGCTGCGCCGCGGCGGGCGCGGTCTACTACATGGCGACGCTGGCGGTGAACCCGACCCAGGGCTTCGATCCCAACTGGTCGGTCTCGATGCTGTTCATCACCATCGTCGGCGGCATCGGCACGCTGGAGGGGCCGATCATCGGCACCATCATCTATTTCGCGCTGCAGGAGCTCTTCACCAACACCATCGTCGACGTCTGGCCCGACGCGCCGACCGGCACCCTCTATCTCTGCGCGGTCGGTCTGGTCGCCATGCTGGCGATGCTCTATGCGCCGAACGGGCTGTGGCCGATGGTGCAGGGCCGCTTCGGCGTGGCCGGGCTCAGCGTGCGCCGGCGCTCGCGCCGCGCGGCTGCGCTCGGGAGGTGAGAGGAATGCCGAATTCGGCCGCCGCCGAGACGTCGATCGCCCGCCTGTTCAGTACCGAGTTCACCCAGCTTCTCCGCATGGAGATGGAGGTGGCGCTGGCGCGGGTGCAGGCGCGGCGCGGCATCATCCCGAACGCCGCGGCCGAGGAGATCGCCCGCACCGCCAATCTCGACGCCGTGCCGCCGGCGATGGTCGCGGAGCGGCAGCGCACCGTGACCCACCCGATGGTGGCGCTGCTCGACTCCTGGGCTGCCGTCGCCCGTGACGGCGCGGGGGAGTGGATCCACTACGGCGCGACCTCGGCCGACATCTTCGACACCGTGCTGGTGATCCAGATGCGGCGGGCGTCGCAGCTCGTCCTCGTCGAGCTCCGCCGCGCCGAGGCGGCGCTGATGCGGCTCGCGGCGGACCATCGGGCGACGCCGATGATCGGCCGTACGGTCGGCCGCCATGCGCTGCCGATCACCTTCGGCCTCAAGGCCGCGAGCTGGCTCGGCGAGAACCGTCGCAACATCGAGCGGCTCAAGGCGTGGCGCGCCCGCACCGGGACCGGGATGCTGTCCGGCGCGGTCGGCAGCTATGCCTCGCTCGGGCCGGACGCGCTCGCGGTCGAGGCCGAGGTCATGGCCGAGCTCGGCCTCGCGCCGCCCTGGCCGGCGGACTGGAAGGGCAATCGCGACATCCATGCCGAGTATGGCCAGGTGCTGGCGCTGATCGCGCGGAGCTGGGCCAACGTGGCGGACGACGTCTTCGTCCGCCAGGGCGACGATTTCCGCGAGCTGGCCGAGCCGGCGATGGGCGTTGGCTCCTCGACCATGCCGCACAAGCAGAACCCGGTGAAGTCGCGCGCCATGCTCGCGCAGGCCGGGGTGGTGGTGCACGAGGCCGACATCCTGCGCGACTGGATGGTGTCGCATTTCGAGCGCGACCAGATCTCCAGCCTGGATGCGGTCGGCAGCGTGAGCGTCGCGGCCGATCGCCTGGTGCGGGATGCCGCCGACATGGCCGAAGGCCTGATCGTGCTGCCCGAGAACATGCGGCGCAATCTCGGCCGCACCGGCGGGCTCGTCATGGCCGAGCGGGCGATGTTCCTGCTCGGCGAGCGCATCGGCAAGCATACCGCCCACGAGGAGGTGCGCCTCGCCGCGCAAGCCGCGTGGCGGAACGGAACCTCGCTTGTCGACGAGATCAACCGTCGCCCGGGCCTGGCCGAGCACGCCGCCGCGCTGAACCTCGCCGACGCGCTCGATCCCGTCCGCTATATCGGCCTCGCTCCCGAGTCCGCCGACCGCACGGTCGCGATGATCCGGGCCGCCCGCGAGACCGATGGCGAGGCATTGACGAGCTGAGTCCGTCATGGCCGGGCCTGTCCCGGCCATCCACGACTTTCTCTAACGGCGGCGCTGCAAACTCGTGGAATGCCTGGGCCAAGCCCGGGCATGATGGGGAGCCGTGTTTTCCGTTCTATTCCGCCGCCGCGTGACGGGGTGAGCGCGGCGGGCCGAGCCGGCGCGGCCGGGACTTCGGGCTGCGCCCGAAATAGGCCGAGCGCTCGCGCTCCTGCGAGCCGGTATGGGCGCGGATGCGCAGGAGGTCCTTGCGCGCGACCAGGCCGGCGAGCCGGCTGGTGCCGCGCTCGACGATCGGCACGCGGCCGACGTCCGCGTCGACCATGAGGTCGGCGATGTGGGCGAGGATGTCGTCGGGGTGGGCGACCACGAGCGACGCGTCGGACACCGCGTCCTGCAAGGTCTGGCCGTTGTGGCTGCCCTCGACCATCCAGCGGAGAATGTGGCTGCGGGCGGCCATGCCGACGACGCGGCCGGCACGGTCGACCACGGGATAGGACTTGTAGCGCGGCTCCGAGCCGGTGAAGAACGCCACCGCTTCGTCGATCGGCATCCGGGCCGGCAAAGTCTGCATCTCGGCGAGCGGCACCATGACGTCGCGCGCGCGCATGATCTCGAAGGGATCGACGCTGTATTCGCGCGTCAGGTGGAGGCCGCGGCGGGCGATCTTCTCGGTCAGGATCGAGCGCTTGAGGAGGAGCACGGTCACGGCGAAGGCCGCGCTCGTCGTCGCCAGGAGCGCCGGCAGGATCGCGATGTTGCCCGTGAGCTCGACCGCGAACAGCGCTGCGGTCAGCGGCGCCCGCATGGTGCCGCCGATCATGCCGGCCATGCCGAGCAGCGCCCAGAAGCCGACCTCGCCCGGCAGCCACAGCCCTTCCAGGCTGCCCAGGGCGCCGCCGAGGATGAGAAGCGGCGCCAGCACGCCGCCCGAGGTGCCCGACGCCAGCGCCACCAGCCAGATCGCGGCCTTGACCAGGAGCAGCGTCACCGCCGCCTGGCCGGCGATATGGCCCGACAGCAGCGCCGCGATCTGGTCGTAGCCGACCCCGAGGGCGCCGGGGTCGAACAGGCCGCCGACGCCGACCGCGAGGCCGCCGATCGCGGGCCACCACATCCAGTGCAGCCTGATGTGGCTGAAGAGGTCCTCGCAGCCGTAGAGCAGCGTCGTCAGGAGGCCCGACTGCAGCCCGGCGACGATGCCGACGCCGACATAGAGCGGCCAGCTCCACCACGGCAGGTGCGGCACGAACGCGAAGGCGAACAGCGGGCCCGAGCCGATCAGGAGCGGGCGCATCGCCGCGGCCACCACCGCGGCGGCGGCGACCGGGATAAAGCTCCGCGGCTTCCACTCGAACAGCAGGAGCTCGACGGCGAGCATCACCGCCGCGATCGGCGTGCCGAAGATCGCGGTCATGCCGGCCGCGGCGCCGGCGACGAGGAGCGTCTTGCGCTCGGCCGCGCTCATCCGGAAGAACTGGGCGAACAGCGAGCCGATCGCGCCGCCGGTCATGATGATCGGGCCCTCGGCGCCGAACGGGCCGCCGGTGCCGATCGAGATCGCCGACGACAGCGGCTTCAGCGCCGCGACCTTGGGCTCCATCCGGCTGCCGCCGATCAGGATCGCCTCGATCGCCTCGGGAATGCCGTGGCCGCGGATCTTCTCCGAGCCGAATCGCGCCATCAGGCCGATGGCGAGGCCGCCGACGGCCGGGGCCAGCACCATCCACCAGTTCGGATGTGCGGACGACAGAAACACCGACGCGGTCGAGAAGCGGCCGAACCACGTCAGGTTCGTCACCAGCGCGATCAGCTTCACCAGCACCCAGGCCGACGCGGTGCCGCCGGCGCCGACCACGATGGCCATGGCGATCAGGACGAGGATGCGGGGGTTCGCGGTGAAATCGCCCAGCTTGGCGGAGCTGCTCTGGTGCGGCCGGGCGGCCGGCGGTGCTGCCCTACTCGACGTTTGCGACATAGTGGGGAACAATCTCTGAATGCGACGCACGCTCGTGCGCCGGGCCGCTGCGCCGGAGGGACGGGTGTCCTGTCGGAACGTAAGCGACGCCCGGCGGGTGATGCCGGGCGTCGCGTGAGCGATTTATGTCGCGGAGCGATATAAATCAAGCGAAGCTATTGCATTGCAGCAATGCGAAAATGACGCGCGCGACTCAATTATTAACCAAGGCGGACTACCGTAGGCTCGCGGCCTTTCGTGCCGCGCTGCGGCAATTCCTGGCGTTCAGCGAGGGGGCTGCCCGGGCCGTCGGCCTTGCGCCGCAGCAACACCAGGCGCTGCTCGCGATCAAGGGTCATCCTAACGGCGGGCGGGTCTCGATCGGCGACCTCGCGGTGAGCCTCGGCATCCGGCCCAACACCGCGGTGGAACTGGCCGACCGGCTGGTCGCCGCCGGCCTGGTGCGGCGCAGCGGGTCGCCGGACGACGGCCGGCGCGTGCTCCTGGCGCTGACGGCGAAGGCCGAGCGGCTGCTCGCCGACCTGTCGGGCGCGCATCTCGAGGAGCTGCGCCGCATGGCGCCGATGCTGGCCGACCTCCTCGCTGGCCTGCGCGGATCGCCGGAACCGGCGCCGCCTGCCGCAGCCGGGGACGGCGACGACGCCGGCTGAGGCGGTTCCCTCAGGTCAGCCGGTACGCGGCCGCCGCACCTTCGCCGGCGGCGGCGACGATGCCGCGCGCTTCGAGGTCGCGGAGGTGGGCGAGGACCGACATGCCCGCCGCCGGCACCAGCCGCGGGTCGAGGCCGCGATAGAGCGCGGCGACGATCGCCGGGATGGCGCGGTCGCCGGCTTTCAGGCGGGCGACGATCTGGGCTTCGCGAAAGCGGCGGTGCTTGAGCAGGCCGGCGACGTAGGCCCGGGCTTCCGACTTGGCCGGGCCGTGTGCCGGATAATACAGGTCTTCGGGACGGTTGATCAGCTTGTCTAACGAGCCGCGATAGCTCGCCATGTCGCCATCGGGCGGCGCCACCACCGTGGTGGACCATGCCATCACATGGTCGCCGGAGAACAGCGCCGCCTCCTCGGCGAGGGCGAAGGCGAGGTGGTTCGAGGTATGGCCCGGCGTCGCCACCGCGGTCAGCGTCCAGCCCGGCCCGGCGACGGCCTCGCCGTCGGCAAGGATGCGCGCCGGCCGATAGCTGCTGTCGCCGCCGGCATCGAGGCGGACGCCGCCCTCGCCATGGACCATGGGCGCGCAGCCGACGACCGGGGCGCCGGTCTCGGCCGCCAGCGCCGCGACCGCCCCGGTATGGTCGCGGTGGGTGTGGGTGACGACGATCGCCTCGACGATCTCGCCCCGGAGCGCGGCGAGCAGGGCGGCGACATGGGCCGGATCGTCCGGGCCGGGGTCGATCACCGCGACGCGGCCGTGGCCGACGAGGTGGGTCTGGGTGCCGGTGAAGGTGAATGCGCTCGGATTCGGCGCCAGCACCCGCCGCACCAGCGGCGAGAGCCGGACCGGCTCGCCCGGCGCGCCTTCGGCCGAGCGGTCGAAGACGAGATCGTCGGCGGCCGTCATGCCGCCGTCATATCACGAGGAAATCGGCGTGCGTCAGGGCTGGATGGCTCGCGAGCGTGGCGAAATGAATCGCCGCCGCGCGCAACCGATGCTGGTGTCTGCGGCGGCCCGGCAACACGCGCTCACGAATTTTGAACCGCTTTCGTGCGATCCTGCGCTATGGGGACGGTGGCGTATGACGGGTCGAGGCCGGAGCAGCGATGACGCGCAGATATTTCGGGACCGACGGGATCCGGGGGCGAGCCAACGCCCATCCGATCACGCCTGAGCTGGCGCTGAAGGCGGGGCAGGCGGCCGGGCTCGCGTTCCGCCGCGGCGACTATCGCCACCGCGTGGTGATCGGGAAGGACACCCGCCTGTCGGGCTACATGATCGAGTCGGCCCTGGTCGCCGGCTTCACCTCGGTCGGGGTCGACGTGCTCCAGCTCGGCCCGATGCCGACGCCCGCCGTCGCCATGCTGACGCGCTCGATGCGCGCCGACCTCGGGGTCATGATCTCGGCCTCGCACAACCCGTATGACGACAACGGGATCAAGCTGTTCGGGCCGGACGGCTACAAGCTGTCCGACGAGGTCGAGCAGGCCATCGAGGCCATGATGGACTCCGATCTCGGGCCTCGCCTCGCCAAGTCGGCCCTGATCGGCCGGGCCAAGCGCATCGAGGGCGTCCACGACCGCTATATCGAGTTCGCCAAGCGGACGCTGTCGCGCGACGTCAGCTTCGAGGGGCTCCGCATCGTGGTCGATTGCGCCAACGGCGCGGCCTACCGGGTCGCGCCGGACGCGCTGTGGGAGCTCGGCGCGGAGGTGGTCGCGATCGGGGTCGATCCCGACGGCTTCAACATCAACCGCGACGTCGGCTCGACGGCGCCGGAGGCCTTGTGCCGCAAGGTGCGCGAGGTCCGCGCCGATCTCGGCATCGCGCTCGACGGCGACGCCGACCGCGTCATCCTGGTCGACGAGAAGGGCCACACCGTCGACGGCGACCAGATGATGGCGGTCGTCGCCGCGAGCTGGGCGGAGGAGGGGCGTCTCAGCCGCCCCGGCATCGTCGCCACCCAGATGTCCAATCTCGGCCTGGAGCGCCATCTCGCGGCTGCCGGGCTCACCATGCTGCGCACGCCGGTCGGCGACCGCTACGTCGTCGAGGCGATGCGCGAGCACGGCTACAATCTCGGCGGCGAGCAGTCGGGCCACCTCATCCTGTCGGACTACGCCACGACCGGCGACGGGCTGGTCGCGGCGCTCCAGGTGCTGGCGGTGGTCAAGAAGCTGGACCGTCCGGTGTCCGAGGTGTGCCACCGCTTCGAGCCGCTGCCGCAGGTCCTGAAGAACGTCCGCTACGACGGGGCCCGGCCGCTCGATTCGGCCGCGGTGCAGCGCGCCATTGCCACGGCGGAAGCGCGGCTCGGGCAGGCGGGCCGCCTGCTGGTGCGGCCGTCGGGCACCGAGCCGGTGGTCCGGGTGATGGGCGAGGGCGACGACCGCAGCCTGGTCGAGACCGTGGTCGAGGAGGTTGCCGGCGCGCTCGCCAGGGCCGCGGCGTAGCATCCGAAATCGCCACCGTCGTGCCCGGCCTCGGGCCGGGGCTTCCACGCGTTTGGAGCGCGACGACAGAAGGAAGTCGCGGGTCGCCTGGGCACGCCCGGCCATGACGCCGAATCCACGAAAACGTAAGCGGCCCGGCGGAGGCCGCCGGGCCGCTTACGCTGTACCCAAAATCCGCGGGACGGGTCAGTTCAGCAGATAGCGCAGGCCGATGCGCACGTCGCTCGAGGCGAGGTCCTTGAACTTCATCGGGTTGTAGACGGTGTTGGTGCCGTCGAAGGCGATCAGGTCGCCGGAATGCGCGTTGCCGAGGCTGAGGTAGCGGTACGACAGCTCCACCGTCAGGTTCGGCGTGATGTCGAAGGCGAGGCCGCCGTAGAGCGCCCAGGCGAAGTTCCACTGGGACTCGGTCGCGCCGCGGGCATTGCTCGCGACCGGCGGGCCGCCGGCGCCGGGCAGGTTCAGCCCGGCATCGGTGAAGTTGGAGATCGTGTTGCGCGCCGCGCCGACGCCGGCGCCGACGAACGGCGTCACGCACCACCAGGTGCCGAGATCGACATAGGCGTTGGCGAGGAAGAGCCATTCGGACTTGGTCGCCGAGTACTGGTCGACGCCGCTGCCGCCGCCGGCAACCGGGAAGAGGTCCATGCCGTGGAAATTGGCGCCGCCGCGATACTCGGCGGTGACGTCGGTGCGGAGCCACCGGTTCCACTTGTAGCCGATGCCGATGTCGGCGATCGGCGCGGCGTCGAAGCCCTTCTGGGCGTGGACGACGGCCCCGGGACCGCCCGGCACGGTGCTGTAGAGGGCGTTGTCGAGCGTCCGCACCGTCTGATTGCTGAAGCCGACGTCGCCACGGAGGTAGAAGCCGCTGACCGTGACGACCGGCGCGGCCGGCGCGGGGATGATCGGCTGGATCAGGTCGGCTGCGTTCGCCGTGATCGGCGACAGCAGCGCTCCTCCGAGCCCGGCCAACAGAAGCTTGCTTGCGACCCGCATAACCCCCACCCTCCGGAATTGCTTGGCGCCCGGCGCCTTGCGTCGGAATGATGTTCGGGAGTCGTTAAAGGCGGGTTAAGGTTAACGGCCGCATCGGGGCCGTATTGCGCCGGCTTCCCCGCCATGCCGCGCTCGTCTATATGCCGTGCTATCCTGATTTTCAGGCTGCTTTGCGCCTGCGGCATCGGCCGCGGCGGTGGCCGCACGAGCCCGGGAACCCGCCATGTCCGGACATTCGCAGTTCAAGAACATCATGCACCGCAAGGGGCGGCAGGATGCGCAGAAGTCGAAGCTGTTCTCCAAGCTTGCCCGCGAGATCACGGTCTCGGCCAAGCTCGGCGCGCCCGACCCGGCGATGAACGCCAGGCTGCGCCTCGCCGTGCTCGCGGCGCGGGCGGAGAACATGCCCAAGGACAATATCGACCGCGCCATCAAGAAGGCGCTCGGCGGCGAGGGCGAGAGCTACGAGGAGGTGCGCTACGAGGGCTACGGCCCCGGCGGCGCCGCGGTCATCGTCGAGGCGCTGACTGACAACCGCAACCGCACGGCCTCGGCGGTCCGTTCCTATTTCACCCGCGCGGGCGGAGCGCTCGGCGAAACCGGCTCGGTCTCCTTCATGTTCAACCGGGTCGGCGAGGTCGTCTATCCCGCCGCGGCGGGCTCGGCGGACAAGGTGCTGGAGGCGGCGATCGAGGCCGGCGCCGACGACGTGCAGTCCGACGCCGAGCGCCACGTCGTCACCTGCGCCTACGAGGACCTCGGCGAGGTTTCCAAGACGCTGGAGGCGGCCCTGGGCGAGCCCGCGAGCGTCAAGGCGGTGTGGCGGCCGACCACGACCGCGCCGCTCGACGAGGAGCGCGCCCAGTCGATGCTGAAGCTGATGGATTCGCTCGACGACGACGACGACGTGCAGAACGTCTATGCCAATTTCGAGGTCTCCGACGAGGTCATGGCGCGGCTGACGGCGGCGTGACTTCCGTCGTCCCGGACGCGCGAAGCGCGGTCCGGGGATCCGGTTGCAGGTTCGTTGCAGGCGCGATGCCGGCCCCGGATCCGGCTCTCGCCTCCGGCGCGGCCGGGATGACAGCCTGCATCTGCCGGTGCCTGACCCTTCGCGCCGCGCCCGCTTCCGGCTAAACCGGACGGCATGGACGCAGGGGCGATTCGCATCCTCGGCATCGACCCGGGCCTTCGCCGCACCGGCTGGGGCGTGATCGCCTGTGCCGGCAACCGGCTCACCTTTCTCGCCTGCGGCACCGTGGTCCCGGACGAGGGGCTGGCGCTGGCGGCACGGCTTGCCGCGCTCCACGACGGCCTCGCCGCCGTCGTCGCCGCCCACGCGCCCGACGAGGCGGCGGTCGAGGAGACTTTCGTCAACGGCAACCCGGCCTCGACGCTCAAGCTCGGGCAGGCCCGCGGCATCGCCCTCCTGGTCCCCGCCCAGGCCGGCATCGCGGTGGCGGAATATGCGCCGAACCTCGTGAAGAAGACGGTGGTCGGCGTCGGCCATGCCGACAAGCGCCAGATCGGCGCGATGGTCCGGGTGCTGCTGCCGCGGGCGGAGGCGGCCGGTGCCGACGCCGCCGACGCGCTCGCCGTCGCTATCACCCACGCCCATCACCGGGCGCGGGCGGCGCTGCTGGAGGCGGTCGGATGATCGGCAAGCTTCGCGGCACCGTGGACAGCGTCGGCGAGGACTGGGCGATCCTCGACGTCGGCGGGGTCGGCTATCTCGTCACCTGCGCGCCGCGGACGCTGGCCAAGCTGCGCCGGGGCGAGGCAGCGACGCTCGCGATCGAGACTTACGTCCGCGAGGACCAGATCCGCCTGTTCGGGTTCGATGGCGACGCCGAGCGCGAGTGGTTCCGCCTGCTGCAGACGGTGCAGGGCGTCGGCGCCAAGGTGGCGCTGGCGGTGCTGGGCGTGCTCGGCGCGGCGGAACTCGCGAAGGCCATCGCCCTGCAGGACCGGCGCGCCATCGCCCAGGCCCCGGGCGTCGGGCCGAAGGTCGCCGCGCGCATCGCCGCCGAACTGAAGGACCGCGTGCCCGTCTTCGCGGCCGACCCGGCCCATGTCGGCCTCGCCGATGCGCTCGCGGCCGACGCCGCGCCGCAGCCGGCCGCCGACGCCGTCTCGGCCCTGGTCAACCTCGGCTACGCCCAGGTCCAGGCCTCCGGCGCCATCGCCGCCGCCCTGAGGAAGGCGGGCGACGACGCCTCGACCGCCGCCCTGATTCGCCTCGGCCTCAAGGAGCTGGCGTCGTGACCGCGGCGCGTCCGCTGCTGTCCGGCGAACGGCGCGAGGAGGACGCCGCGGAAACCTCGCTCCGGCCCCAGCGGCTCGCCGAGTTCATCGGCCAGCGCCAGGCCCGCGAGAATCTCGACGTCTTCGTCCAGGCCGCCAAGGCGCGGAACGAGGCGCTCGACCACGTGCTGTTCGCCGGGCCGCCCGGCCTCGGCAAGACCACGCTGGCGCAGATCGTCGCCCGCGAGCTCGGCGTGAACTTCCGCGCGACCTCCGGCCCGGTCATCGCCAAGGCCGGCGACCTCGCGGCGCTCCTCACGAATCTGGAACCGCGGGACGTCCTCTTCATCGACGAGATCCACCGCCTCAACCCGGCGGTCGAGGAAATCCTCTACCCGGCGATGGAGGACTTTCAGCTCGACCTCATCATCGGCGAGGGGCCGGCGGCGCGCTCGGTCCGGATCGAGCTCGCGAAGTTCACCCTGGTCGGCGCCACCACCCGGGTCGGCCTGCTGACGACGCCGCTTCGCGATCGCTTCGGCATTCCGGTGCGCCTCGGCTTCTACAGCCACGACGAGCTGGAGGAGATCGTCCGCCGCGGCGCCCGGGTGCTGGGCGTCGCGCTCGCGCCGGACGGCGCCGCCGAAATCGCGAGGCGGGCGCGGGGCACCCCGCGCATCGCCGGCCGGCTGCTCCGCCGGGTCCGCGACTTCGCGGCCGTTTCCGGCGACAGCGCCATCACCCGCGAGGCCGCCGACCGCGCGCTGAACCGCCTGGAGGTCGACGGCCGCGGTCTCGATGCGATGGACCGCCGCTATCTCACCACCATTGCGATCCACCATGGCGGCGGTCCGGTCGGGGTCGAGACCGTGGCGGCGGCGCTGTCGGAGCCACGCGACGCGATCGAGGAAATCATCGAGCCCTTCCTGATCCAGCAGGGCTTCGTGCAGCGCACCCCGCGCGGGCGCGTCCTGACGGCCCACGCGTTCCGCCACCTCGGCCTCGCGATGCCGCAGCGGGCGGAGCCGGAGATGCCGCTGTTCGGCGAGGGCGAAGACTAGAGGCGTCATGGCGAAGAACGATGCCGGGAGGGCGCTGGAGGAGCTGATGCAGCTCGCCGATCCGGCGACGCTGGAAGGGCTGTCGCGGCCCGAGCTCTACGCCACGATCAACAATTTCCTCCGCGTCATCGTCCGCCAGCAGAAGAAGCTCGACGAGCTGTCCACCGCCGTCGCCCGCTACGTCACCGAGCGCGACCGCGAGAAGCTGTCGCGCATCCTCGCCGACACCAAGCACCAGGGCTCGGCGTGAACGCCCATCGCCTCCCGGTGCGCGTCTACTGGGAGGACACCGACGCCGGCGGGCTGGTCTACCACGCGAGCTATCTGCGCTTCCTCGAGCGCGGCCGCACCGAGCTGCTGCGCACGCTCGGTATCAGCCAGGGAAGCATGCTGGAGGCGACCGGCGCGGCATTCGTCGTCCGGCGCATGGCGATCGAGTTCCACCGTCCGGCGCGGCTCGACGACCTCCTCGCGGTCGAGACGGATGTGGAGCGGCTCAATCGCGCCTCGCTGGTGCTGAACCAGGCGGTCCGCCGCGACGGCGAAACCCTGGTCGAAGCCGTCGTCACCTGCGCCTGCATCCGGGCCGGCAAGCCGGTGCGCCTGCCCGAGGCGCTGGCGGCAGCGCTGCGGGGCTAGCGATCGCGGAAGGTGGCGCCTTCGTGGCGGAGCAGCCAGCGCTTGCGGTGGAGACCGCCGCCATAGCCGGTGAGCGAGCCGTCGGCGCCGATGACGCGGTGGCACGGCACCACCACGGCGACCGGGTTCGACCCGTTGGCGAGGCCGACCGCGCGGGCGGCGCCGACGGGCATGCCGAGACGCTGCGCCAGCGCCCCATAGCTCAGCGTGCGGCCGGAGGGGATGGTCTGGAGCATCGTCCATACCCGGCGCTGGAACAGCGAGCCGGCGGTGGCCCAGGGCAGCTCCAGGATGTCGTCCGGATCGCCGGCGCCGGCGAAATAGGCGGCAAGCGTGCGGCGCATCGCGGCCGGGGCCTCGCCGGTCTCGACGGGGAGGGCGCCGTAGTGGTCGCCGAGCAGGCGGCGCAGGCGGGGGTCGTAGTCGTCCCAGTCGAAGGCGCGCAGGCGGCCCTCCTCGTCGGTGACGAGGCGGGCCTCGCCGATCGGCGTCGCGAGGCTGTCGATCAGGAGGCGCGCCGGCACCGAGGCTTCCGCGACCGGCCGCTCGGGCAGCAATCCGGCGCCGGGCAGGCTGTCGGGAAACAGATCGGCGGTGGCGGCGAGCGTCATGGCGGCCTCGGGGTATCGAATCGCGTTGGGGTGGACGCCGTGAATGCGCTATCCACCGCGACACCAAGTCTGGTGGTTGGCCTCGCCCCTGTCCATCCCGGGGCGGGAATGCAGGAGTGACCATGCAGGAGTTCGACCTCGTCATCGTCGGCGCCGGCGTTGCCGGCCTGACCGCGGCGACGACCGCCGGCCGTTTCGGCCTCCGCACCGCCGTCGTCGACCGGCTCGGCGCCGGCGGCCAGATCGTCAATGCCGAGCGGATCGAGAACCTGCCGGGCCTGGCCGAGGGCATCGGCGGCTTCGAGCTTGGCCCGCTGCTCCAGGAGCAGGCCGAGGCCGCCGGCGCGGCTTTTCTTCTCGACGATATCGAGGCGATCGAAGCGGACGGGGCGGCCTGGGTCGTGCGCGGCACGGAGGACAGCCTGAAGGCGCCGGCGGTGATCCTCGCCACGGGCTCGCAGCCGCGGACGCTCGGCGTTCCGGGGGAGGAGGAGTTCCGCGGCCGAGGCGTCTCGCACTGCGCGACCTGCGACGGCCCGCTGTTCGCGGGCAAGACGGTCGCGGTGGTGGGCGGCGGCGACGCCGCCCTCGACGAGGCGGCGGTGCTGGCCGCCCATGCCGCGACGGTGACGGTCTATCTCCGCGCCGAGGCGCCGCGGGCCCAGGCGATCCTGCGCCAGCAGGCGGGCGAGCGGGCGAACCTCACGCTGGTCGGCGGGGCCACGGTCGAGGCCATTACCGGCGGCGATGGCGTCGCCGCCATCCGTGTGCGCCGGGACGGCGCGGTGCAGGAGGTGCCGGTCGAGGGCGTGTTCGTCTATATCGGGACCGAGCCGGAGACAGGCTTCCTCCGCGGCGTGGTCGATCTCGACCCGGCGGGCCATGTCGCGACCGACATCCTGATGCGGACCTCGCGGCCCGGCCTGTTCGCCGCCGGCGACGTCCGCCAGCACTCCGTCGCGCTCCTTCCGGCAGTCGCCGGCGACGGCGCGACGGCCGCCATTTCCGCCTTCCGCCACCTCCGCGGCGGGCGATGAAGGCGGCCGACGTCATCTTTCGTAGGGTGGGCAAGCATCGCTTGCCCACCCTACGAGGCCTTCGCCTCCTCGCCCTTGCTGCGTTGCTGCTCCTGGCACTGCCGCCGACGGCGTCCGCTGAGGATTTCCAGGCCTTCCTCCAATCGCTGTGGCCCGAGGCGCAGGCGCTGGGCGTCTCGCGCGAGACCTTCGGCGCCGCCACCCGCGACCTCCAGCCCGACCTGTCGCTGCCCGACCTCGTGCTGCCGGGGCGTCCGGCGCGTCCGGCGCGACAGGCCGAGTTCGCGCAGCTTCCCGGCGCCTATGTCTCCGAGAGCGTCGTCGCCCGCCTTGCGGCGCAGGGCAGGGCGGTCGCCGCCGCGGACCGGGCGACCCTCGCCGCGATCGAGCGCCGCTTCGGCGTGCCGCCCGCGGTGCTGCTCGCGATCTGGGGCCGCGAGACCAATTTCGGCCGTGCCAGGCTGCCTTACGACGCGGTTCGCACGCTCGCGACCCAGGCCTGGGCCGGCCGGCGCAAGGAGCGTTTCCGGCGCGAGTTCGTGCTGGCGCTGAAGATGCTCCAGATGGGCGTCGCCCCCCGCGCCGAGATGAAGAGCTCCTGGGCCGGCGCGATGGGGCAGACCCAGTTCCTGCCGTCCGACTATCTGCGCGACGCGGTCGATTTCGACGGCGACGGCCGCGCCGACATCTGGCGCTCGGTGCCGGATGCACTGGCCTCGGCGGCGCGCCAGCTCGTCGACAAGGGCTGGCACATCGGCGGCGGCTGGGCCTGGGAGGTCCGCCCGCCGGCAGGCTTCGACTGCGCGGAGGCCGAGCCGGACGTGCGCCGTTCCGTCGGCGCCTGGATCGCCGCGGGCCTTAGGCCGATCGGAAGCCGCCAGCCGTCCGGCGGAGACGGCGAGGCGGCATCGGTGTTCCTGCCCGCCGGCACGCACGGGCCGGCCTTCCTGACGCCGGCGAATTTCTACGTCTTCAAAGCCTATAACTTCTCCGACCTCTACGCCCTGTTCGTCGGTCATCTCGCCGACCGGATCGGCGGGGCGGGACCGTTCGCGACACCCTGGGGCAAGGTCAGTCAGGCCGACGCGCAGGGGATCGCCTTCATGCAGCAGACGATGACCCGGGACGGCCTCTACCACGACAAGATCGACGGCCGCGCCGGCCAGAAGACCAAGGCGGCGATCGGCGCCTGGCAGAAACGCCACGGCCTCGCCGTCGATTGCTGGCCATCGCCGGCCATCGCCGCCGCGATGAGGTCCGGCCGGTGAGCCCAGCGGCGAAATCGCCGCTGCCCCCGCCGCTCCCGATTGGCTAAGAAGGCGCGACTTTGCCGCACGAGGCTCCGTTGAACCCGGCCTACACCCGCCCGCAGATCGCCGTGCACTGGCTGATCGTGGCCCTCGTCGCCCTCCAGTGGCTGACGAAGAACGCCATGCACGTGCTGTGGCACGCCATCACCGGCAGCGAGACCATCCCGATCGGGTTCGGCGACCAGGTTCGCCAGGCGCTGCATATGGCGAGCGGCCTGACCATCCTCTTCCTCGCGCTGATGCTGCTGTTCCTGCGCCGGCGCGACGGCACGCCGCCCCTGGCCGACCTGCCCGAGTGGGCCCGGAAGGCGGCGCTGTGGACGCACCGCGGCTTCTATTTCGTCCTGATCGCGACCCCGATCTTCGGCACCATGGCCGCTGCCGGCATCGAGGCTGGAGCGCTGGCCCACGTCGTCCTGACCAAGCTCCTGCTCGCGCTCGTCGGTCTGCACCTGCTCGGCGCGCTCTGGCACCTCGCGATCCGCCGCGACGGCATCGTCCGCGGCATGATCGTGCCGCGGGGCTAGCGCGGGCTCCCTCCGGCTCGCTGCCCTCGCCACCGCCCCCGTTCTGCAAGGGGGGAGGATCGAGCAGGCGCGAGGCGGATCCTCCTCCGTCGCAGACGGGGGAGGGGGACCATGCGAAGCATGGTGGAGGGGGCGAGCGCTTAGGCGGCTTCCTTCTCCAGCGATGCCTGCCACTGGCCCTGGGCGGCGAGGCCGTTCATGCGGGCGCGGTGGGCGAAGGCGCGCTGGCCCGCCGGCACGTTCTCGGCCTTGCCCGACCACGCCTTCTGCGGTGCCGCCTGGAGCGCACGGCCGTAGGAGAAGGTGAGGGGCCAGGGCAGGCCGCCGAGCCGGTTCATCGCGTCGAGATGGGCGGTCGCCTCCTCGTCGGACTGCCCGCCGGAGAGGAAGGCGATGCCCGGCACCGCCGCCGGCACGCAGCGCATCAGCACCTTCACCGTCCGCTCGGCGACCTCGCCGACGCCGGCCTGGGTCGGGCACTTCTTGCCGGCGACGATCATGTTCGGCTTCAGGATCATGCCCTCGAGCATGATCCTGCTGTGGTACAGCTCCCAGAACACGTGGGTCAGCACCCACTGCGTGACCCGCTCGCAGGTCGCGATGTCGTGGCCGCCGTCCATCAGCACCTCGGGCTCGACGATCGGGACGATGCCGTTCTCCTGGCACAGCGCCGCGTAGCGCGCGAGCGCCTGGGCGTTGGCGTTGATCGCGGTGTAGCTCGGGATGCCCTGGCCGATGTCGATCACCGCGCGCCACTTGGCGAAGCGGGCGCCGCGCTCGCGATAGTCCTTCAGGCGCTCGCCGAGGCCGTCGAGCCCTTCGGTGATGGTCTCGCCCGGGCAGAAGGGCAGGGGCTTCGCGCCGAGATCGACCTTGATGCCGGGGATCGAGCCGGCGTCCTGGATGAGCTTCACCAGGGGCGTGCCGTCCTTGGCGTTCTGGCGGATGGTCTCGTCGTAGAGGATGACGCCGGAGATATTGTCCCGCATCGCGTCCTTGGTGCGGAACAGCATCTCGCGGTAGTCGCGCCGGCTCTCCTCGGTCGAGGCGACGCCGATGGCGTCGAAGCGCCGCTTGATCGTGCCGGCGCTTTCGTCCGCGGCGAGAATGCCCTTGCCCTTCGCGACCATGGCCTGGGCGATGTCTTCGAGCCGTTCCATCGTCCTCTCCTTCATCGTGGGTAACGTGGCGGGCGCGATCCCGGCGGCCGCTGCACGGCGTTCGGGATCCGCCCCTAGCGGCGCAGCACCTCGACGCCCGGCAGCGCCTTGCCTTCGATCCATTCGAGGAAGGCGCCGCCGGCGGTCGAGACATAGGTCAGGTCGCCGGTCACACCCGCAGCCGCCAGCGCCGCGACCGTGTCGCCGCCGCCCGCGACCGAGACCAGGCGCCCGGCACGGGTCTCGGCCGCCGCGGCGCGGGCGATCGCGACCGTCGCCCGATCGTAGGGCGGCACCTCGAAGGCACCGACCGGGCCGTTCCACATCAAGGTGCGGGCCGCCTTCAGGGCCTGCTCGATGAGGGTGACCGATTTCGGCCCGATGTCGAGGATCATCTCGTCGGAGTCGATCTCGTCGAGATCGGCGGTACGGTGCGGCACGCCGCGCGCCAATTCGGTCGCGAGCTCCGCGTCGACCGGCAGGATAATGCGGCAGCCGGCGCGCTCGGCCTCGGCCAGGATGTCCTGGGCGGTGTCGAGCAATTCGCTCTCGTAGAGCGAGCGGCCGATCTCGACGCCGCCGGCGGCGAGGAAGGTGTTGGCCATCGCGCCGCCGATCGCCAGCGCCTGGACCTTCTTCACGAGGTTGCCGAGGAGGTCGAGCTTGGTCGAGACCTTGGCGCCGCCGACGATCGCGAGCACCGGCCGCTCGGGCCGCTCCAGCGCGCGCTCCAGATGGTCGAGCTCCCGCTCCATGCAGCGGCCGGCGAAGGCCGGCAGCAGGCGGGCGACGCCCTCGGTCGAGGCGTGGGCGCGGTGGGCCGCGGAGAAGGCGTCGTCGACATAGAGGTCGCCGAGCGCCGCCAGCCTCTTCGCGAAGGCCGGGTCGTTCTTCTCCTCCTCGGCGTGGAAGCGGGTGTTTTCGAGGAGGAGCACCTCGCCGTCCTTCAGCGCCGCAACCGCCTCTTCGGCGGGGGGGCCGACGCAGTCCGGCGCGAAGCCGACCGGCCGGCCGAGCCGCTCCGCCAACGGCGCCGCGAGCGGCCTCAGCGACAGCTTGGGATCGGGCCTGCCCTTGGGCCGGCCGAAATGCGCGAGCAGCACCACCCGCGCCCCCTTGTCGGCCAGCTCCCGGATGGTGGGCAGAACCGCGCGGATGCGGCTGTCGTCGCCGACCTCGCCGTCCTCCATGGGCACGTTGATGTCGACGCGGACGAGGACGCGCTTGCCGGCGACGTCGCCGATGTCGTCGAGGGTCTTGATGGCGGTCATCGTGGCCGCTCCGGCGCTAGCGCAGGGCGGTCACAGCAGCTTGCCCATCGCGACGGCCGTGTCCGCCATGCGGTTGGAGAAGCCCCATTCGTTGTCGTACCAGCTCATCACCCGCACGAGATTGCCGTCGATCACCTTGGTGCCGTCGAGGGCGAAGCTCGACGAGGCCGGGTTGTGGTTGAAGTCGTGCGAGACCAGCGGCGCGTCGACGATCTCCAGGATGCCCTTCAGCTCCTGGCGCGCGGCCGCCTTCATCGCCTCGTTGACCTCCTCCTTCGCCGCCTTGCGGGTGGTGACGACCTTGAGGTCGATCACCGAGACGTTCGGCGTCGGCACCCGGATCGAGACGCCGTCGAGCTTGCCGTTCAGCTCGGGCAGGACGAGGCCGACCGCCTTGGCCGCGCCGGTCGAGGTCGGGATGATCGAGGTTGCGGCCGAGCGGGCGCGGTAGAGGTCCTTGTGGAGCTGGTCGAGCGAGGGCTGGTCGTTGGTGTAGGAATGCACCGTCGTCATGAAGCCCTTCTCGATCCCGAAGCTGTCGTGCAGCACCTTGGCGACCGGCACCAGGCAGTTTGTGGTGCAGGAGGCGTTCGAGACGACGGTGTGCGCTGCCGTCAGCTTGTCGTGATTGACGCCGTAGACCACGGTCAGGTCGGCGCTGTCGGCCGGCGCCGAGATCAGCACGCGCTTCGCTCCGGCAGTCAGATGCGCCGATGCCTTCTCCTTCGAGGTGAAGATCCCGGTGCATTCGAGCGCGATCTCGACGCCCATCGCCTTGTGCGGCAGCTTCGCGGGATCGCGCTCGGCCGTGACCTTGATCGGCCCGGTGCCGCAGTCGATCGTGTCGCCCGCGACCTTGACCTCGTGCGGGAAGCGGCCGTGGTTGGAGTCGTAGCGGAGCAGGTGGGCGTTGGTCTCGACCGGGCCGAGGTCGTTGATCGACACCACCTCGATATCCCTGCGGCCGCTCTCCACGATGGCGCGCAGCACCAGCCGCCCGATGCGCCCGAACCCGTTGATCGCAACCCGAACCGCCATGTCCGTCTCCTGATCCGACCCCTGGCGGCACTCCTAACATCCGGCAGGCGGTCGAGGCGAGAGGTAGGGCGGCGGAGCCGCGCGCCCACCATCCGGGGGCCGCACCGCCGGTTGTGCAATCCGCCGTGAGGCAATTGACGGATATTCACATCGACCTCTAAACTTTCTGCTGCAAGCTGTTGCGTTCGATAGGGTTGGCGGCAGCGAGGTTGGGGGTCATGGCGGAGCAGTCGGCGCTGCAGGCGGCACTGCAACGCCTGGAGGGCGCCCTCGCCGGGCTGGACGAGGCATCGGCTGCGCTGGCCGAGGCCGCGGAGGAGCCGGTGCGGCGCCATCGCGGCCAGGCGGTCATGGCCGCCGATCGGGCGCGGCTTGCCGAGGCGCTCGACGCCGCGACGGCCAGGGCGGAACGGCTGGAGCTCAGCCGCCGCGACGCCGCCCGGCGGCTCGACCAGGCCATCGAATCGGTGCGCAGCCTCCTCGACGAGGGCGGGGCGCGCAGCGGGGCCGAGCGATGAGCGAGGTCAACGTCACCATCGCCGGGCGCAGCTACCGGATGGCGTGCGAGGACGGCCAGGAGCAGCACCTGCGCGGCCTCGCCGACCTGGTCGACCAGCGCATCGCCGACATGCGGGTGCGATTCGGCGAGATCGGCGACCTCCGCCTGACGGTCATGGGCGCGATCGTCGTCGCCGACGAGCTTGCCGAGGCGCGGCGGCGGCTTGCCGCGCTCGAAGGCGACGTTGCCGCGCTGCAGCAGGCAGACGGCGAGCGCGCGGCCGTGCTCGAGGCCGCCGCGTCGCGGATCGAGGCGATGGCCGCGCGCCTGCTCGCCCGGGCGGATGCGGTCGGAGGTGCTGGCGCCGGCGACGAGGCCGCCCTAGATTAGGGGCGCGGACGCTGCGGGGTGCGTCAGGACGAATGTATCCCCGGGGCCTTATCGATCTTCCAGGGAGCTGTCCCTGACCCGGCTCGTGGGCCGGGCCACACGGCGCCCACCTACATAGGTAGGTGTCCCGGGATCGATGGTCCAACGGCCTTTGCGGCTCCGCACTCGATCAATGTCCCGGATGCGCCGGGGAGCGACGCCGCCGGGAGCCGGCGAGGACGAGGGGATGGCGGAAAGCGCGGCCAGCGCGACCAAACCGGCCTTGCGCGCGGCAGCGCTGGCGCAGCGGATCGCGATCGGCGAAGCCGCTGCGTCCGCGGCGGCCCGGCACGCTGCCGAGCACGCGATCAACTGGCTCGGCGTCGTCGCGGGCCGTGCCGTCGCCCTCTACATGCCGGTCCGCGGCGAGCTCGACCCCGCGCCGCTCGGCGTCCGCCTGTCGGCGGCCGGTGCCCGCCTGCTGCTGCCGATGGTGATCGACCCCGACGGGCCGCTGGTGTTTCGGCTCTGGCTTCCGGACGATCCGCTCGAGTCGGGCTACGGCCGCATTCCCGAGCCGCGCGCCGACGCGCCGATCATGCGGCCGGACATCGTGGTGGTGCCCCTCGCCGCGTTCGACCGGCGCTGCTACCGCATCGGCTACGGCCAGGGCCACTACGATCGCACCCTGCGGGCCCTGAGATCGGAGGGCGACATCGCGGCGATCGGCTACGCCTACGCCGCGCAAGAGGTCGAGCACGTCCCGGACGAGCCGCATGACCAGCCGCTCGATGCGGTCGCAACCGAACGCGAGCTGATCCTGCGCGACATGACGCCGGACATCGGCCTGCCGGCGGCCTGATGCGGATCCTGTTCGTCGGCGACGTGGTCGGCCGCGCCGGGCGCCAGGCGGTGATCGAGCGGCTGCCCGGGCTGAGGGCGCGCTGGCGGCTCGACCTCGTCGTCGTCAACGGCGAGAACGCCGCCGGCGGCTTCGGCATCACCGAGAAGATCCACGACGAGCTTCGCGCGGCCGGCGCCGACGCGGTGACGCTCGGCAACCATTCCTTCGACCAGCGCGAGGCGCTGGTGTTCATCGAGCGCGCCCCGCATCTGCTGCGCCCCGCGAACTATCCCGGCGGCACGCCGGGCCGGGGCGCCACGATCGTCGAGACCGCGACGGGGGCACGCGCGCTGGTGATGAACCTGATGGGTCGCCTGTTCATGGACGCGCTCGACGATCCCTTCGCCAGGGTCGAGCGCGAGCTCGCGGCCTGTCCGCTCGGCGAGGGCTGCGACGCGGTCCTGATCGATTTCCATGCCGAGGCGACCAGCGAGAAGATGGCGTTCGCCCATCTCGTCGACGGCCGCGCCAGCCTGGTCGTCGGCACCCATACCCACGTGCCGACCGCCGACCACCAGGTGCTTCCGGGCGGCACCGCCTATCTCACCGACGCCGGCATGTGCGGCGACTACAACTCGGTGATCGGCATGGAGAAGGACGAGCCGCTGCGGCGCTTCACCCGCAAGCTCGCCTCGGGCCGCTTCGAGCCCGCCGAGGGCGAGGCGACGCTGTGCGCCGTCGCGGTCGAGACCGACGACGGCACCGGCCTCGCCCGCTGGGTCGCCCCGGTCCGCCTCGGCGGCCGCCTGGAGCAGGCGGTGCCGGCCGCGTGGGAGTAACGGTCCGCGCGATCGGAAAAATTGCGCGGCCTTCGGCCCCGAACTAACCTTCCGCTTCGGCCGGGAGTGGCGGCTGGAGGACGGGGAGGGCGAGCCTATGAGGACGTTCGGATCGGGACTGCCGGCCTTCGGGCTCGGCGCGATGGCGGCGTTGGCCGCGCTTCCGGCCTATGCCCAGGCGCCCGCGGTCGGCGCCGAGGCCGTCAGGCCCGCCATGGGCTGTGGCGCCCTGCTCGGGACCACGATGCCGGGCTCGACGATGGTCGTGACCGCGGCGAAGGCGGTGCCTGCCGCCCCGCCCGGCACGGTGCCGATCCGGGTGGGCCGGCCGCAGACGGTCGCGGTGGCTCTGCCGTCCTATTGCCGCGCCACCGGCGTCATCGACCAGCGCATCGGCGCCGGCGGAAAGCCTTATGCGATCGGCTTCGAGATCGCGCTGCCCGACCCGTGGAACGGCCGCTTCCTGTTTCAGGGCGGCGGCGGCCTGAACGGGACCATTCGCCCGCCGCTCGGCCCGCAGGCGGTTGGGGAGGTGCCGGCGCTGGCCCGCGGCTTCGCCGTGGTTTCGACCGACAGCGGCCATCAGGGCGCGGAGTTCGACCCATCCTTCATGAAGGACCAGGAGGCTGCGCTCGACTTCGCCAACTCGTCGGTCGGCAAGGTTACCGTCGCCGCCAAGGCGATCGTCGCGCGCTATTACGGCCGCCCCGCGGCGCACTCCTATTTCGTGGGCTGCTCGACCGGCGGACGCGAGGGCATGCTCGCCGCCGAACGCTATCCCGAAGCCTTCGATGGGATCGTCGCCGGCGACCCCGCGATGCGGACCGGCCGCTCCAATCTCGGCCTCGCCTGGGCGAACTACGTCTTCACCCAGATCGCGCCCAAGGATGCCGCCGGCAAGCCGGAGCCGACCAGGGACTTCTCGCCCGCCGACAAGAAGCTGATCGTCGGCGCCATCCTCGACGCCTGCGACGCCAAGGACGGCCTCAAGGACGGCATGATCTTCAACCAGCGGGCCTGCCATTTCGACCCCGCGGTCCTCGCCTGCAAGGGCGGCAACACCGACCGATGCCTGTCGCAGCCCCAGGTCGATGCCCTGAAGAAGGCCTTCGCCGGACCGAAGAACTCAGCCGGCCAGCAGCTCTACCCGCCGTTCCCGTGGGACAGCGGCATCGCCGCGGCCGGCGTCCCGATTCCGGGCATCCTCACCACCGCGGGTCGGAGTCCCGTCAACCCGCCGGTGATGGAGACGATCGACGTCGACCGCCTGCAGCAAAGGGCGGACGACAGCGGCTCGGGCCGGCTCACCGACACGGCCTGGTGGACCAATCTCGACAGCTTCTTCGGCCATGGCGGCAAGATCCTCTTCTACCACGGCTGGAGCGATCCCTGGTTCTCGGCGCTCGACACGCTCGGCTACTACCAGCAGATGGCGAAGGATTCCGGCGGGCTGGAGCAGGTGCGGGCCAAGTCCAGCCGCATCTTCATGGTGCCGGGGATGGGCCATTGCGAGACCGGGTCGGCAACGCTCGACCGCTTCGACCTGCTCACCGCGCTGGTCAACTGGGTCGAGCAGGGCAAGGCGCCGGAATCGGTGGTCGCGACCGGCGCCGCCTTTCCCGGCCGCAGCCGCCCGCTCTGCGCCTGGCCCGAGCACGCCCAGTACAAGGGCACGGGCGACACGGAGAAGGCCTCGAGCTTCGAGTGCCGCGAGTGAGGCAGGGCTGGCGCGGTGGACCCCTCCGGCTCGCTGCGCTCGCCACCTTCCCCGCTTCGCAGGGGAGGATCAAAGGGCGCACCGCCGGGGTGGATTCCCCCACGTGAGCGGGATCTGCGGCTCCTGTTCCTCTCCCGCGTGAGTGGGGGACCATGCGGAGCATGGCGGAGGGGGCGACGGCGCCTATTGCAGAATGCTACGCCGCCGGAACCGCCGGCAGCACCGCCGGGGCCAGGGTCACGCCGTCCTTCGGCTCGATCAGGTGGCAGGCGACCGCCTGGCCGTCGGGGAAGACCCGGAAGTCGGGATCGACCTCGGAGCAGATCGGCATGGCGTAGGGACAGCGGGTGTGGAAGCGGCAGCCCGATGGCGGGTTGATCGGGCTCGGGATCTCGCCTTCGAGCTTGATGCGCTGGTGGCGCTCGGCGGGGTGGCGCGGCAGCGCGGCGGAGAACAGCGCCTGGGTGTAGGGATGCTTCGGCGCCTTGCCGATCTCTTCGCTGGTGCCGTGCTCGACGATGCGGCCGAGATACATCACCGCGACCCGGTCGCACATGTGCACGATCACGTCGAGGTCGTGCGAGATCATGACGTAGCTGAGGTTCAGGCGGTCCTGGAGATCCTGCAACAGGTTCAGCACCTGGGCGCGGATCGAGACGTCGAGCGCGGAGACCGGCTCGTCGAGGATGAGGAGCCGCGGCTCGAGCGCGAGGCCGCGCGCGATGACGATGCGCTGGCGCTGGCCGCCCGAGAACTCGTGCGGATAGAGCTTCGGCGCCTGGCTCGACAGCCCGACCAGGCCGCACAGCTCCCGCACGCGCTCGGCGATTTCCCGGCGCGACTTCGTGCTCATCGAGATCAGCGGCTCGGCGATGATCTCGCCGACCCGCATGCGCGGGCTGAGCGAACTGTAGGGGTCCTGGAACACCGCCTGGACCTGGCGGCGGAACGGGCGCAGCGCCTTGCCCTTGCGGTTCTGCACCTCCTCGCCGGCGAAGACGATCTTGCCGTCGGTCGCCTCCTCCAGCCGGAGCAGCAGCTTCGCGGTGGTCGACTTGCCGCAGCCGGATTCGCCGACGAGGCCCAGCGTCTCGCCGGCCTTGAGGGCGAAGCTGACGCCGTCGACCGCCTTCAGCACCGCCTTGGGCTGGCCGATGCCGCGCGAGAAGCCGAAATGCTTCTTGAGGTTCGAGACCGAAATCAGGGCGTCCATGGTCGGCTCGGCCATCACAGCGTCTCCGCATACCAGCAGCGGGCGACGTGCTCGGCGTTGATCACGACGGCGGGCGGGTCTTCGGCCTGGCAGCGCGCCTGCGCGGCGGGGCAGCGCGGCGCGAACGGGCACCCCGGCGGCAGGTTCGCGGCGTCGGGCGGGCTGCCCTCGATCGATTGCAGCTTGCCCCCGGTCGAGCCGGCGCGGGGCCGCGCGCCCAGGAGCGCCCGGGTATAGGGGTGGCGCGGGTTGTCGAAGATCTCCGCGACCGGCGCCCGCTCGACCACGCGGCCGGCATACATCACCAGCACCTTGTCGGCGAGGCGGGCGGCGACGCCGAAATCGTGGGTGATGATGACGAGCGCGAGGTTCTGCCGCTCCTGGAGCCCCTCCAGCAGCTCGAGAAACTGGGCCTGCACCGTCATGTCGAGCGCGGTGGTCGGCTCGTCGGCGATCAGCAGCTCGGGGTCGCAGGAGATCGCGATCGCGCCGACGATGCGCTGGAGCATGCCGCCCGACATCTCGTGCGGATATTGCCTGAGCCGCTCCTCCGGCGAGGGAATGCCGACGGCGCGGAGCAGCTCGACCATGCGCTCGCGCATCTCGGCCCGGGTGCGCACCACGCCGTGGATGCGTAGCGCCTCGGCGAGCTGATCGCCGACCGTGAACAGCGGGTCGAGCGAGACCATCGGGTCCTGCAGGATCATGCTGATGCGGCGGCCACGGATCGCCCGGATCTCGCCGTCCGACTTGGCGAGGAGGCTGTCGCCGTCGAGGCGGATGTCGCCGGAGACGTAGCGGGCGCCGGGCGGCAGGAGGCGCATGATCGCGAGCGCGGTCATCGACTTGCCCGAACCGGACTCGCCGACGATGCCGACCACCTCGCCGCGGTTCAGCGTGAACGAGACGCCCTCGATCGGCTTGACGATCCGCTCGCCGCCCTGGGTGTGGATGTGGACCTTGAGGTCGGCGATGTCGAGCAGCGGCACGCCTGCTGCGGCCTCGCGCCGGCCGGGCCGCGGCGCGGCGGCGGGCCTCGCCTCCGGCCGCGTCGTGGTGGTCGAGGGCGGGGCGCTCATTCGTAGCGCACCCGGGGATCGATCACGCCGAAGGAGAGGTCGACCACGATGTTGAGGCAGATCAGGAACACCGAGATGATGAACACTCCGGCCTGGATCAGGGGGTAGTCGCGGTTGGTCACGGCCTCGACGATCAGGCTGCCCATGCCCGGCCAGGCAAAGACCGTCTCGACGATGACGGTGCCGCCGATCAGGTTGACCAGGAGCAGCCCGGCGAAGGCGATCACCGAGACCATCGAGTTGCGGAAGGCGTGCTTGTAGACGATCGAGCGTTCCGAGGCCCCCTTCACGCGCAGGAACTTCACGAACTCGGAGTTGATGTTCTCGATCATCGCCGAGCGGGTGATGCGCATCAGCGCGGCGAAGAAGAACAGGGCCAGCGTGAACGCCGGCATGATCAGCGAATCGAAGCCCGAGCGGCCGCTGGTCGGCAGCCAGTGGAGCTGCACCGCGAACACCAGGATCGCCATGATGCCGATCCAGAACGGCGGCGTCGCCTGGAAGATGATGGCGCCGGTGCGGATCACCCGGTCGAGCCAGGTGCCGCGCGCCCGTGCGGCGATGATCCCGAACAGCAGCCCGATCACCAGCGAGACGAAGAACGCGGCGAACGCCAGCTCCAGCGTCGCCGGCAGGCGCGACAGGATCAGCCCCATCGCCGGCTGGCGGTAGCGGATCGATTCGCCGAAATCGCCCTGGGCGACGCCTTCCACGAACTTTGCGTACTGCACGAAGATCGGCTGGTCGAGGCCGAGCTGGTGGCGGAGCTCGGCGACCTGCTGCTCGGTCGCGTCCTGCGGCAGGAGCAGGTAGGTCACGTCGCCCGAGAGGCGCGACGCCACGAAGATGATGACGGTGACGCCGATCAGGGTGACGATGCCGAGCACCAGCCGGCGCAGCGTGTAGCGCAGCATGGCTAGGATGCCGCGCCTGGTAGGGTGGGCATCGGCGCAGACGATGCCCACCGCGCGGGCAAGCGAGGCTTGCCCGCGCTACCAGCAAGACGTCGTGGATGGCCGGGACGGGCCCGGCCATGACGGAGAGGGAAGCGCTCGCTGCTCGTGCCCACGTCACATCTGCCTGAGCTTGGGGTCGAGCGCGTCGCGCAGCCAGTCGCCGAGGAGGTTGGCGCCGAGCACGGTGATGGTGATGGCGACGCCGGCGAAGGTGGGGATCCACCACGCCGTCGAGAGGTAGTTGCGGCCCTCCGAGATCAGGAGGCCCCAGGCGGTCGCCGGCGGCTGCACCCCGAGGCCGATGAAGGTGATCGCCGCCTCGATGATCACCGATACGCCGATCTGGAGCGTGAACAGCACCACGCAGGTCGGCAGCACGTTCGGGAAGATGTGGCGGAACAGGATGCGGAAGCCGCTGCAATCGGCGACGTGCGCGAGGGCGATGAAGCCCTTCTGCCGGATCACCAGGGTCTCGCTGCGGATGACGCGGGCATAGGTGGTCCAGAACACGAAGATGATGCTGATGATGATGGTGGAGACGCCGCCGCCGAGCGCGCCGCCGATCAGGATGGTGAGGAGCACCGGCGGGATCGATAGCTCGGTGTCGACGATTCGCATGATGATGTTGTCGATCTTGCCGCCGTAATAGCCCGAGATCAGGCCGGCCGGGATGCCGATGATGGCCGAGGCGAAGCTCGAGATCACCGCGATCTCGAGCGTGATGCGCGCGCCCTCGATCAGCCGGCTCAGGAGGTCGCGGCCGAACTGGTCGGTGCCGAGGAAGTTGGTCCACGTGCCCCCGGCCATCCACACCGGCGGCTTCAGCGGATGGGCGAAGTCGATCCCGGTCGGGTCGTGTGGCCAGATCCAAGGGCCGAACAGCCCGCAGATCACGACCGGCGCCAGCAGGACGAGCGGGATGATCGGCCAGCGCTTCACGCGCGCCCAGTTGAACGCGCGGCGGCGCCGAATCGCGGGAATCGAAGTCAGTTCTGCGGTCACGCCGACTCGTCCGCTGGTCGGGGATGGCCCGCCGGCCGGAGCCGACAGCCGGTTCCATGTTGCGGCACTGGCGACGGCCCCTCGTCGCGCGCCCAGCCGATCCGCCCGAGGTGGTGAGGGCCACAGGGCTTCACGTTCGCGCTACCGTGGGCGGGATCGCCCGAAATGGCAAGCCCGCTCGACCGGCGACGGCGCGACGCAGCGCCCCGCTTGCGCCTTACCAATAATTCATGACCGAGTCAGGCTGCCGTAACGGGCACCGCGCCATTTACGAAGCGACAGCGCATCCGTCCCGCGCTTCGCCCAGGATTCCGATCGTTCTCCGACCAGGAGTGAAGACCCCATGCCCCAGAACCAAGACCCGCAAGGCCGCGAGCGCGGCCTGTCGCGCCTCCGCCGCCACCGCAGCCTGCTGCTCGGCTCGGTGTTCGCGCTGGCGCTGGGCGGCGCCGTCGCCGGCGAGCTCACCGTCGCCGCGCCGACCCCGGCCGTCGCCCAGACCACGACCTCGCAGCCGATGCCGGCCCAGGCCAAGCTGATGAGCTTCGCCGACCTGGTCCAGAAGGTGAAGCCGGCCGTCGTCAGCGTCCGCGTCAAGACCTCGGAAGAGGACAACACGCAGCTCTCGCAGATGATGCCGTTCTTCTTCCGCGACCTGCCGCCCGACCACCCGCTCCGGCGCTTCTTCGGCAACCAGATCCCCGGCCAGGGCAACAACAACAACAACAACGGCCAGCGGCCGCATCGCCATTTCGCGATGGCCCAGGGCTCCGGCTTCTTCATCTCGTCCGACGGCTACATCGTCACCAACAACCACGTCGTCGAGCACGCCACCGACGTGCAGATCATCACCGACGACGGCAAGACCTTCCCCGCCAAGGTGGTCGGAACCGACCCGCGCACCGATCTGGCCCTGCTGAAGGTCGATGCAAGCCAGAAATTCCCCTATGTCGAGTTCTCCAACGAGGTGCCCCGCGTCGGCGACTGGGTGATCGCGATCGGCAATCCCTTCGGCCTCGGCGGCTCGGTCACCGCCGGCATCGTCTCGGCCCGCGGCCGCGACGTCGGCAGCGGCCCCTATGCCGATTTCCTCCAGATCGACGCGCCGGTAAACCACGGCAATTCCGGCGGCCCGACCTTCGACCTCAACGGCCATGTCGTCGGCATCAACACCGCGATCTACTCGCCGTCGGGCGGCAGCGTCGGCATCGCCTTCGACGTGCCTTCCGAGGTCGCGACCAGCGTGATCCAGCAGCTCAAGGAGCACGGCACCGTCACGCGCGGCTATCTCGGCGTGCAGATCCAGCCGGTGAGCAAGGACATCGCCGATTCGGTCGGCCTCAAGAAGGCCGAGGGCGCGATGGTGGTCGACGCGCAGCCCGGCACGCCGGCCGAGAAGGCCGGCATCAAGTCCGGCGACGTCATCATCGGCCTGAACGGCAAGTCGGTCGAGGATGCCCGCGACCTGTCGCGGCGGGTTGCCGCGCTGGCGCCGGGCGACGAGGCCCACTTCACCGTGTGGCGCAACAACGCCGAGCGCCAGTTCGACGTGAAGCTGACCAAGATGCCTTCGCAGGAGCAGCTCGCGAAGGCCGAAGGCAGCAACCAGGACAACGGCGGCGCCACCGCCCCGTCGAGCGTGCTCACCGGGCTCGGCCTTGAGCTCCAGGCCGCCCATGACGTGCCCGGCGCCGGCAACGACGGCGTCGTCGTCACCGACGTCGACCAGGACAAGGCGGCCTCGCAGAAGCTCTCGACCGGCGACGTGATCCTGGAGGCCGGCGGCCGCAAGGTATCGAGCCCGCAGGATGTCGCCGGCGCGATCCAGAACGCGCGCTCGCAGGGTCACCCGTCGATCCTGATGCGGGTCCAGACCAACGGCCGGCCGCACTACGTCGCGCTGTCGGTCGACAGCAAGGGCAGCAACAAGGGCTGAGTCCCGCCTGTCGCCCGGGCGCGGCGGCGCATCGCTGCCGCCGCGCCCTCGCTTCCCCGCCGCTTTCGAGCCCGGTCATGCGCATCCTGATCGTCGAAGACGACCCCGAGGCCGCCACCTATCTCGTGAAGGCGCTGGGCGAGGCCGGCCATGTGGCCGACCACGCCGCCGACGGGGAGGACGGTCTCGCGATGGCCGAGCAGGTCGTCTACGACGTGATGGTGGTCGACCGCATGCTGCCTAAGCTCGACGGCCTCGCCATGGTCGGGCGCCTGCGCGCGGCCGGCAACAAGACGCCGGCCCTGATCCTGTCGGCGCTCGGCCAGGTCGACGACCGCGTCGCCGGGCTCCGCGCCGGCGGCGACGACTATCTCGCCAAGCCCTATGCCTTCACCGAGCTTCTGGCGCGGATCGAGGCGCTGGCGCGCCGCATCACCCCCGGCGTCGCCGAAACCGTCTATCGGGTCGGCGAGCTGGCGCTCGACCGGCTGTCCCACATCGTGGAGCGCGGCGGCCAGCGCATCCCCCTGCAGCCGCGCGAGTTCCGCCTGCTCGAATATCTGATGCGCCACGCCGGCCAGGTGGTGACGCGGACGATGCTTCTGGAGAATGTGTGGGACTATCATTTCGATCCGCAGACCAACGTGATCGACGTTCATGTCTCCCGCCTGCGCGCCAAGATCGACAAGGGCTTCGACCGGCCGTTGCTGCACACGGTCCGCGGCGCGGGATACATGATCCGTGACGGCGCTGCTTAAGCTCTTCCGCACCACCGCCTTCAAGCTGGCGGTGAGCCTGCTGGCCGTTTTCACCCTCACCGCCGTGCTGTCGCTGGGCTACGTCGTCTGGCAGGCCGAGCACCTGATCGCGCAGCAGACCGTCCAGGCGGTGGACAACGAGGTCGCGGCGCTCTCGGCGATCTATCGCGAGGAGGGCGTCTCCGGCCTCGCCAGCGAGATCGAGGCGCGGGCACGCCAGCCGGGCTCGCTGCTTTACCTTCTGACTGCGCCGAACGGCGAGCCGATCGCGGGCAATGTCGGCGCGCTGCCGGCCGGGGCGCTCGACCGCGGCGGCAGCGACGAGGTGCCGTATGCCCGGCTCGGCGGCGGCGAGCGGGCCCAGGCCCGTGCCCGGGTCCGCGTGGTGGTGCTGGGTGGCGGCTTCCGCATGCTGGTCGGGCGCGACCTCGGCGAGCGCAACCGCCTCGTCCAGGTGCTCGTGCGGGCGATCCTCGGCGGCCTCGCGCTGGTCGTACTGCTCGGCCTCGCCGGGGCGCTGCTGGTGGCGTGGCGGGTGCTCCGCCGCCTCGACGGCATGACCGCTTCGAGCCGCGCGATCATGGCCGGGGACCTCGCCGGGCGGCTGCCGGTGACCGGCTCGGGCGACGAGTTCGACCGGCTCGCCACCGCGACCAATGCGATGCTCGACCGCATCGTCACCCTGATGACCGAGCTGCGCCAGGTCACCGACAACGTCGCCCACGACCTCAAGACCCCGCTGACCCGGCTCCGCAACGTCGCCGAGGAGGCGCTGCGCTCGGGCGGCGCCGACGCCGACCGCCGTGCCGCGCTGGAGCGGGTGATCGAGGAAGCCGACGCGCTGATCGGCACCTTCAACGCGATGCTCCTGATGGCGCGGGCCGAGACCGGGGCGGTGCGCCAGACCATGGCGCCGCTCGACCCGGCCGAGGTCGCCGAAGGCGTGGCCGAGCTCTACGAGCCGGTCGCGGAGGAGGCCGGCGTTCCGCTGACGGTCGAGGCCGCCGCGGGGCTCGTCGTGCAGGGCAACCGCGAGCTCCTCGGGCAGGCGGTCGCCAACCTCGTCGACAACGCGCTGAAGCACGGCGCGGGAGAGGTCACGATCGGGCTCGCCCGCGACGGCAGCATGGCGCGGCTGTGGGTCGGCGACCGCGGGCCGGGCATTCCCGCCGAGGATCGCGCGCACGCGATCGAGCGCTTCGTCCGCCTGGAGCGGAGCCGCTCGACCCCGGGCTCCGGCCTCGGGCTCAGCCTCGCCCAGGCCGTGGCGAGGCTCCACGGCGGCACGCTGACGCTGGAGGACAATGCTCCCGGCCTCCGCGCCGTGATCGCCCTGCCGCTCGCTACCGAGCCGGGCATCGTGACGATGCGCGAACGCAAAGAGGCGCCGGCGTTGCTGCCGGCGCCCGCGGGCACGGACGGGAAGTAGGGCCGGGCCTACTTGATCTTGGCTTCGCGGAAGACGACGTGCTTCTTCGCGACCGGATCGTACTTCTTCAGCTCGATCTTGTCGGTCTTGGTGCGCGAGTTCTTCTTCGTCACGTAATAGAAGCCGGTGTCGGCGCTCGAGACGAGCTTGATCTTGATGGTGGCGGCCTTGGCCATGGCAATGCTCCACGCACGGCCGCAGGAGCGCCGCGCAAAATCGAGGCCGGCAACCTACCGATCGAAGTGGGGAAGTCAAGGCGGCGTCATGTCTTGACGCTTGCCGGTGGCATCCCGGACGCGGCGGAGCCGCGATCCGGGATCCGGTCATCGACGTCGTCCTTCCCGGAGCCCGGCTTTCTGCCTTGCTCTGCCCGGGACGAGGGTCTTCACCAAGCCGATTTTCTCAGTGCCCCTCGGCGACCGCCTGGGCGACGGCGCGCTCGGCAGCCTGGAACCCGGCGCGGGAATGGGTGCCGTCGCAGAACGGCTTGGTGGTCGACCCGCCGCAGCGGCACAGTGCCATCGTCTCCTTCACCGGATAGGCGTTGCCGTCGGCGTCGACGAGCTGGCTGACGCCGGTGACGAGATAGGGTCCATTGTTGCGCACGGTGATCTTGGCTTCGGCCACGGCGGTTGTCCTTTCGCTGTCCGCCCGCCGCGCAGGCGGCAGGCGTTGCGATTAGAATAAGTCGAAAGAGGTAGGGCAAGCCCCGCGCCGGCAAACGTGATCGGTCAGGCGCCCTGCGTGCTTGCGGCGCTCTGGCGCTGCAGCAGGAGGGTGAGCTCCTTCACCGCCTGGGACAGGGCCGTCACCTCGGTCTGGCGGAGCTGGTCGATCTTCTCGTGCAGCAGCTCGATCTCGAGCTCGGCCTTGATGTTGACCTTGTAGTCGTTCTCGGCAGCCTGGCGGTCGATGTCCTGCTGGCGGTTCTGGCTCATCATGATGAAGGGCGCGGCATAGGCCGCCTGGAACGACAGCGCGAGGTTCAGCAGGATGAAGGGGTAGGGGTCCCAGGCGTTGATCCAGGCGGTGACGTTCAGCACGATCCAGACGAACAGGATCGCCGACTGGATGATGATGAAGCGCCACGAGCCCATCGTCGCGGCGACGTCGTCGGCGATGCGCTGGCCGACCGTCAGCTTGAAATGCGGCGGGCCGTCGTCGGAGTCCTGGCGGAGGTGGCGCCGCCACACGCGGAGCTCCTCGAGCAGGCGGCGCTCGGCCTCGTGCAGCCCGTGATGGCGGGCGTCCGTTCCAACGGCGGTCTGTTCCACGCGCTTCCCCCCTGCCGGCAGCAGATGTGCGGCAGATCATTGCAGCAGATTCAGCCGTCGCGCGAGAGGTCGGGCGCGGCCGCCGGGGTTCGCTCGCGCGGCGTTTCCTTGACGTGGAAGATCACGACGAAGAGGTAGATCGCGAACAGCAGCGCGATCGTCAGCGGCAGGCCGTTGGGGTTCCAGATGTCGAGGCCGAGGCCGAGCACCGGTGGACCAGCGAGGATGCCGACGCTGTACATCAGGATATAGGTGGCATTGGCGGCGGCGAGGTCCGACCCGCGGAACTGGCTGCCGAGATGGGCGAGGCCGACCGTATAGAGGCCGGCGACGAGGCCGCCCCAGACCGCCACGACCGGAAACAGGAGGGCGGTCTGGTGGGCGATCAGCGGCATCACCGCCGCGCCCAGCGCCCCGACGACCGCGAGCAGGATCAGGAGCCGCCGCCGGTCCATGCGGTCGGAGACGAAGCCGAGCGGGATCTGCACCAGCACGTTGCCGAGCGCGAGGATGCTGACCAGCAGCATCGAGGCGACGTCGCCATAGCCCATGGCGAGGCCGTAGAGCGGCAGGAAGCTCATGCCGCCGGTCTCGACTGCGCCGAACACGAAGGCGGCGATGACGGCGGAGGGCGCGGCGCGGAGATAGACGAAGAGATGGCTCTGTGGCGGCTCGTGGATCGCCGGCGCCAGCGCGCCGGCGAAGCCGAGCGGCAGCGCCGCCACGACGAACAGCGCGGCGCCGACGACATAGGGCAGGGGGCCGTCGCGGTCGATCGCGGCGAGGAGCGTCGGTCCGGCGGCGAAGCCGAGGGCGAGCGCCGTCGAATAGATGCCCATGACGAGGCCGCGGGCATGGTCGGGCGCGACGTCGTTGATCCAGAACTCGGAGAGGACGAACAGCACCGCGAGCGAGGCGCCGAACAGGAAGCGCAGCGGGAACCAGAGCCATAGCGGCGACGACAGCCAGAAGCCGATGAAGGTCGCAGCCCCGACCGCCAGCGCGAGGAGGAGCAGCGGCCGCACCCCGATATGCATCGCGGTGCGCGGCACCAGCGGCGCCACCAGGATGGTGGCGAGGCCGGCCATCGCGGTGTTGAGGCCGATCAGGGTGGCGGACGCGCCGCGGGCCTGCATCGCGAAGGCGAGCAGCGGCACCGACAGGCTGAGGCCGATGCCGACCGTCGCGACGCAGGTGATCGCTGCGCCGATCGCCTGGACGCGCTGGAAATGAAGCCGCGTCGCCGAGTTCACGGCCGGTCCGTGCGTTCGCTGCCCGCCGCCCGCTTCATCGCCGTCCCTGCCGCACCCCGGCGCGATCGCGGCCGCGGGCCCGCCTGTCGCCGCGCTTGCCGCGGCCGGGCGGGGCGAGATGACGGCCCTCGCTCACGACCTCGAAGCGAAGCGCACCGGCGATCGGGGCCGCCTCGACCAGCTTCACCTCGACCGCATCGCCGAGCCGGAAGGCCTCGCCGGTATCCTCGCCGATCATCAGGCGGCGGCCCTCGTCGTAGGAGAAATATTCGCGCCCGAGCGTCGCCACGGGCACGAAGCCGGACGCGCCGGTCTCGTCGAGCACCACGAACAAGCCTGCCTGGGTAACGCCGGAAATGCGGCCGGAGAAGGTCGCGCCGACGCGATCCGCAAGATAATGGGCGATCAGCCGGTCGACGGTCTCCCGCTCGGCTGCCATGGCGCGACGCTCGGCGGCCGAGATCGCGGCGCCAACCTCGTTCAGCGCCTCGACCGTGATGCTCTCCGGCAGGCCGCCGGGGCCGAGGCCGCGGGCCCGGATCAGGGCACGGTGCACGATCAGGTCGGCATACCGCCGGATCGGCGAGGTGAAATGGGCATAGCGGCGGAGGTTGAGACCGAAATGGCCGTAGTTGTCGGCGGCGTATTCGGCCTGGGCCTGGCTCCGCAGCACCACCTCGTTGACCACCGCCGCGTGGTCGGTGCCGGCGACGCGCTCGAGGATGCGATTGAAATTGGCCGGGCGGAGGTTGCCGCTCTTGGGCAGGGAAATGTCGAGGCTCGCCAGGAACTCGCGCAGCGACGCCAGCTTCTCCAGCGACGGGGTGTCGTGGACACGGAACACGAGCGGGGTCTTTGCCGCGATCAGCACCTCGGCCGCCGCCACGTTGGCGAGGATCATGTACTCCTCGATCAGCCGGTGGGCGTCGAGGCGGGGCGGCACCACCACGCGCTCGACATGGCCGCGTTCGTCGAGGACGATCTTGCGCTCCGGCAGGTCGAGGTCGAGCGGTTCGCGGGCCTTTCGCGCGGTCTTCAGCGCGCCGTAGGCCGCCCAGAGCGGCCGCAGCACCGGATCGAGCAGCGGGCCGGTGACCTCGTCCGGGCGGCCGTCGATCGCGGCCTGGGCCTGCTCGTAGGAGAGCCGCGCGGCCGAGCGCATCATGATGCGGTGGACGCTGTGGCTGCGCTTGCGGCCCTTGGCGTCGATGGTCATGCGGATCGCCAGCGCCGGCCGCGGCACGTGCGGGCGGAGCGAGCAGAGGTCGTTCGAGATCCGCTCCGGCAGCATCGGCACGACGCGGTCGGGAAAATAGACCGAGTTGCCGCGCTTCAAGGCCTCGCGGTCGAGCAGCGAGTGCGGGCGGACGTACCAGGCGACGTCGGCGATCGCGACGGTGACGACATGGCCGCCGGGGTTGTCGGGGTCGGTGTCCGGCTCCGCGTGGACGGCGTCGTCGTGGTCCTTGGCGTCGGGCGGATCGATGGTGACGAGCGGCAGGCGCCGCCAGTCCTCGCGATGGGCCATCGTCGCCGGCTCGGCAGCCTCGGCTTCCGCCATTACCGCCGGAGGGAAGACGTCGGGGATGCCGTGGGCGTGGATCGCGATCAGGCTGACGGCCTTTTCGCTCGCGAGCGAGCCCAGCCGCTCGCGCACCCGCGCCCGCGGCGCGCCGAAGCGGCTCGATTTCTCGATTTCGACGGCGACGAGGTCGCCCTCGCGCGCGCCGCCGTCTTCGCCGGGCGCGACCGACAGCACGCGGCCGAGCCGCTTCTTGTCGACCGGCTCGACGACGCCGCCGCCGGCCTTGAGCGGGCGGTAGACGCCGAGCACGCGCTCGGCCGATCGCGACAGTAGCTTGATGACGCGGCCGAGATGGGTCGCGCCGTGCTCTCCGGGTGCGCGTTCGGTGCGCGCCAGCACGCGGTCGCCCACGCCGGGCACCGGCTCCCGGCCCCGGCCGTGGCGGGACAGGCGGATCAACACCTTGGGCGCGGAGCCATGCGCCTCTTCGTCCCACTCGGCCGGCGCGGCCATCAGCTCGCCGTCGCGATCGCGTCCGGTGATCTGGAGGACGCCGACGGGCGGCAACTCGCCCGGCCGGTGCAGCTTGCCGCCGCGGCGGGCGACCGTGCCCTCGTCCTCCAGCTCGCGCAGAACGCGCTTCAGCCCGATCCGGGCCTCGCTGCCCTTGATGCCGAAGGCTCGGGCGATCGCGCGCTTGTCCGCCGCTCCGCCATGGGCGGAGACGTAGGCCGCGATCTCTCCCTTGCCGGGCAGTCCGGCCGCCTCGTCGGAAGGGGTCTTGCGCCGCGCCACGCCGCCGGCCGCTAGCTCTTCGTGCGCCGCGCCGCCGGCTTGGCTCGCTTGGCTGTGCCGCGGGCGGGTGCCTTGGCGGCGCCCTTGGCCTTGCCGGCCGTCCGCTTGACCGGACGCTTGCCGCCGCCCGCGGCGGCCCGCGCCGCGATCAGGGCGACCGCGTCCTCCAGCGTGATCGTCGCTGGGTCGCGATCCTTGGGCAGCGTCGCGTTGATCTTGTCGTGGCTGACATAGGGGCCGTAGCGCCCGGCATGGACCACGACGGAGCCGCCGTCGGGATGCTCGCCGAGCACGCGGCCGGGGTCGCGCGCCGGGCGGCCGCCGCGCTCGGCCTTCTCGGCCAGGACCGAGACCGCGCGGTTCAGCCCGACCTCGAACACCTCGTCCGCCGTGGACAGGTTCGCGTAGCGGCCGCCGTGCTCGACATAGGGGCCGTAGCGCCCGATGCCGGCCGAGATCATCTTGCCAGTCTCGGGATGCGGCCCGACCTCGCGCGGCAGCGACAGGAGCTTCAGCGCCCGTTCGAGGTCGATCGAGGCCGCCGGCCAATCCTTCGGCAGCGACGCGCGCTTCGGCTTCTCGCCCCCCTCGGCCTCGCCGAGCTGGACGTAGGGGCCGAAGCGGCCGTCGCGCAGCGTCACCTCGAGACCGCTCCCGGGGTCGACGCCGAGCACCTTGGTGCCGTCGATCCCGCCGGCGGCCGCGCCGTCCTCGCCGTTCTGCTCGCCGCCGAATGGCCGGGTGTAGCGGCATTCGGGATAGTTCGAGCAGCCGATGAAGGCGCCGAACTTGCCGGTCTTGATCGACAGGCGTCCCGAACCGCAGACCGGGCACTGGCGCGGGTCGCCGCCATCGGCACGGGCGGGGAAAATGTGCGGCCCAAGGAGGTCGTTCAGCGCGTCCAGCACCTCGCTGGTGCGAAGCTCTTTCGTCTCCAGGATGGCGGCGTTGAAGTCGCGCCAGAAGTCGCGCAGCACCTCTTTCCAGTCGAGCTCGGAGTTCGAGATGAGGTCGAGCTTCTCCTCCAGGTCGGCCGTGAAGTCGTACTCGACGTAGCGGCGGAAAAAGCTTTCCAGGAAGGCGGTGACGATGCGTCCCTTGTCGCTCGGCACAAGGCGCTTCTTGTCGAGCGCGACATAGTCGCGGTCGCGCAAGACCGAGAGCGTCGCGGCGTAGGTCGAGGGTCGGCCGATGCCGAGCTCCTCCATCTTCTTGACCAGAGACGCCTCGGTGTAGCGGGGCGGCGGCTCGGTGAAATGCTGCGTCGCCTCGATCGCGCGCCGCGTCAGCGGGTCGCCGGCGGCGAGCGGCGGCAGGCGGCGGCTCTCCTCGTCCTCCGCCTCGTCGTCCTGGCCTTCCTGGTAGAGCGCGAGGAAGCCGTCGAAGGTCAGCACCGTGCCGGTGGCACGGAGGTCGAGCACCCGCTCCTCGACCAGGGCGCGGATGTCGGCCGTGGTGCGCTGCATCTCGGCCGATTCCATCTGGCTCGCGATGGTGCGCTTCCAGATCAGCTCGTAGAGGCCGCGCTGGTCGGGCTCGAGATGGCGCGCCACGTCCTCCGGCCGGCGCGCCGGATCGGTCGGGCGGATCGCCTCGTGCGCCTCCTGGGCGTTCTTGGCCTTGACCTTGTAGACGCGCGGCGCGGCGGGCAAATAGCGCTGGCCGAAGGCCTGGCCGACATAGCCGCGCACGGCGCGGATCGCCTCGTCGGCGATCTGGACGCCGTCGGTCCGCATATAGGTGATGAGGCCGACGGTCTCGCCGCCGATGTCGACGCCCTCGTAGAGGCGCTGGGCGACCTGCATGGTGCGCTGGGCCGAGAAGCCGAGCTTGCGCGACGCCTCCTGCTGCAAGGTCGAGGTCGTGAAGGGCGGCTGCGGGTGGCGTCTGGCCGGGTGCTGCTCGACGCTCGCCACGGTGAAGCGGGCGAACTCGAGCGCACGGCGGAAGGCTTCGGCGGCGTTCTTGTCGCCGACGTCGAGGCGGCCGACGCGCTTGCCGTCGGCGCCGACCAGGCGGGCCTCGAACTCCTCGCCCTTCTGGGTCGCGAGGCGCGCGACCAGCGTCCAGTATTCCTGTGAGACGAAGCGCTCGATCTCGACCTCGCGGTCGACCACGAGGCGGAGCGCCACCGACTGCACCCGTCCGGCCGACCGCGCGCCCGGGAGCTTGCGCCACAGGACCGGAGAGAGGGTGAAGCCGACCAGGTAGTCCAGCGCGCGGCGGGCGAGATAGGCGTCGACCAGCGCCGCATCGACCGCGCGCGGCTTCTTCATCGCGTCGAGGACGGCCTGCTTGGTGATCGCGTTGAAGACGACGCGCTCGACCGGCTGGCCGCGGAGCGCGCCGTTGCCGTGCAGCACCTCCAGCACATGCCAGGAGATCGCCTCGCCTTCACGGTCCGGATCGGTCGCGAGGATCAGCCGGTCGGCGCCCTTCACCGCCCTGGCGATGTCGGACAGGCGCTTCTTCGCCTTGCCGTCGACCTCCCACAGCATCCGGAAATCCTGGTCCGGCTCGACCGAGCCGTCCTTAGCGGGCAGGTCGCGGACATGGCCGTAGGACGCCAGCACCTCGTAGCGCGGGCCGAGATATTTGTTGATCGTCTTGGCCTTGGCCGGCGACTCGACGATGACGACGTCCATGCAGGGTCTCGACGGTGGGACGGGGAGAGATGGGCCGCCGGGCGGCGGCGTGAACATGGGCATGGGGCCGGGACGTGTCAAACCACGTCGAGAACTCTACTCTATCTGGTTGCAAAGTTGCATTTTTTCTCCATTTGCGTGTGTTGATGCCGATTGTTACAATCTTCGGGTGGCACCTCAGCGGACGGCGGACGTCGTCGAGGAGGCTTGATGCCCGAGTTTTCAAAATGGATCCGGGACGGGGCAGCAGCCGATGCCGGCAATCCACCCCCTGACGTCGCAGCGGGCTATATCGCCGATATGACGGCGCAGCTTGCCCGCCTCGCCCGGCGCGCCGAGCTGGGCGTGCTGGCCTACCTGCTGGACATGGCAGCGGCCGAGGCCCGCGGCGCGGTCGAGGCGATCGGCGCGGAGCCGCACCCGGCCAGTCATTCCGCCCGATGACGCAACGGGGGCCCCGCCGCCTTCATCCCCAGAGCGCGGCGGCTGGCGGCTGGAGCGTGCTGCCCTCGTAGACAAGGCCATGGGGCCGGTCGCGGGCGAGGAGCAGGGGGCCGTCGAGGTCGACATAGCGGGCACCGGGCGTCAGCAGCGTCGCGGGCGCCATCGCCAGCGAGGTCGCGACCATGCAGCCGACGATGACGCCGAGGCCAAGCCGATCCGCCTCGGCCGCGACCATGAGCGCCTCGGTCAGGCCGCCGGTCTTGTCGAGCTTCACGTTGATGCCGTCGTAGCGGCCGGCCAGGGCCGCCACGGTGGCGAGACCGTGGACGCTCTCGTCGGCGAAGACGGGCAGGGGGCACCGAATCTCCGCCAGCACGCCGTCGGAGTCAGCGGCCAGCGGCTGCTCGACCATCTCGACGCCGGCATCGGCGCAGGCCGCGAGGTTTTCCGCGAGTGTCGCGGCGGTCCAGCCTTCGTTCACGTCGACGACGAGGCGCGCGCCGGGGACGGCCGCCCGCACCGCGCGGATTCGTGCCGGATCGCCTGGCGCGCCGAGCTTGACCTTGAGGAGTGGCCGACCCGCCGCTTTGGCCGCTGCCGCGGCCATGGCCGACGGCTCGCCGAGGCTGATCGTGTAGGCGGTCGTCACCGGCCGCGGCTCCATGAGGCCCGCGAGGTCCCAGGCGCGTCGGCCGGCGCGCTTGGCCTCGAAATCCCACAGGGCGCAGTCGAGCGCGTTGCGCGCGGCGCCGCCGGGGAGCCGCTCCGCCAAGCCGGCCCGGTCGAGGCCCGCCGCGACGGCGTTGGCCTGGCCGGCCACCGCCGCGGCGACCCCCTCCACGGTCTCTCCGTAGCGCGCATAGGGCACGCACTCGCCGCGCCCGACGACGCCGTCTTCGGCGATCTCCGCCACCACGACCTCGGCGGCCGTCTTGGAGCCGCGGGCAATGGTGAAGCGGCCGGCGATCGGCCAGCGCTCGGTCAGGACGGTCAGGCGTCGGGTCATGGCAGGCGATTCGCGGGTCGCGGCAGGATGGCGGCAGGCCACGCCTGCGGGCAAGCCGGCAGACGGCATCGCGCCCCGCCTCGACCCGGCGCCCGCGCTCCGCTAAGAGGAGGCTCGACGTCTAGGGACTCGACGCACGTGGATGCCGTCATCGCCGAGCCTGAACTGACGAGCGGTACCGCCGGCGGCGAACGCCGGCTGATGCTGTCGGGCGACTGGGTCGTCGCCCATGCCGAGATCATGGAAGTCCTGGCCGAGGACGTCCGCGAGAGCCAGCCGGCGCCGCGCGTCACGGTCGATCTCGGCCAGCTCGGCCGGCTCGATACCGTGGGCGCCCTGGTGCTGCACCGGGTCTGCGACTTCGCCGCGACGCCCGAGGGCAAGGTCGAGATCGAGGGTGGCCGGCCCGAGCAGCGCGCGCTCCTCAGCGCGATCGTCCGCGAGACCGAGGCGGCCAAGATGCCGCCGGCGCCGCGCACCTTCTTCCTGGTCGACTGGCTCGCGCTGCTGGGCGCCGGCGTCGCCCGGGCCGGCTTCGAGATCGTGCGCTGGTTCGCCTTTCTGGGCGCCATCGTCGCGGCCGCCGGCAATCTCATGCTTCATCCCGGCCGCTTCCGCGCCACCTCCTTCGTGTTCCACCTCGAGCATGTCGGCTTCCGGGCGGTGCCGATCATCGCGTTGATCTCCTTTCTGGTCGGCGCCATCGTGGCCCAGCAGGGCATCTTCCAGCTTCGCCATTTCGGCGCGACCATCTTCGTGGTCGACCTCGTCGGCATCCTGACGCTTCGCGAGCTCGGCGTGCTGCTCACCTCGATCATGGTGGCCGGCCGCTCCGGCAGCGCCTTCACCGCCGAGATCGGCTCGATGAAGATGCGCGAGGAGATCGACGCGCTGAACGTGATGGCGCTGAATCCCGTCGAGGTGCTGATCCTGCCGCGCCTCCTCGCGCTCGTCGTCGGGCTGACGATGCTGAGCTTCATATCCGAGATCGCGGCGCTCGCCGGCGGCGGCCTCGTGGTGTGGGTCTATGGCGGGGTGACGCCCGAGGCCTCGCTCTCCCGCCTCAAGGAGGCGATCGACCTCACCAGCTTCACCGTCGGCATGGTCAAGGCGCCGTTCATGGCGATCGTGATCGGCGTCATCGCCGCGATCGAGGGCCTGGAGGTCGAGGGCTCGGCCGAATCGCTCGGCATGCGCACCACGGCGTCGGTGGTGAAGTCGATCTTCATGGTGATCGTGCTCGATGGCATCTTCGCGGTGATGTTCGCCGCGCTGGGGCTCTAGCGATGTCGTCGGCCGACACGCTCGAGGCTCCTCCGCCGGCCGCCGGCGGCCGCGAGGCCATCATCCGCATCCGCGACCTTGCGGTCGGCTTCGGCGACCGGCTGGTGATCGACGGGCTCGACCTCGACGTCTGGCGGGGCGAGATCCTCGGCGTCGTCGGCGCGTCGGGCACCGGCAAGTCGGTCCTGCTCAGGACCATCATCGGGCTGCTGCAGCGGCGGCGCGGCACGATCGAGCTGTTCGGCACCGACCTCGACAAGGCCAATCCCGAGGAGTCCAAGGCGGTCGAGCGGCGCTGGGGCGTGCTGTTCCAGCAGGGCGCGCTGTTCTCCTCGCTGAGCGTGAGGGAGAATGTGCAGGTGCCGCTGCGCGAGCATGCCGAGCTGTCGCCCGACCTTCTGGAGGAGGTCGCGATGCTGAAGCTCGCGCTGGTCGGGCTGCCGCCCGAGAGCGCGAGCCGGATGCCCTCGGAACTGTCGGGCGGCATGATCAAGCGCGCCGCGCTCGCCCGCGCGCTCGCGCTCGATCCCGAGATCGTCTTCCTCGACGAGCCCACCTCCGGCCTCGACCCGATCAGCGCGCAGGAGTTCGACCAGCTCATCCTGACGTTACGCGAAACTTTGGGGCTGACCGTTTTCATGGTAACGCACGATCTCGACAGCCTCGCTCACGCCTGCACCCGCATCGCCGCGCTCGGCCGCGGCAAGCTGCTGGCGGAGGGCACGCTGGAGGTCATGAAGGCCGCGACCGACCCGTGGCTGAAGGCCTATTTCCAGGGCCCGCGGGCCCGCGGCATCTTCACCTGACGCAGCTGAGGCGAGCGGCGAGACGACGATGGAAACCCGCGCGAACCATGTGGTGATCGGCTTTCTGACGCTGGTGGTGGCGCTGGCGGCGTTCGGCTTCGTATGGTGGTTCGGCGCCCGCGCCACGCCGTCCGGGCAGAAGGTCTACAACGTCGCCTTCGACGGGTCGGTCTCGGGCCTCACCACGGGCTCGACGGTCAGCTTCAACGGCATCCGGGCCGGCCAGGTCTCGGCGCTCAAGATCGACCAGACCAGGCCGAACCGGATCATCGCCACCATCGCCGTCGACCAATCGACGCCGGTGCGGACCGACACCAAGGCGTCGCTCGCCTTCCAGGGCCTGACGGGCGTCGCCACCATCGAGCTGTCGGGCGGCAGCGCCGACGCCAAGCCGCTGCCCGGCCCGCCCGACAATCCGCCGACGATCGTCGCCGAGCGCTCCGGCTTCCAGGACCTGATGAAGGGCGCCAGCGCCCTGATGGGCCGTGCCAACGACGTGCTGACCCGGCTCGACGATTTCGTGAAGACCAACCAGGAGCCGTTGAGCCAGTCGGTCGCGAACGTCCGGCGCTTCACGGGGGCGCTGGCCGACAACTCCGACAACGTCTCGCACTTCCTTGCCGCGACCGGCGACGCCGCGACTGCCGTCACCGGGCTGTCGCACCAGCTCCAGGCCGTGGTCGCCGCGGTCGATCCCAAGAAGGTCTCCTCGATCGTCGACAACACCAACCGCGTCACCGGATCGCTGGCCGAAGCGGCGCCCAAGGTCGGCCAGGCGGCGGACGATGCCGCGGCGCTTGCGAAGAACCTCCGCAGCGAAAGCGACCAGCTCGGCCAGACCCTCGCCAAGATCGACGCCGTCGTCGGTGCGGTCGATCCCAAGAAGGTCGGCGAAACGGTCGACAATGTCGCCGCCTTCTCCGGCACGCTCGCCGCCAACCGCCAGAAGCTCGACGACATCGTGCAGAACGCCGAGGACGTCTCGGGTAAGACCAGGAGCCTGATCGACGCGGTCGATCCCAAGAAGGTCGGCGCGATCGTCGACAACGCCACGACTTTCTCGGCCTCGCTGGCCCGCACCGGCCCCAAGGTCGAGCAGCTCGCGGGTGACGCCAGCGCGCTGATGAAGGACCTGCACGACGCTTCCGGCCAGCTCACGACGAGCCTCGGCAAGGTCGACACGCTCCTCGCCGCGGTCGACCCGAAGAAGATCGGCCAGACGGTCGACAACGTCACCGCCTTCTCCGACACGCTCGCCGGCAACCGCCAGTCGATCGATGACATCGTCAAGAACGCCAAGGATCTGTCGGCGCGGCTCGACAAGAGCTCGACCCGGCTCGATTCCATCCTGGTCAAGGCCGACAATCTGCTCGGGCAGGGAGGCAAGTCCGGCATGTTCGACGAGGTCACCGCCGCGGCCAAGTCGATCAAGGTGCTGGCCGATCATCTCGACCAGCGCACCGCCAAGATCTCGAACGACCTCTCCGGCTTCACCGGGCCCGGACTGCGCCAGCTCGAGGGCCTGATCGCAAGCGCCCGCGATGCCGTCGCGAGCATCGACCGGGTGGCGCGCGACCTCGAGCGCGATCCGCGCCGGTTCCTGTTTGGCGGCAGCCAGGTTCGTGACTATTCTTCGGGTCGCTGAGTTGTTCCCCCCGTTGTCGGCGTTTGGCCCGCGCCATGGGTGCGCGGCCGCCCCCCTTTGTGCCCGTCGAGGAGCATGTCGTGCCTGATGCGCTGAGGAAGCCTGTCTTGCGCCTCGCCGTGGCGGCGGCGGTGGCCGCCATGGCCGCGGGCTGCGCCCTGCTGGTGCCCGCGCCGACGCCGGTGACCTACGACCTCATGGCGCCGACCAATGTCGGGCCGCGCAGCGGGTCGGTCCGGGGCGTGCTGGTCGTGCCGGCGCCGACCGCGCTTCAGATCCTCGACAGCCAGCGCATCGTCGTCCGCTCGTCCGGCGGCCAGATCACCTATATCGCCAACTCGCAGTGGCCGGACCGGCTGACCAGTCTGGTGCAGTCGCGTATCATCGAGGCGTTCGAGAACGCCGGGCAGCAGCGTGCCGTCGGCCGGCCCAGCGACCGCCTGGAAGCCAACTACGACCTCGTCAGCGACATCCGTACCTTCGACGTCGTCGTCGGTGGGAACGGCGCGGCGGCCGAGGTCTCGATCGCGGCCAAGATCGTGAGCGACCCCGGCGGCCGGGTCGTCGCCGCCCGGGTGTTCTCGGCGACCGCGCCGGTCCGCTCGGTGGACGGGCAGGGCGCCGCAGCGGGCCTGCAGCAGGCACTGCGCGCCGTCCTCGACGATATCGTGCGCTGGGCCGACCAGAAGATCTGATCGGTCAGCCCAGCAGCGCCTTCGCGCCGCTCCAAAGACGCTCGACCACGTCTGCGGCCGGACCGCCCGCGGCGAGGCCGACGGACTGGCCCGCCCACATCTGCATGCGTTCGGGGTCGCCCGCTTTTTGCGCTGCGGCACGCATCGGCGCGCTCAACCCGCGCTGGACCGGGTAGGGCGCGGGCGCCGGGGCGTCGGGTGCGGCCGCAGCACGGGTGTAGGCGGTCGCGATGCTCCGCCCGGCGCGGCCGCTGAAGGCCCGCGTCACCATGGTGTCCTCGGGCGCCACCCGCGCGAGCGCCTCGGCCCAGGCGGAGCCGATCGCGGCCTCGTCGCAGCGCAGGAAGCCGCTGCCGATCTGCGCCGCGCTGGCGCCGAGCGTGAGCGCGGCGGCGACGCCCCGGGCGTCGGCGATGCCGCCGGTGGCGACTACCGGCACGCGGACGGCATCGACCACCGCCGGCAGCAGTGCGAACAGGCCGACCTGCCGCGGCTCGGCCTCCGCCGCGTCGAAGGCGCCGCGATGGCCGCCGGCCTCGGCGCCCTGCGCGACGATCACGTCAGCCCCGGCGTCGGCGGCGACACGGGCCTCGGCTACCGTCGAGACGGTCGCGAACCAGATGATCCCACGCTCTTTCATGCGCCGCACGAAGTCAGGCGGATAAACGCCCATGATCGAGGAGAGGATAGGCGCTCCCGATTGCAGCAGCGCTTCGCACTGCGCGGCGAAGTCCGGCATCGTGACCTCGCCGGCTTCGGGCGGCACGGGCGGTCCCCAGCCGGCGAGAAAGGCTCGCACCCGCTCCTCGGCCGCAGCGTCCCGGGCCGGTGGCGGATCCGGAATCCAGAGGTTCATCTGGAAGGCGCCGTTGCTGCTGCGGCGGACCTCGTCGGCCCACGCGCGGATGGCGTCGGGCGCCATCAGCAGCGCGCCGCAGGCGCCGAGCCCGCCGCCATTGGCGACCGCGATCGACAGCGCCGGCGGGCAGGCGCCCGCCATCGGCGCCAGCAGGATCGGCACCCGGAGGCCGAAGCGCGCGGCGAAAGCCTCCGCACGGTCGATCGCGGCGCTCATCGTTCCCTCGTTCAGCGGCGGCTGCGGAGATAGGCGGCAAGGACGACGGCCTGGTTGTGCGCTTCGTCGTGGGCGCCGTAGAGCAGCGTCACCCGCCCCTTCTCCAGGAGATCGTCGAGCGGGCTGAGCGCAGCGGCGTTGTCGTCGAGCTCGGCGCGGTAGCGGCGGACGAACTCGTCCCAGCGGGCCACGTCGTGGCCGAACCATTTGCGCAGCGCGGTCGAGGGCGCCACGTCCTTCAGCCACAGCGTCAGGTTCGCCGCGTCCTTGCGGATGCCGCGCGGCCATACCCGGTCGACCAGGACGCGCTGGCCGTCGTCCTCGGCGGGCGGCTCGTAGACCCGCTTGAGCCGGATATCCTGCCGCGCCATCGCTGGCCGGCCTCAGAACTCGCCCGGCTTCTTGTTCTCGTCGCCCGGCAGCACCAGCCGCGCCTTGGGATCGCCGACCCACGGGGCCTCGTGGCGGAACCAGTGCTTGATCTGCAGCGACTTGAAGCGCCAGCGGCCACCCTCGCGCGCGCACACCGCCTCCCAATGGCCGAGGAGGAAGGTCTCGAAGCGGTTCTCCTGCTGGAGCAGCCGCGTCACCTGCCACATCGCCTGGGCGTGGATGGTATCCCCGACCCGCTCCAGCAGCAGGTTGTGGGGCTGGTGCTGGCGGCCCATGAAGCGATACGGCCGGCCGTACCAGAGATTGGTCACCATCTCGCGGATTTCTTCGCCGACATAGCGCTTCGGCGGAAAATGCTCGATCCAGCCGTCGCGGGTGAAGCAGCCGACATAGCCGTCGGCATCGCCGGTATCGAGCGCCCAGCAATAGCGCGAGACCAGCTCCTGGATCAGGAGCCGCTCTTCGACGGTGATGTCGGAGGAGTCCAGTTCGGCGATATCCACCATGATGATCGAAGCCTCGCAGGCAGGGGTGGGGCGGTGATAGCACCGCGATGCCACTCCGTCATCGCTGCTGCTCGCTGCGAGCCCCGCCATGCGGCGCTTCCGTCGGCGAAGCCCTGCCTGCTAGGGTTCGCCTCGAACCGAGGGACGCCGCCCGCCATGCCCGCCGCCGCCAAATCGAGGCCGATTGCCGCGCCCGAGCCCGCCCTGACGCCGTCCGCCCTGCTCGAGCGCGCGATCGCGCTCCGCCCGTACCTGCGTGCCCATCAGGCCGAATGCGAGGCCCTCGGCCGCGTGCCCGACGCGGTCAATGCCAGGCTGATCGCCGAGGGTTTCTACCGCACCGTCCAGCCGCGCCGTTTCGGCGGCTACGAGTTCGACGTGCCGACCTTCTTCCGGGTGATGATGGAGATCGCCCGCGGCTGCGCCGAGACCGGGTGGGTACTGGCACTCACCGCGGGCCATCCGCTCCTGGTCGCGAGCTTCCCCGAGGAGGGCCAGCGCGAGGTCTACGGCAAGGATGGCGAATTCCGCTGCCCGGCCTCGTTCAACCCGCCCGGCAAGGCGGTTCCGGTCGAGGGCGGCTACCGCATCACCGGCGGCTGGGCTTCCGCTTCGGGCATCGATCACGCGACCCATTATCTCGGTGGTTCGCTGGTCGTGGGCGAGGACGGCAAGCCCACCGACAAGGTGATCCAGATGATTCTCGACCGCGACCAGTTCGAGATCGTCGACGACTGGCGCGTGATGGGGATGCAGGGCACCGGCTCGAAGACCGTCGCGGCGAGGGACGTGTTCGTTCCGGCCCATCGCACCCTCGCGGCCGTCGCTGCCGGCCGCGGCTCGGAGCCGGTGCGGGGCCCGCGCTCCTACGACAACCCGATGTATGGCGGCCGAGTCGCGCCGTTCCTGATCGGCGAGGCCGCCTCCGTCGCCGTCGGCGCCGCGCGGGGCGCGCTCGACCTTTACGAGGAGGTCGTGACGACGAAGAAGACCTTCTTCCCGCCCTTCCACGAACGGGCGAAGGAAGCCGACATCCAGCACACCTACGGCCGCGCGCTGGCGCTGGTCGCGACCGCCGAGGCCGCGCTGGTCGGCGCCGGCGAGGAATACATGGCGTTTGCCCGCGAGGCCGCCGAAGGCGGGCATTCCTTCGACGACGAGCGCGACCAGCGCATCACCCTGATCGAGCATAGCTGCACGCGGATGGCGTTCGAGGCGGTCGAGACTCTGTTCCGGACCGCCGGCACGTCGAGCACTGCCAAGGAGGGCCAGCCGCTCGGGCGCGTCTTCCGCAATCTCGCGGTGATCGGCACCCATCCGGCAATGCAGCTCGACCGCATGGCCATCGCGGCCGCCCGCACCAAGTTCGGCCTGCCGCCGAGATAGGCGGAGCGTGCGGGCTATCGCTCGAAGCCGAGACTTGCGAGGACTGCCGGGTCGAGCGGACCGTTCGCGGCGAAGCGGGCCGCGTCTTCGATCTGGCCGACGTTGGAGACCCCGAGCAGGACCGTCGAGACCGCCGGGTTGCCGAGGGCGAAGCGGATCGCCGCCTCGCCTGGATCGAGCCCCACGGCACGACACCGGTCGGCGAAGCGATGCGCCTTCGCCATGAGCTGCACGAAGTCGGGGTCGCTGTCGGCCCCGCTGGGCGGCCGTCCGTCCGGCGCCGCGAGAATGCCGCCCTCCAGGACGCGCAGGCCGACCGTGCCGAGGCCGGCGGCGGCCGCCCGGGCGCCGATCTGCCCATAGTCACGCAGGCCGGCGACCGACGGTTCCCAGGCGCTGGGGTTGAGCATGCTGTAGTTCACCGTGGCGACGTCGAAGGCGCCGCTGTCGACTACGGCCGCGACCGCGGCGGGGTCGCCGCCATAGGTCGAGCAGCCGAAGAAGCCTGCCAGGCCGCGCCGGCGAAGCGCCGCAAACGCCCCGGCCACCGGGCCGAGCACGTCGTCGACCGCCAGCAGGGCGCCGGAGCCGAACGGCGCCGTCGCCGCGCGGACGTGGCCAATGCGGTTGTGGAGCTGGATCACGTCGATCCGCGGCATGCCGAGGCGCTTCAGGCTCGCCTCGACCGAGCGGGTCACGGCTCCCCGGATGTCGGCGAGATCGGCGGCGAACAGCGCAACCTTGGTCGCGACCACCGGCTTCGCGCCGATGTCGCGGAGCGCCTCGCCAAGGTGCACTTCCGAAAGCCCGTCGCCATAGATCGGCGCGGTGTCGAAATAGTCGATGCCGAGCGCCAGCGCCCGCTCCACCGCCATGCGCCGCACGGCAGGCGCGGCATGGATCATCAGCCCTGCCGTGGTGCCGCAGCCGAAGCCGATTTCCGAGACGGCGAGGCCGGTGCGCCCGAGGATGCGGTGCTTCACGGCGCGGGTGACGGGCTCAGGCGTGATGGAAGACCAGCGTCCTGATCTCGATGCTCTCGCGGGGAGGGGCGTCGGCCGGCGTCGTCGGGTCGGCGAAGGCCGTGTGCGGCGCGAAGCGGGCGCGGCCGTCCGCAGCCGAGTCGTAGCACTTCAGCAGCAGCGCCTCGTCGGTTCGCATGTCCGGGAAATAGACCCAGGCGTGCGAGGGCCGGTAGGTCACCGAATAGATCTCGCCGGTACGGTCGGGATAGACCAGCTCCTGCGCGACGAGATCGTCCGGCGCGACCGAGCGGGCATCGCAGACCGCCAGCGGAGTGTCCCGCACCGGGCCGCGGATCGGCCGCCACAGGTTGACGATCTGCACCCGCCCGCGCAGCAGCGCCTCGGCCTCGTCGGGAAAGAAATCCCGCACCCGCTGCGGGCCGGACTTCACGGTCTGATCGACATGGACGCGCGTCGCCGGCTGACGGAGGCCATTGTCGCGATCCGCCGCGCCGGGCACCCGCCGCCGCACCGTGTGGTCGTAGATGAAGACGCGATCGGCGCCGGTCGCAGCGCGCAGGAATTCCGCGGCCTCGGGATAGTAGACCCGGCGGATCTCCTCGTCGTCGTAGAAATCCCGGACCGCGCTCGGCTGCCCGACCAGGGCGAAGCCCTCCTTGTCGAGTCCGAAGGCCGCCGCCTCGGGACGGCCGTCGTGGATCGCGACCCGCCGCCGGTCGTCGACGAGGTTGGAGCGCGGCTCGCCCGCGGGCGGCGGATCGTAGGTGTAGGTGCGCGGCGTTCCGGCCATCGGCGCCAGATAGGTCAGCTCGGCCTCGACAGCCGGCAAATCCTCGAGGCGGGCAGGGGCCATGGCGCTTCTCCTCGCGTGGCGTGGGCTGCCGGATGAGATTGGCGCGCGCCCTCCGTTCTGCAAGCGGAGCGGCAACGCGGAGGGCGTTCCGACGCGGTGCCGGGCCGAGAGCGATGAAAAGGAGAACGACGTCTACGCCATTAGCCGCACTAAAATTGCGGTATGGGCGAGGGCTACAATACAACTGGTGGAAAGCGGTCAGACAGCTTTCCAGTCGGTTGGCAAAGCAGCCTTCATTCTGCTTCCATGAAGTCGAACGGCTTTGCAGGGACGAATCGGTTCGATGCCTCGCCGGCAAGGATGCGGTTCATGTCCACCCCGAGATCCAGTTTGCGGACATGCGCACCTTCGGAGAAGTCGAGCTTCTTCATATCCACCCAGAAAACGTTGGGTGACGTTGCCGATTCTCCATAGAAAATCATGCTCTTCTGATCCGCCACTACGCGCCAACGCGTCGTGGACAGGTTCGGCGCACCGGGAAGGCTCACGCCATAGGGTGCCGAAGCGTTGCGGATCACGCTGAATACTGCGGCGGCGGCAATCCGGGGGTCGTCGCTCTGGGTCACCGCGTTGATGTAGAAGCCGGCGCGCACGAAACGGTCTTCGGAGCGGCTGCTGCCGGGCAGGAAGTTGAGGGAGTCGACCGCGCTCCAGTATCTCTGGTTGGCGAGCTGCATGTCATAGGGCGGGTCGTTCGTCACCACCTGATAGGCACGGTCATGATGGATGCTCAGCTTTCCGTCGATCCACTCAAGAACAGCACTGTCGCCGGTCGCGTCGGAGAGCGTCAGATGCAGCGGCGCGAGACTGCCGGGACGGCCGGGCACCTCGCCGCTCACGACCTGCACAGGATGGGCGCGCGTATATTCAACCGCCTTCGAGACCGTTGCGAACTGATCGAGGTAGAATTGCGCCCAGATCGAGAGCGACATGCGCGGCGTCGTCCCGTCGTCCTCCGGGAACTTTGTGGCGTTGAGCCATAGCAGGCTGGCGTTGAGGCCGGCTTCGTTCATGCCGTCTACCGTCGAGATATCATAGCCGGAGACGGCCAGGCTGCCGTATTTCGACGTCCATTCCACCGAACGCGGACCGGCGGCTCCATTGCGCTTCATCCCGCGGGGAAAGACCCAGAAGTTGCTGACCATCGGATCCTTGAAGTCCATGTTGCGGCCAGTGAGATTGCGTCCGTCCGGCCCGTGATAGACGACCCGTGTACAGGCCTGGGCCTCGGCGGTCAGCAGCGCCGTAGCAGCGGTCAAGGCGACGAGAATGCGTGTGAATCGAGACATGTCGAACACCAATCCATAAAGGCTGCGCGAAACCTTTGCCGATCAGAACCGATAGGTCATGCCGAGAACCGGGCCACTGAGACGCGTGTCGTAGACGTGGCCGCTGTGATCGTAGTCGACGTCGAGGACCTTGTAGCCCGCGGAAGCGGAAAGGCGATCGCTGAAGACATAATTGACGGTCGCCAGCACCGACCATGTGAGATCGGAACCAGCGCCGAAGCTCCCGATGTCGGCCTGCCCCTGCAGCGACGGCTTATCCGTCAGCGGAAGGAAGGCGCGCAGGCTACCCGGCGGCTCGACCCGGCCGACGCTTTCGCCATAACTGACAGACCCGCTCATGCCGCCAAGGCTCCCTGTAAGGGTCACATCGTTGGAAATGCGCCAGAAGCGCGCATCGCCAACGGCGTCAAGGATGAACGGCGGCGTATTGATGACGCGGTCGCCGCCCGTCAATGTCGCGGTGAACTGTGTCGTGTAGACCTTCGCATCGATTTCTCGGGCGAGATTATGTCGATACGACGGACAGGCGGCAATATCGCGTCATTAGACGGCAATCGGCGGCCAGTGGCGGAGAGGGTGGGATTCGAACCCACGATACGGTTGCCCGTATACACGCTTTCCAAGCGTGCGCCTTCAGCCGCTCGGCCACCCCTCCGGTGGGCGCCCTCTTAGCCCATCATCGCGAAAGGTGGGAAGCGGTTTTAGCCGGCGGGGTGGCTGCCGCGTCCGCGGGCCGAGCATGATGCCGCCGCCCGCCGCGACCTTGCCCGCCCCGGCCTTTTCTCCTAAAGGGAGGCGCGGTTCATGCAGCTGTAGCTCAGTTGGTTAGAGCGCCTGACTGTGGATCAGGAGGCCGGTGGTTCGAGTCCACCCAGCTGTACCACCGCCCAGTCCCTCCCGCCTTGCAAACACAAGCCAGCTCGGCGCCGGCGGCTCTTTCGTCACCCCGGCGGCGTGGCGTAGCGTCCCGCCGCGCCGCTCGCGCGCGATGGAGGAGATGCAGGCATGACGGTCGAGGAAGCCCAGGCGACGCTGGTCGACGCCAACCACGTGCTGGCCCGCGAGGGCATTGTCGATGCCTATGGCCACGTCAGCGTGCGCCATCCGTCCCGGCCCGACCGCTTCTTCATGTCGTGCTCGCGAAGCCCCGCGATCGTCGCGCCGGCCGACATCATGGAATTCATGCTCGACGGCACCGCGCTCGATCCGCGCGGGCGCACGCCCTATCTCGAGCGCTTCATCCACGGCGCGGTCTACGAGGCGCGGCCCGAGGTGAACTCCGTCGTCCACAACCATTCCTACGCGCTGATCCCGTTCGGGGTCGTCAACACGCCGATCCGGCCGATCTTCCACATCGGCGCGCGGATCGGCCGCGAGGTGCCGGTGTGGGACATCCGCGACCGCTTCGGCGACACCAACCTCCTCGTCACGAGCATGGAAATCGGCCGCGACCTCACGACGACGCTCGCCGGCAACGTCGCCCTCCTGATGCGCGGCCACGGTTCCGTCGTCACCGGCGAGTCGATTCAGGATTCGGTGCTCTCGGCGCTCTACCTCCAGGTCAACGCCCAGCTCCAGATGCAGGCGATGCAGCTCGGAGAGGTCAGCTACCTTACGCCGGGCGAGATCGACATCGGCATGGCGGAGACCCGCACCCGCATCGGCGCCGACCGCGCCTGGCAGTACCTGCTGTCGCGGCTGGAGCGGCGATGAGGCGGATCACGTTGCCTGCCTAATCGTAACGCGTTACAGTCCCGGCGTCCGAATGTCGGAAATCGCGACGATGGCTGCTCCAGCCGAGAGAATGAAGGCGTTGCGTCAACGGCGCCATACCCGGGGGCTGCGCGAATTGCGGCTGGTGGTGCCGGACGCTCGCTCGCGTGCGGTCCGCGAGCGGGTGGCTGCGGCGGTTGCGCGCCTCGATCCGAATGACGAGGAGGAAGCCCTGCGTTGGATCGAGGTGGTGTCGGAGTTCGACACGCGGAACGTCGCCGACGAATGAAGCGGGGCGACGTTGTGACGGTCGCCGCGTCTGGCGACTACGGGAAACCGCGGCCTGCGGTAATCGTCCAGACCGACGCGCTGCCGGACGCTCATGCGTCGATCATCGTCTGCCAAATGACCTCTTCGATTGTTCTGGCGGACGATTTTCGCGTTACGATCGAACCGAGCGCGCGCAATGGGCTGAACGTTCGATCGCAGATCATGGTCGACAAGCCCGTTACCGTACGTCGCGAGCGCATCGATCGAGCGATTGGACACCTCGATGAGAACGATCTTTCCCGCCTCAACGCGGCGCTCGCCTTCGTGATGGGTCTTTCCGATTAGCGCGTCCCGACCTTTTCTCTTTACGGCACCAAGAGGAGCGAAGCCGTCGTGCGGCCGCCCTCCACGTCCTCGTGGGCCCGCGCCGCCTGGGCGAGAGGATAGGTCCGGCTCACCGCCACTTTGAGCACGCCCTGAGCCACGAGGGCGAAGAGGTCGGCGGCAGCGGCCCGGAGGCTCGGGGTGTCGCCGGCGATGAAGTGGAGGCCGGGCCGGCACACCGAGAGCGAGCCCTTGGCGGCGAGGAGGATCAGATCGAGCGGCGGTACGTGGCCCGAGGCGTTGCCGTAGTTCACCGCCATGCCGAACGGGCGGATGCAGTCGAGCGAACGGACGAACGTGTCCTTGCCGACCCCGTCGAACACGGCGGAGACACCCTCGCCGCCGGTCAGCGCCTTGGCGGCGGCGACGAAATCCACCTCGCGGTAGAGGATGGTCTCGTCGCAGCCGTTGGCCTCGGCGATCGCGGCTTTCCCGGCGTTGCCAACGGTACCGATCACGCGGGCGCCGAGGTGGCTCGCCCATTGGCAGAGCAGGGTGCCGACCCCGCTCGCGGCGGCGTGGACCAGGATGATGTCGTCCGGCTTCGGCGTGAACACGCGGCGGACGATCATTGCCGCGGTCAGGCCCTTGACCATCAGCGCTGCCGCCTGCTGCTCCGTCACGCCGTCCGGCAGCACCACCAGCCGGTCGACCGGCACGTTGCGCGCCTCGGCATAGGCGCCGGTGTGCTCGTAGAAGCCGCCGTGCATCCCGGCATAGGCGACGCGGTCGCCAGGCCGGACGTCGACCACGCCCGGGGCGACCGCCTCGACCACGCCCGCGGCCTCGTTGCCGAGGATCAGCGGCAGCTTGGGCGGGGCCACCGGATAGAAGCCGCCGCGGCGGACGTTCACGTCCGAGAAATTGACGCCGATCGCGGTGTGACGGACGCGCGCCTCGCCAGGACCCGGCGGCGGCAGCTCCACCTCGTCCAGGCGCATCACCTCGGGCCCGCCATGGGCATGGATGCGAACCGCCTTCATCCTGAGCGTCCCCCCGCCGGCGCCGCCTTGACAGGGCAGCGGCCCGCGGCATCCATTGCAGCCCTGCCGGCGGGGAGGCAAGGCCGATGCTCGACAAGGTCGTGATCACCTGCGCGGTGACCGGCAACCTCACCACCACCGACCAGCATCCCGGCCTGCCCGTCACGCCGGACGAGATCGCCGGCGCCGCGCTCGATGCCGCCAAGGCCGGCGCCGCCGTCGCCCACATCCACGTCCGCGACCCGGCGACCGGGCGCCCGTCGATGGACATCGCGCATTACCGGGCCACGCTGGAGCGCATCCGCGCCGTCAATTCCGATCTCATCTTGAACGTCACCACCGGGCCGGGCGGCCGCTTCGTGCCCTCCGACGACGACCCCAAGATCGCTGCGCCCGGCACCACGCTGATGCGGCCCGAGGATCGCGTCGCCCACATCCCGATCCTGAAGCCGGACATCGCGACGCTCGACCTCGACACCATGAATTCCGGACAGGAGGTCGTGATCAACACGCCGAAGAACGTGCGGCGCATGGCGGCGGTCATCAACGCCGCGGGGGTCCTGCCGGAGATCGAGCTGTTCGACTCCGGCGACATCGCGATGTGGAAGGACATGCTGAAGGACGGCTCGCTCCGTCCGCCTTTGCTGTGCTCGGTCGTGATGGGCGTCCGCTTCGGCTTCCAGCCTTCGCCGGAGACCGTGCTCTACGCGCGGAGCCAGCTTCCTGCCGGCGCGGCCTTCACCGCATTCGGCACCGGGCGGGCGGCCTTTCCGATGGTGGCGCAGTCGGTGCTCGCCGGCGGCCATGCCCGCGTCGGCCTGGAGGACGCGGTCCAGATCGAGCGCGGCGTGCTGGCGCCTTCCAACGCGGCGATGGTCGAGAAGGCGCGGCGCATCGTCGAGGCGCTCGGCGTCTCGATCGCGACCCCGGCCGAGGCCCGCGCCCTCTTCGGCCTGCCCGCGCGTGGTGGCGATGTCCGCCGCTCGGCCTGAAGCGGTGTTCGAGGGCAGGGCGCTCCGCCTCTCGGAGAGGGCGGCGTCGATCGCAGCGTTCCGGCCGGCGCTGGAGCCGCGCCGCTTCGCCTGCAGTCGCGACGACGAGGTCGTGGTCGAGGTCCACGCCGCCGGCGTCAACCAGAGCGACGCCAAGGCCGCGCTCGGCACGATGCCGCAGGCAGTCTGGCCGCGCACGCCGGGACGCGATTTTGCCGGGATCGTCGTCGACGGCCCGGCGGCGCTCATGGGCCGGGCCGTCTGGGGCACGGGCGGCGACCTCGGCATCACCCGCGACGGCAGCCACGCCACTCATCTCGTGCTGCCGGCCAATGCCGTGGCGCTGAAGCCGGCAGCGGTGCCGATGCGCGAGGCCGGCGGCGCCGGCGTGCCGTTCGTCACCGCGCTGCTTGGCTTCGAGCGCGCCGGCATGCCGCGCCCTGGCGATTTCGTCCTGGTGCTCGGCGTCAACGGCAAGGTCGGCCAGGCGGCGGCGCAGATCGCGACCGCCCGCGGCGCCAAGGTGATCGGCGTCGGGCGCGGCGGCGGCTACGCCGGCCACGCCAGCGCTCCGGTCGACTTCGTCGACGGCAGCGCGCCGGAGCGGGTCGCCCAGGCGGTGAGGGCGCTGACGGCAGGCCATGGCGCCGACATCGTGATGAACGCGGTCGGAAGCCCCTATTTCGACGCGGCGCAGGAGGCGCTCGCGAGCTTCGGCCGCCAGATCATCCTGGCGAGCCTCGCGCCGGTGGTGCCGCTGCGGATTTTCGATTTCTACCATGGCAGCCATGCCTATTTCGGCGTCGACTCGCTCGGCCTCGACGCCGCGGCCTCGGCGCGGCTGCTGGAACGGCTCGCGCCGGATTTCGAGGCGGGCCGGCTCGTCGCCTTTCCGGCCGCGGGCGGCGTCCATCCGTTCGCGGAGGCCGCCGCCGCCTATGCCGAGGCGCTCGCCGGCGGCCGCGGGCGCGTCATCCTGATTCCGAACGGGTAGGGGAAAGACGATGCACGTCACGCGATTTGCGGCGGCGCCGCGCTATGACGCGCCGGGCCATTTCGACATGCGGATGCTGCGCCTGCAGGGACAGGAGGCCGGGCCGTCGTCCCGGATGTGGCTCGGCACCTCCCACTTCCTGCCCGGCGGCCACACCGAGCTCGTGCCGTCGCCCTGCGAGAAGGTCTATGTCGTGCTCGACGGCGAGGTGGTGCTCGACAACGGCACCGAGGAGGCGGTGCTCGGCCAGTGGGACTCGGTCCGCTTCGCGCCCGGCGAGGCGCGCCGCCTGACCAACCGCACCAACCGTCCGGCCACGACCCTCCTGATCATGGCGGTCGACCCGGGGGAGAGCGAGAAAAGGTAAGGCCTCGCCGTCATTGCGAGGAGGCGAAGCCGACGAAGCAACCCATGGGCATCAGGCGCTGCATTCGCGGCCCCTGGATCGCTTGGCTTCGCTCGCAATAGCGGGCGGTTGTCAGTGCCGGCGATCGGCGACGAACTCGACCACGTCGTGGAGCGCCTGCTTCACCGGCCCGTCGGGAAACAGCGCCAGCGCGTCCTGGGCCATCGCGCCGTAGTGGCGGGCGCGGGTCAGCGTCGCCTCGAGTGCGCCGTGGCGCTGGAGGAGCTGGATCGCCTGCTCGAGGTCGCCGTCGCCGATCTCGCCGCGCTCCAGCGTGCGCCGCCAGAAGTCACGCTCGGCCTCGTTGCCGCGGCGGAACGCCAGCACCACCGGCAGCGTGATCTTGCCCTCGCGAAAATCGTCGCCGGTGTTCTTGCCGAGGAGGGCGCCCTGGCCGCCATAGTCGAGCGCGTCGTCGACGAGCTGGAAGGCGATGCCGAGATTGGCGCCGTAGGAGCGGCAGGCGGCCTGCTCGGCCTTGGGGCTGCGGGCCACCGCCGTGCCGACCTCGCAGGCGGCGGCGAAGAGAGCCGCGGTCTTGGCGCGGACCACCGCGAGATACTCGTCCTCGGTGGTCGCGGTGTTCTTGGCGGCGGCGAGCTGCATCACCTCGCCCTCGGCGATCACCGCGGCGGCCGCCGAGAGGATGTCGAGGCAGGGCAGGGAGCCGACCTCGACCATCATCTTGAAGGCCTGGCCGAGCAGGAAGTCGCCGACGAGCACGCTCGCTTCGTTGCCCCACAGCACGCGGGCGGCACGCTTGCCGCGGCGCATGTCGCTCTCGTCGACCACGTCGTCGTGGAGCAGCGTTGCCGTGTGCATGAACTCGACCGCGGCGGAGAGCCGCAGATGACCGTCGCCGCGATAGCCGGCGAGGCGAGCCGCAGCGAGCGTCAGCATCGGGCGCAGCCGCTTGCCGCCCGAGGAGATCAGGTGCTGGGCAATCTGCGGCACCATCTCGACCTCGGAGGAGGTGCGCGACAGGATCAGCGCGTTGACCCGCTCCATGTCGGCGGCGACCAGCCCGACGAGAGCTTCGATGCCCTGCTGTCCCTCGGGACGCGGCTCGTCCAGCGCTACGACCACACCCACGGATCTGCTCTCCCGGTTCCGGCCGGCCCCAAGTGCCGCGGGACCATATGCGGCAGCGTCGGGGCGAGACAAGCGCCGCGTGCCGCAGCGATGACGAGGTGCGCTATCTGTGGGACAGTCGGCACAGTGCGGGAGAGCCGTGAGGCCATGAAGGAACTGCTGCGCAGCAACGATATCGTGCTGATCTCCTTCGTCGAGACGCTGCTGCGCCAGGCGAACATCGGCCATCTCGTGCTCGACGGACACATGAGCGCGCTGGAGGGCTCGGTCGGCGCCCTGCCGCGCCGCGTCCTGGTCGACGAGGGCCAGCTCGCCCGCGCCAAGCGGCTCCTCGCCGAGGAGGGCCTCGGCCACGAGCTCGGGGACCGTGCCTGAGCGCTCGGCAGCGGCGGACGCGCCTCGCGACCTCACCGAGGACCGGCTGCTTGGCGGGCGCGTGGCGGTACGCCAGCCGCGCCGCGGCCACCGTGCCGGCAGCGATGCGATCCTTCTCGCCGCGAGCGTGCCGGCCGTCGCCGGCGAGCGGGCGATCGATCTCGGTGCCGGCGTCGGCACCGCCGGTCTCGCCCTCCACGCCCGTGCCGGCGCCCGCGTGCTCCTGGTCGAGATCGACCCGGCGCTGGCCGGGCTCGCCGTCGAGAATGTCGACCTCAATCGAGCGGGGGCCGATGTCATGGCGTTGATCGGCGATGCGGCGACACTCCGCCCCGAGGCTGCGGCCGGCTTCGCGCCCGCCGATCATGTTCTCGCGAACCCGCCCTTCAACCCGCCGACCGGCCGGCGGCCGCCCGACCCGCGGACCGCGCGGGCACGCGTGGCCGAGGCCGATACGCTCGACGCCTGGGCGCGGACGGCGGCGCGGCTGCTGCGCCCGGGCGGCAGCTTCACCATGATCTGCCGCGCCGACGGCGTCGCGGCGGCGCTTGCCTCCTTCGAGAGCCGCTTCGGCGGCCTCGCCCTGCGTTTCGTCCACGGCCGCGAAGGGGAACCGGCGGTCCGCCTCCTGATCGGGGGCTGGCGCGGCAGCCGCGCCCCTCTTCGGGTCCTGCCGCCGCTCGTGCTGAACGGCGCGGACGGCCGGTTGACGGCAATGGCGGAGGCCATCCATCGCGACGCGGAGCCTCTCCCGCTCCTTGCGGCCGCCTGACCGGCTGCCGCGGTGCCGCCACGATTGGCGGTCATTCCACCAGCGGAAAAGGAGGGTTTGGCGATGCCTCCGATGGTTGCGCTGGCGGTCGCGGCGGCCGCGGTCACCTTGGGCGCGCGGTGGATGCAGCGCGAATGGCGCAGGGTCAATGCCGAGCTGGCGCGTGCGGACGCCGCGGCCCGGGCACCTGTCCGGACGGACATGCCGACCCTCCGCCAGGACCCCAAGACCGGCGAGTGGCGGCCCGGCTGAACGGGGCATGACGGCGGGCCGGGATTTCGCTAGCTTCCGCCGCCGCCAGACCCCCGAGAGCCCATGCTAGCCGCCGATTCGCTGAGCCCGACCCGTTCGTTCCAAGGCCTGATCCTGACGCTGCAGCGCTTCTGGGCGGAGCAGGGCTGCGTCATCCTCCAGCCCTACGACATGGAGGTCGGGGCCGGCACCTTCCATCCAGCGACGATGCTGCGCGCCCTCGGGCCGAAGCCTTGGAAGGCGGCCTATGTCCAGCCGTCGCGCCGCCCCAAGGACGGCCGCTACGGCGAGAACCCCAACCGTCTCCAGCACTACTACCAGTTCCAGGTGATCCTGAAGCCGAATCCGCCGAACCTCCAGGATCTCTATCTCGCGAGCCTCGCCGCGATCGGCCTCGACGCCGCCGTCCACGACGTCCGCTTCGTCGAGGACGATTGGGAGAGCCCGACCCTCGGGGCCTGGGGTCTCGGCTGGGAGTGCTGGTGCGACGGCATGGAGGTCAGCCAGTTCACCTATTTCCAGCAGGTCGCCGGGATCGAATGCGCGCCGGTCTCGGGCGAGCTGACCTACGGGCTGGAGCGCCTGGCGATGTATGTCCAGGGCGTCGAGAACGTCTACGACCTCAGCTTCAACGGCGAGGACGGCACCGGGCGGGTCTCGTACGGCGACGTGTTCCTGCAGGCCGAGCAGGAATACTCCCGGATGAATTTCGAGCACGCCTCGACCGACATGCTGTTCCGCCATTTCGCCGACGCCGAGGCGGAGTGCCGCCACCTGCTCGAGGCCGGCAGCGACGGAGAGCACCAGACGATGGCGCTGCCGGCCTATGACCAGTGCATCAAGGCGAGCCACCTCTTCAACCTGCTCGACGCCCGCGGCGTGATCTCGGTGACCGAGCGGCAGAGCTACATCCTGCGCGTCCGCGAACTCGCCAAGGCCTGCGGCCAGGCGTGGCTCGGGACCGCCGGCGGCGGCGCCTGACGAGCCGACGTCATCCCGCCGCGGCGTCGGCCTCGCCCCGGTCGTAGTCGGCCATGAGCGCTGCGTGGCGCCCCTCGATCCAAGAGCGCGTCTCGGGGTGGGTGATGATGTAGCGGCGGCCGTCGCGGATGGCGGCAAGGACGCGCCGTCCGACCTCGTCGGGCGTCAGGCCGGCGGCGATCTCGTCCGGCGTCTCGGCATAGGGATTGTCGCCCCAGCGCGCGCCGCGCGCGACGGCCGAGTTGGCGTAGATGGCGGTCGCGACCGCCGCCGGTGCGAGGATGGAGACGCCGATGCCGGTGTTCCGGAGGTCGTAGGCCAGCGCTTCCGAAAACGCGACCACGGCGAATTTGGAGGCGGCGTAGACGCCCGTCTCGCGGTGGCTGACGAACAGCCCCGCCATCGAGGCGGTGTTGACGACATGGCCGCCTTCGCCGTGGGCGCGGATGCGCGGCACGAAGGCCTGCACGCCGTGGATCGCGCCGAACAGGTTCACGCCGAGCACCCAATTCCAGGCGTCGTCGGTCACTTCGTCCATCGGGATGCCGCGCAGCACCACGCCGGCGTTGTTCATGACGACGTGGACCTTGCCGAATTCGCGATCGATCCGTGCCGCCGCGGCTTCGACCGAGTCCTTGCGTGACACGTCGGTCTCGATGCCGAGGGTAGGCACGCCGAGCGCCTCGACCTCGGCCGTAGCCTGAGCGAGCGCGTCGCCCCGAACGTCGAGCAGGGCGACCGCCATGCCGGCGCGGGCGAAGGTGCGGGCACAGCCGAGGCCGATTCCCGAGGCGGCGCCGGTGACGACCGCGACCTTTCCGGCGAGATCTTCCATCGCTTCCCCCTTCAGATGCTCGGCGTCGCATCGAGCCGGGCGACGATGCCCGCGAGCGCGTTCGAGGCGGCGGGATAGTACTGCATCACCAGCGGATCGTGGCCGGGCACGATGTGGTCGCGGCTCGGCGCTGCCGCCACGAGCTTCTCGAACGCCTCGAGCTGCTCGGCGGTCGAAACGATGGTCGGGAACGGCCGGCCCTCGTCCATGTTGGCGTAGAAATGGGTGGTGTCGGATGCCAGCACGACCCAGCCGCGGCGGGTATGGACGCGGACGAACTGGAGGCCGACCGAATGCCCGCCCGCATGGTGGACGGTGATGCCCGGCGCGATCTCGCCGTCGCCGCGGTGAAAGCGCACCCGTGCCGCGTAATTCAGCCGCACTAGGCCCACGACGTCGTCGATATTGAAGGGATGGTTCAGGAACGGATAGCGCATGTGGCGGCCGACCGCGTAGTGCATCTCGGCTTCCTGAAGATGGAAGGTCGCGTGCGGCAGCTTATGGAAATTGCCGACATGGTCGTAGTGCATGTGGCTGACGATGACGGTCGAGATAGCGGCCGGATCGACGTCGATCAGCTTGAGCGCGTCGATCGGGCAGCGCAGGAACGCGCGCTTTCTCTGGGCCGCCGTCTCGGCGGTGAAGCCGAGGTCGAGCAGATAGGTCTCGCGCGCCCCGCGGATCGCCCAGACATAGTAGTCGAGCGGCATGGGGCCGTCGTCGTGAGGATCGGCGCCGATGAAGTTCTCGGCCCGCGTCGCCGCCCGGGTGGCGTAGCGGATGGCGTAGATCTCGTATTGCGGCAGCCCCTCGGCCATGGCGATTTCCCCGATTTGCAGCGGTGCTGGGTGACGGCATTTCGCCTCAATCCTATATCCAGATCCGATGCCGCCCGCCCGTTCGCCGGCGGCGGACCAGGAGACGAGCCATGAATCCCCAGGAGCGCGAGGTGATCGACGGCATCTTCGACCGCCTCAAGCAGGTCGAAGGCCAGCCGCGCGACCCGGAAGCCGAGCAGCACATTTCGCAGCGCGTCGCCCAGCAGCCTTACGCGCCCTACGCCATGGCGCAGGCGCTCTACGTGCAGGAGCAGGCGCTGAAGCAATATGCCGAGCGGGTGCGCCAGCTCGAGGAAGCCGCCAAGGCCGCCGAGGCGCAGCGCGCCCAGCCGGCCCAGGGCGGCGGGTTCCTGAGCGGGCTGTTCGGCGGCGGGGCGCCGCAGGCCGCGCCGCCCCACCCGGCGCCGCCGCAGCCGGGCTACGCCCCGCCGCAGCAGCCCGGCTATGCAACGCCCCCGCAATACCAGCCGGCTCCGCAAGGGCCGTGGGGCGCGGCCCCGGCCGCCCCGGCCGGCGGCGGCTTCCTCCGCAGCGCCATGACGACCGCGGCGGGGGTCGCCGGCGGCGCGCTCCTGTTCGAGGGTATTCGCGGCCTGATGGGCGGCCACGGCGGCTTCGGCGGCGGGTTTGGCGGCTTCGGCGGCCAGCCGGTCGTCAACGAGACCGTCATCAACGAATACGGCACGCCCGGCGTCACCGATGCCTCCTCCGATCCCGGCTCCGCCGACTTCGGGGGGGCGGACGCCGAGTACCAGGATGCCGGCTATCAGGATGCCGGCTACCAGGACGGCGGCAGCGACGATTTCGGGGACGACGATTTCGGCAACGACGACGATTCCGGCGGGGGCAACTGGGCGTAGGCCCCTGGCGGGCGCTCGGTGGTGCGCCCATAATCGCAATGGTGTCGCCGCTTGGCGGCACCGAGGACGTGGCCCGATGAAAACGACCCTCGCGTCCCGCATTCTTGCCGCCGCCGTACTGACGGCGGCAATGGCTGCGGCGGCTCCGGCTCTGGCGCGGAAGCATCCCTCGCAGCCGACGATTCTCGAGCCGGACCTGGAGACGCTGCCCTACGGCCTGAACCCGCCGCCGCAGACGCTCTATCCGCAGCCGCGCTCCACGGCGACCCAGCCTCTGCCCAGGGTCCATTCCCAGGTGCCGGTCGGCCGCGCCCAGCCCGGCGTCACGCCGTACGAGCTCCTGCCCAATCATCCCTGACGGGCGCGGCGGGAGCCGCCGCGCCGCCGGCACGGATGGCCTTTGCGTCCGATTCGCCCTTCGCGCTATCAGAGCGGCGCGTGATCCGCGCCGTCTTCGGCTTTGGGGCGCGCGCCGGGGAATTTCGCATGCTGCCCGATTTTCTGTGCATCGGCGCCCAGAAGGCGGCGACGACCTGGCTCCATGTCCATCTCGCCACTCATCCCGAGCTGTGGCTGCCGCCGATCAAGGAGCTGCAGTATTTCAACCACCTGTTCATCGAGGACGATCGCCGCTGGACCCATCGGCACCTGGGGGACCATGCCCGTGCCGTGCTTCGGCGCCACGTCAATGCCGGCGGCGAGATCGACCTCGACTATGTCGGCTATGTCAGCCGCCTCGCGACCGAGGAGCCCTTTACCGAGGCCTGGTACCGCCGCGCCTTCGATCGCCCGGAAGCGGCTGGCCGGCTCCGCGGAGACGTGACCCCAGCCTACTGTGCGATCGGCGCCGCCGGGATCGCCTATCTCCGCTCGCTGCTCGCAGCGGTAAAAGTCATCTACATCATCCGCGATCCGGTGGAGCGGGCGCTGTCGCATCTGCGCATGATCGCCGAGCACCGCGGCGTCGCCGCGCCCGACGATGCGAAATGGGAAGAATTCGCCGCCGAGCCGATGGTATGGGCGCACAGCGCCTATTCGGAGCACGTGCCGCTGTGGCGCGCGGCTTTCGCGCCTGGCGACCTGCTGTTCCTGCCGTACGGCCGGGTCGCGGCCAATCCGCTCGGCGTGCTGCGCGAGGTGGAGCTGTTCCTGGGGGTGAAGCCCCACGGCTATTCCGGGCTCGACCAGCGCATCCACGCGACGGGTTCCAAGACCGTGTCCGGGTCGCTTCGGGACCGGCTGGAGGCCCGGCTGGGGCCGGAACGCGCGTTCGTGCGCAACGCCTTCGGTTCGGAATTCGCCGCCGCGATCTGAGGGTGCTAAGGCCGGCCGTCGGCGAGCGCCGCGAGCGCCAGCGCGATCGCTGCGGCGTTCGAGACGTTGAGGCTCTTCACCGCGCCGGGCAGGCCGATCGCGGCAACCGTATCGCACAGCGAGCGCGTCTTCTGGCGGAGGCCTTTGCCTTCGGCGCCGAGCACGAGCGCCAGCGGTCGTGCCAGCGGCGCCGCGGCAAGGTCCATTTCCGCCTCGGAATCGAGACCGACGCAGCGATAGCCGTGGTCGCGGAGATCGAGGATCGCGGCGCCGAGGTTGCGGACCGTGACGAGCGGCACGTGCTCGAGCCCGCCCGAGGCCGCCTTGGCGAGCACGCCGGTCGCCGCCGGGCTATGTCGCTGGGTGGTGACGATGGCGTCCGCGGCAAAGGCCGCGGCGGTGCGGACGATGGCCCCGACATTGTGCGGGTCGGTGATCTGGTCGAGCACCAGCACGAGGCCGTGGTCGGGCAGATCCTCGATCTCAAGCGCGGGCAGGGGCTCCGCTTCGAGATAGAGGCCCTGGTGGACGGCGTCGGGCGTGAGCAGCCGGTCGAGCGCGTCGGGCCGCACGATTTCCGGCGAGATCGCAGGCACGATTCCGGCCTCCCGGAGTCGCGCCAGGGCGTTCTCGGTCGCGAGCAGGCGCCGCGGCACCCGTTTCGGATTCTTCAGCGCCTCGGCGACGCTGTGGAAGCCATAGAGCACGGCGCGGTCGAGCGATGCCGGCGGCCGCGGGGCGTGCGGACCGCCGCGTCGGTCACGGCCGGAGCGGGGCGCTGTCATGGGCGGCTTCTGTCACGCCGGCCCGCGGCTGGCAATCGGCTCCGCCGCAAGGTCCGCGCGGGTTGACAGGCTCGCAACGCTGCCCCTAAAGACCCCGCACGAAAACCCCTGCCGATGGCAGGGGGTTTTGCGTTTGATCCGCCTCGATGCCGGGGTCGAAACCGGTCCGGAGGGGTGCCCGAGTGGTTAAAGGGGACGGACTGTAAATCCGTTGGCTTCGCCTACGTTGGTTCGAATCCAACCCCCTCCACCAGGTTTCCCGGCGTCTGCGGGTGTAGCTCAATGGTAGAGCAACAGCCTTCCAAGCTGATGACGAGGGTTCGATTCCCTTCACCCGCTCCAGTTTGTCCTGCCGCTCCGGCCCGAGCTGCCGCCACCCAGACCGTCTGACGAGGATCCGCCATGGCTAAAGAGAAGTTTTCGCGGACGAAGCCGCACTGCAACATTGGGACGATTGGCCATGTTGATCATGGCAAGACGTCGTTGACGGCGGCGATTACGAAGGTATTGGCGGAGACGGGCGGGGCGACGTTTACGGC
>DASZVN010000058.1:0-48248 GCA_035547055.1 Hyphomicrobiales bacterium
GGCGACGCCGCGGCGGTCGAGGAAGCCTTCGCCAAGGCGGACCGCATCGTCCGCCAGCGCATCCGCATCAACCGCGTCACCCATGCGCCGATGGAGACGCGCGGCATGGTCGCCTCCTACGACAGGGACAGCGGCTTCCACCTCGTCCACACCGCCACGCAGAGCACCTACGGCGCGCGCCAGACCTACGCCAAGACCATCTTCAACCAGCCGGAGGAGTCCTTCCGCGTCGTCGCCGGCGACGTCGGCGGCAGCTTCGGCATGAAGGGCGGCGACTCGCTCGAGGGCATCGCGACGCTGTGGGCGGCGCGCCGGCTCGGCCGGCCGGTGAAGTGGATCGCCGAGCGCAGCGAGGCCTTCCTCAGCGACCCCCACGCCCGCGACAAGGTGATCGACGCCGCGCTGGCGCTCGACAAGGACGGGCACTTCCTCGGGGTCAAGGTCGAGACCGTCAACAATCTCGGCTCGCGCCTGTCGCCGCTCTCGACCTTCCCGATCATCCTCAGCCTGTCGGGCATCTGCGGGGTCTACCGCACCCCGGCGGCGACGGTCGACGTGCGGGCGGTCTTCACCAACACCAACACCACGGTGCCCTATCGCGGCTCCGGCCGGCCGGACGCGAGCTACATCATCGAGCGGCTGGTCGACGTCGCGGCGCAGGAGATCGGCATGGACAAGGCCGAGATCCGCCGCCGCAACATCATTCCGCCCGAGGCGATGCCGTTCAAGGTGCCGCTGAACGTGACCTATGACTGCGGCGACTTCGGCAAGAATTTCGAGGACGCGCTGAAAGCCGCCGACTATGAGGGCTTCGAGGCGCGGCGCGCCGCGGCCAGGGCGCGCGGGCGCCTGCGCGGCATCGGCATCGGCAACAATGTCGAGGGCGCCGCACCGCCCGGCTTCGATCTCGTCGAGGTCGCGGTCGATCGCGATGCCCGCGTCACCGTCGCCATCGGCTCGACCGACCAGGGCCAGGGCCACCGCACCATGGTGACCCAGGTGGTCTGCGAGCGCCTCGGCATCGCCGCCGACCAGGTCACGGTGCTCGAGGGCGACACCGACTTCCTGCCCGAAGGCGGCGGCACCGGCGGCTCGAAGGTCTCGCAGTTCACCGGCACGGCCGCGTTGATGGCGGCCGACGCCGTCATCGCCAAGGCCAAGACCATCGCCGCCGACCTCCTGGAGACGGCCGAGACCGACGTCGTCTTCGAGAACGGCGCCTTCGCCGTGGCCGGCACCGACCGCCGCATCCGCTTCGCTGCGGTCGCGGCGGCGGCGCACGACCGGGCGCGCCTGCCGGCGGGGATGGAACCCGGCCTGACCGAGCGCGGCCGCTTCCAGACCAACCACAGCAACTATCCGAACGGCTGCCACGTCTGCGAGGTCGAGGTCGACCCCGAGACCGGCACGGTGAGCATGGTCGGCTATGTCGCCGTCAGCGACGTCGGGGTGATGATCAACCCGAACCAGGTCGAGGGCCAGGTGATCGGCGGCACGGTGCAGGCGATCGGCCAGATCCTGATGGAGGGCATCCGCTACGATCCCGACAGCGGCCAGCTCCTGACCGGCTCGTTCATGGACTACGCGATGCCGCGCGCCGGCGACATCTGCCCGATCGCGCTGCAGGAGAATATCGTGCCGACCGACGCCAACGCGCTCCGGGTCAAGGGCGTGGGCGAGGTCGGCACCGCCTGCGCCGTCTCGGCGGTGATGAACGCGGTGGTCGATGCGCTGAGCCCGCTCGGCATCGTCCACCTCGACCCGCCGGCGACGCCGCAGACGATCTGGCAGGCGATCCAGGCAGCGACGGCGACGGCTTCTTCGTAGGGTGGGCGTACCGAGCATGCCCACGTCGTGGGCACCGGTGACGCCGATGCCCACCCGCCGGCGCTACGGGCGGAAATAGCTGTTGCCGAGGCCGAGCATCTTGCTGAGGAGGCCGAGCAGGGTCCGGCGCTCCTCGGCGTCGAGCGGCGCCAGCATGGCGGCGTGGGCGGCGTCGAGATGGGCGCGGGCGCCGTCGATCCAGGCCTCGCCGCTCTGGGTGATGTAGATCGCGCGGCCGCGGCGCGAGCGCGGGCTGGCGTGGCGGGCGATGAGCCCGAGCTTCTCCAGCCGCTTGACCATCCCGCCCGCCGTCGCCGGGTCGCAGGCGATCGCGGCGGCGAGCTCGGCCTGCTCCATGCCGGGGCGGAGCTGGGCGGCGCTGAGCAGCGCGATCTGCGGCGAGGTCAAAGCGAGGCCGGCCGGGCGCTGCTCGATCAGGGCGTCCATGCGCTGCTTGCCGCGGCGCAGCAAATGCGCGAGCTGGTCGTAGAGCGGCGTGAGGTCGCCGGCCCGGTCGTCGGGAATCGTCACGGCCGGATGCTAGCCCGCGGGGGCCGGCAAAGCCAAGATCGCCGCCGGGTTTGCCTGCCGGGCGGGGGCGCGGGTAGACTTTGCGTTCGGCCGCCCTCCGCCCGGGCGGCAGCGTCCGGCGCGCGCCGCCGGGAGGATGCCCCCCGGTGGACGACCTGCCGCCGCCCGTCACGGCAGACCCGACGCCGGCGCTGCCGGCGGCACGGCCTGCCATGCCCCGCGCGGCGGCGATCCCGTGCTACGCCGCGCTCGACCTCGGCACCAACAACTGCCGCCTCCTGGTCGCCCGCCCGACCGCCGACGGCTTTCGCGTGATCGACGCCTTCTCCCGCATCGTGCGGCTCGGCGAGGGCCTCGGCACGAGCGGCCGCCTCGCCGAGGACGCCATGGCCCGCGCGGTCGAGGCGCTGGAGGTCTGCCGCGCCAAGATGGCGACGCGGGGGGTCGCGCGCTCGCGCCTGATCGCGACCGAGGCCTGCCGCAGCGCGGCGAACGGGCGCGACTTCTGCAGCCGCGTCCGGGACACGACCGGGCTCGACCTCGAGATCGTCGACCGCGCCACCGAGGCCCGCCTCGCCGCGCTCGGCTGCGCCCCCCTGGTCGACCCCGACGCCGCGGGCGTCGTCCTGTTCGACATCGGCGGCGGCTCCTCGGAGCTGGTGTGGATGGAGCGGCCCGAGCGCCGCTTCGACGCCGAACCCCGCATCCGCGCCTGGATCTCGCTCCCGGTCGGCGTGGTGACGCTGGCGGAGCGCCACGGCGGCGTCCACGTCACGCCCGAAATCTTCGACGCCATGGTCGAGGAGGTCGACGGCCTCCTCGGCGCCTTCCCCGAGGGCGAGGCGCTGGCGCGGGAGGCGGCTCGCCTGCACATGCTCGGCACCTCCGGCACCGTGACGACGATGGCCGGCGTCCATCTCGACCTGCCGCGCTACGACCGCCGCCGCGTCGACGGCATCTGGATGAGCGACGGCGACATCGCGGCGGTGACGCGGCGGCTCTGCGCGATGTCCTACGACGAGCGGGTGGCGAGCCCCTGCATCGGCCACGACCGCGCCGACCTCGTGCTCGCCGGCTGCGCCATCCTGGAGGCGATCCGCAGCCGCTTCGGCTGCCGGCGGCTCCGGGTCGCCGACCGCGGCCTCCGCGAAGGCCTGCTGATCGAGATGATGCGGGCCGACGGCGCCTGGCGCCGCCGCCCGCGGTCGTGGCAACGCGGCCGGGGCGGCGGCCGGCGCTGATGGCGCGTCCCCCCGCCGGCCGCGCGACGCCGACCCGGCTCCGCACCACCCGCGGCCGCACCGCCGCGCAGCAGCGCTGGCTCGAGCGGCAGCTCAACGATCCCTATGTCGCCCGCGCCAAGGCCGAGGGGTTTCGCTCGCGCGCGGCCTACAAGCTGCTCGACATCGACGCCCGCTTCCACCTGCTGAAGGCCGGGCAGAAGGTGATCGACCTCGGCGCCGCGCCCGGCGGCTGGAGCCAGGTCGCCGCCCAGCGGACCGGCGCCGCCGGCGGCGAGGGCCAAGTGGTCGCGCTCGACCTCCTGGAGATGGCGCCGATCCCCGGCGTCACGTTCGTCCGGATGGACTTTCTCGCGCCGGAGGCGCCGGGGGCGATCACCGCCCTCCTCGGCGGGCCGGCCGACCTCGTGCTGTCGGACATGGCCGCCAACACCACCGGCCACAAGAAGACCGACCACCTCCGCACCCTCGGCCTGGTCGAGGCCGCCGCGGCGTTCGCGAGCGAGGTGCTGGCGCCGGGCGGCGCCTTCCTGGCCAAGGTGCTGCAGGGCGGCACGGAGGGCGAATTGCTGGCGGCGCTGAAGCGCGATTTCCGCACCGTGCGCCACGTCAAGCCGCCGTCGAGCCGGGCGGAGTCCTCGGAGCTCTACGTGCTCGCGACCGGGTTCCGCGCCGCTTCGGAAACCGCATAGCGGCGGTGGCCCGAGACGGCGCTGCCGGCATCGGGGCGAAGGCGGAGGAAGAACGGCACCGCGCTGATGCAGAGCACGCCGACCACGAGGAAGGCGGCGACGAAGTCGCTCCGCGCCAGGACGCCGGTGCCCCGCATCGCCATCGACACTTCGAGCGTCAGCGCCCCGAAGCTGACGCCCATCGACAGCGCCACCTGCTGTGCCACGCTGGAGAGGCTGGTGGCGCGGCTCATCTCGATCTGCTCGATGTCGGAATAGACCACCGCATTCATCGCGGTGAACAGCATCGAGCGGAAGAAGCCGCCGACGAACAGCACCGCCATCATCACCATGCGCGGCGTCGCGATCGTGAAGAGCGCGGTCGAGGCCGAGAACGAAGCCCCGATGACGGCCGCGGCGGCAAGGCAGGTGCGGAAGCCGAAGGCGCGGATCAAAGGCGGCGCGGCGAACTTCATCAGGAGCGCACCGGCCGAGCCGACGAAGGTGGTAAGGCCCGATTCCAGCGGGCTCATGCCGAAGATGACCTGGAGCAGGAGCGGCAGGAGGAACGGGCTCGCCCCCATGCCCATGCGGAACAGGAAGCCGCCGGTGACGCCGACCCTGAACGTCGGGGTGCGGAACAGGCCGAGATCGAGGATCGGGGCCTTGGCGCGGCGGTAGTGCATCCAATAGGCCGCGAGGACGAGGCCGCCGAAGCCGATGACGGCAAGGCCGGTCCACCACGGCAGGAAGGCGAGGCCGAGCAGCGTCGAGCCCGACACCACCCCGGCGAGGCCGATGCCGGAGAGGACGAAGCCGAGAAAATCGAACCGGCGCTGCTCCTCGCCGCGGATGTCGGGCACGAACAGCGTCGCCAGCACGAGGCCGAGCGCGCCGATCGGCACGTTGATCCAGAAGATCCAGCGCCAGTGCAGATAGGTCGTGATGAAGCCGCCGACCGGCGGGCCGATCATCGGGCCGATCAGCGCCGGGATGGTGACCCAGGCCATGGCGGCGACGAGGTCGCGCTTCTCGATCGAGCGCAGCACGACCAGCCGGCCGACCGGCACCATCATGGCGCCGCCGATGCCCTGGACGGTGCGCGCGGCGACGAAGCCGCCGAGCGTCGACGACAGCCCGCACATGATCGAGCCGAACACGAACACCGCGATGGCGGCGCGGAACACCAGCCGGGCGCCGAAGCGGTCGGCCACCCATCCCGATGCCGGCACGAAGATCGCGAGGCTGAGGAGGTAGGAGGTCAGCGCCAGCTTGAGCGCGACCGGGTTGACGCCGATGTCGACCGCGATCGCGGGCAGCGAGGTCGAGAGAACCGTCGAATCGAGGTTCTCCATGAACAGCGCGCAGGCGACGATCAGCGGGATCAGGAGGGGATTGCTGGGCACGGACGCGGAATCGCTAGGAAGCCTATCTATCTAGCGCGGGCCGGCAGCCGGGTCATCCGGCGCGTGCCCGGTGGCTGCCATGCCGCCGCCGCAGGTCGGCCCGCCCGACCTGCGGTCTCAAGCGGCGAACCCGGGAACACCCGCGGTCGCAGGTCGGGCCCGCCCGACCTGCGGTCTCAAGCGGCGAACCCGGGAACACCCGCGTTCGCAGGCCGGGCCCGCCCGACCTGCGGTCTCAAGCGGCGAACCCGGGAACACCCGCGTTCGCAGGCCGGCGCCGGATCTTTACCGGATCGTAAAGTCTGGGCGGCGACTTTGAGCGGATGAGTGCGGCGTCGGCGAAACCCAGCGGTTCGGGTCACGTGTCTGTGGGAGGCGCGGCCCGGCCCGGTCCGCCCCACGAATTCGCCGCAGTTTTGACACGATCTCCCCGTTTCCATGCCCGGATGGACGGACCGCGCTCGGGCGCGGAGAGGGCCGTTCGTGATCGGGGTGGACAGGGCGGCGCGACCGTCCCAGGTTCGGGGGGACTGAGGATGGCCGAAGCGAAGCTGGCGCGCGCCCGGGCCGTCGCAGATTTCCTGCTGAGCCGCCCCATCGGTCGCTGCGTCGTCGTCGCCGCCGGCTGCCTCGTCCTCGCCAACTGCTCCTCGTCGCGGATGAGCGCGGATCTTGGCGTGCCGGCGAGTCCCAAGGTCATTCCGGATGGCCAGCCGGTGCCGAAGGGCGGCGGCCGCACCATGACCGGTAAGCCGTATGTCGTCTCCGGGCGGGTCTACCGGCCGATGAGCAATCCCCACGGCTACACCGCCGTCGGCACCGCGTCCTGGTACGGCAGCGCCTTCCGCGGGCGCTACACCTCGAACCACGAGATCTTCGACGGCGCCGCGTTGTCGGCGGCCCATCCCACGCTGCCGCTGCCGAGCTACGTCCGCGTCACCGACCTCGACAACGGCCGCTCGGTCATCGTGCGGGTCAACGACCGCGGCCCGTTCCACGGCGGCCGGCTGATCGACGTGTCGAAGATGACCGCCGAGGTGCTGGGCTTCCGCCGCAACGGCACCGCGCCGGTCCGCATCACCTATGTCGGGCCGGCCAACCTCGCGGGCTCGGACGATCGCAAGCTGCTCGCGACCTACGAGGTCAACGGCCGCCCGGCCCGGCCGGACGTCGCGCTCGCCGCCTCGTTCCCGCCGCCGCCGCGGCGGAACGGCGCGCCGGCGCTGCTCGCGGCCCTGGTGCCGGCCCCGCTGTCGCGGGCGGAGGAGGCCGAGCGGCCTGAGCCCGTGCCCGCCGTCGTGCCGCTGCCGGCTCCGCCCGAGCGGATCGCCGTCGCGGCACCGGCGCCCGCTCCGGCGGCCCGCGCGCCGCTGCGCCTCGCCCGCAACGACCTGATGCCGCCGTCGGCCAGCGACCCGATCGGCCAGTTGGTCGCCGAGGGCCACCCGCCGATGCCCCAGCCGCGCCGCTTCGCCTATGCGCCGGGGATCGAGCCGACCTGGCAACGCCCCGCCCACGTTCGCGGCCCGGTGACCGCGGCGGCGCAGACGCCGGTCGAGCTCGGCTCGCCCGTGACCGCCGCGCGGCGCGTCCATGCCGGCTTCGCCGGCTCCGGCTATCGCGAGCCGATCCCGCTCCGGCCGTCGCTCGTCCGCGACGTTCCCGAGCAGGCCTCGGCGCTGGCGCCGCTGTACTGACGCGTCTCGCGCGTTTCCCGCCCCGCCCGATCGCGTTAGAATGACGCAAGGGGCGTCATTCCGATCACGGCCGTGCGCGTACTCTTCCGTCTCTGCTTCGCGTTCGCGGTGGTCCTGGCGGGACCCGCCGCCCTCGCGGCCGGCAAGCCGAGCGCGGAGTCCCAGGCGAAGAGCGTCGTCCTGATGGATGCGGCGAGCGGGATGCTCCTCGTCGCCCGCGCCCCCGATGCGCCCTTCCCGCCGGCGAGCCTCGCCAAGCTGATGACGCTCGACGTCGCCTTCCAGCGCATCGCCGACGGCAAGCTCTCGCTCGACGCCGAGTTCCCGATCTCGCTCCATGCGTGGCGGACCGGCGGCGGGCCGGCCCATGTCAGCGCCATGTTCGCCGCGGTGAAATCGAGCGTCGCGGTGCGCGACCTCCTGCGCGGCATCGCGGTCGTGGTCGGCAACGACGCCGCGATCGCCCTCGCCGAGGGCATCGCCGGCTCGGAACCCGCCTTCGTCACGCTGATGAACGCGCGCGCCAAGGCGCTCGGCCTCGGCCACACCCGCTTCGTCAACGCCACCGGGCTGCCCGAACGCGGCCAGGAAACCACGGCCCGCGACCTCGCCGTCCTCGCCCGCGACCTCGCGACCCGCTTCCCCGACCTCTACAAGGTCTTCGCCGAGCCCAGCCTCGACTGGAACCGGATCGACCAGCGCAACCGCAACCCGCTCCTGACGCCGCGGGGCGGCGACCAGGCCTATGCCGGCGCGGACGGCCTCCTCGCCGGCGCCGACGCCGCGTTCGGCGGCATCATCGTCGCCTCGGCGGCACGCGACGGCCGCCGCCTGATCGCGGTCGCCGCCGGCCTGGCCGACCTCGCCAAGCGCGGCGACGCCGCCGCCGAGCTGCTCGACCGCGGCTTCAACGGCTTCGGCCAGCGCCGGCTGTTCACGGCCGGCGAGACCATCGCGACGGCCCGGGTGTTCGGCGGCGAGGCGCGCTCGGTGCCGCTGGTCGCGCCGCAGGACGTCGTGGTGCCGGTGCCGAAGGGCGAGGACGCCCATCTCATCGCCCACGTCACCTATCGCGGGCCGGTGCGGGCGCCGTTCGAGAAGGGCGCCGAGCTGGCGACGCTGAAGGTGTGGCGCGACGGCCTGCTCGAGGTCGACACCCCGCTCGTCGCCGCGGACGGCGTCGCGCGCGGCGAGCTGTGGGACCGCGCCTTCGATGCCACCTACGAGCTCGGCCTCGCGGCGGTCCAGGCGGTGATCGGGCGGCTGCCGCTATGACTGGCGGCGCCCCGCCCCCTCGCCGGATCGTCGGCACCTCTTCACCTCTCCTGGCGGGAGAGGTCGAGTTACCCGCGCCAGCGGGCGATCCCGGTGAGGGGTTACGGCCTTCGTCGTTTTGCGCAGCGGCGCCACGGGCCAAAGCGTCATGACCAAGCCCGCACGCGGCCGCTTCATCAGCTTCGAGGGGGGCGAGGGCACCGGCAAGTCGACCCAGGCGGCGATGCTGGCCGAGGCGCTGCGCGCCCGCGGCTTCGCCGTCGTCGAGACCCGCGAGCCGGGCGGCTCGGCGCTGGCGGAGGCGATCCGCGAGGTCATCCTGTCGGGGCAGGCGCGGCCCTATGGCGCCTTCGCCGAGGCGGTGCTGTTCTCGGCGGCGCGGGCCGATCATCTCCGCGCGACCATCCGCCCGGCGCTCGCCCGCGGCGAATGGGTGGTCTGCGACCGCTTCGCCGACTCGACCCGGGCCTATCAGGGGGCGCTGGGCAATCTCGATCCGCGGCTGCTACGAGCGATGGAGGACGCGGTGGTCGAGGGCACCTGGCCCGACCTCACCCTGCTCCTCGACATGCCGGCCGAGCGCGGCCTCGCCCGCGCCAGGCGGCGGAGCGGCGCCGGCGACCGCTTCGAGGACGAGACGCTGGACTACCACCGCGGCCTCCGCCACGCCTTCCTCGACATCGCCGAGAGCGCGCCCGGCCGCATCGTCGTGATCGACGCCGACCGGGCCGCGCCCGAGGTGGCGGCCTCGATCTGGAAGGCGGTCGAAGCGCGGCTCCTGCCGCAGGAGGCGGCGGCCCCGTGAGCACGGACGACACCCCGGAGGCGGACCGGCTCGACGGCGCGCCCCATCCGCGCGAGACCGCGGCGCTGCACGGCCATGCCGAAGCCGAGGCCGCGCTGCTCGACGCCTATCGCAGCGGGCGCATGCCCCATGCCTGGATCGTCGCCGGCCCCGCCGGCGCCGGCCGCGCGACCCTCGCCTATCGGCTCGCCCGCTTCGTCCTCGCCCATCCCGATCCGGCGGCGGCCGACGTCGCAGCGGCCCATGACCTCGCGGTCGATCCCGACCATCCGGCGGCGCGCCAGGTCGCCCGGCTGTCCCACCCCGATCTCCTGGTGCTGCGCCGGGCCTGGAACCCCAACCGCAAGACCTTCTTCGCCGACATTCGCGTCGACGAGGCGCGCCGCGCGGTGTCGTTCTTCGGCGCGACCGCGGGGGCCGGCGGCTGGCGCGTCGCGATCGCCGACACCGCCGACGACTTCAACCCGCAGGCCGCCAACGCCATCCTGAAGGTGCTGGAGGAGCCGCCGCCGCGCTCGCTGATCCTGCTGCTGACGGCGGCGCCGCAGAGCCTCCTGCCGACGATCCGCTCGCGCTGCCGCCTGCTCGCGCTGCAGCCGCTCGATCCGACCGAGGTTCGGGCCATTTTGGCCGAAACCGGCCTCGGAGAAGGTGCCGACGAGGCGGTCTTGGAGGAGGCCGCGGCCGCTTCCGACGGCTCGGTGCGCCAGGCGGCGGCGCTGCTCGCGCCCGAGGCGCTCGCGCTCCGCGCCGAGGTCGGGCGGCTGCTCGGCGCCCTCCCCGCGGTCGACCGCGTCGCGGCGTTCGCGCTGGCCGAGCGGGTGGCCGGCCGCGACGGCGAGCGCCGCTTCGCCCAGATGAGCGAGCAGGTGCTGGACTGGCTCCATGCCCGCGCCGGCGCCGCTATCGCCGCCGGCGAGCCGCGCCTTGCGAGATGGGCGGAGCTGTGGGAGAAGACCGCCCGCGCGGCCCGCGAGGCCGAGACCTACAACCTCGACCGACGCCCGCTCGTCCTCGCGCTGGTCGACGATCTGGCTCGGGCGGCGCGCGGCTGAAACGCGATGACGTCTCCGCGAGTCGTCATCCGGCTTCAGCTCATTTCTTGGGCATGATCCTTCCCGAAAACCGCCGCACGCTTTTCGGGATCATGCCCTGAGCCGCCACCGAGCCCCGCATGCCCGACCGCCTCTATTACATCACGACCGCCATCGCCTATCCCAACGGGCAGCCGCATATCGGCCACCTCTACGAGGCGATCGCGACCGACGCCATCGCGCGCTTCATGCGCCTCGGCGGCCGCGAGGTGTTCTTCCTGACCGGGACCGACGAGCACGGCCAGAAGATGGTGCAGACCGCCGAGCGCGAGGGCACCACCGCCCGCGCCCTCGCCGACCGCAATGCCGCCCGCTTCCGCGAGATGGACGGGCGCTACGGCATCTCGTTCGACCGCTTCATCCGCACCACCGAGCCCGGGCACTACGCCGCCTCGCAGGCGATCTGGCGCGCGATGGAGGCGAACGGCGACATTTATCTCGGCACCTACGAGGGCTGGTACTCGGTTCGGGACGAAGCCTATTACGGCGAAGACGAGACCACCGTCGACGCCGACGGCACCCGCCGCGCGCCGACCGGAACGCCGGTCGAATGGGTGCGCGAGGAGAGCTATTTCTTCCGCCTCTCGGCCTACCAGGACCGGCTGCTGAAGCTCTACGCCGACGACCCCGCCTTCATTCGGCCCGAAGCCAAGCGGAACGAAGTCGTCCGCTTCGTCGAGGGCGGCCTCGCCGACCTCTCGATCAGCCGAACCACCTTCGACTGGGGCGTGCCGGTGCCGGGCGCGCCGAAGCACGTGATGTACGTGTGGGTCGACGCCCTGACCAACTACCTCACGGGCATCGGCTATCCCGATACGAACCCGGATCTGCTGGCGCGAGCGTGGCCGGCCGACGTCCACATCATCGGCAAGGACATCGTGCGCTTCCACGCGGTCTACTGGCCGGCCTTCCTGATGTCGGCGGGGCTCGCGGTGCCGCGGAAGATCTTCGCCCACGGCTTCCTGTTCAACCGCGGGGAGAAGATGTCGAAATCGGTCGGCAACGTGGTCGACCCGTTCGCGCTGGCCGATGCCTACGGCATCGACCCGGTGCGCTATTTCCTCCTGCGCGAGGTGCCGTTCGGCCAGGACGGCAGCTACGGCCACGAGGCCATCGTCCAGCGCATGAACGCCGACCTCGCCAACGACCTCGGCAACCTCGCCCAGCGCTCGCTGACGATGGTGGCGCGGAACTGCGGCGGCGCCGTGCCGGCGGCGGGCACGCTGACCGCCGAGGACGAGGCGCTGCTGGCGCTGGCCGACGGCCTCCTCGCCGAGGCCGAGGCCGCGATGGCGGAGTTCGCGCTGCACCAATGGCTCGGCGCCGTCTGGCGCGTGGTCGGCGAGGCCAACCGCTATTTCGCCGCCGCCGAACCCTGGGTACTGCGCAAGACCGACCCCGCGCGGATGGCGACGGTGCTGTGGGTCACGCTCGAGGTGGTGCGCCAGGTCGCGATCCTGGTGCAGCCGGCAATGCCGGAGAGCGCCGCGGCGCTGCTCGACCTCCTGGCCGTGCCCGCCGGCCGCCGCGGCTTCGCCGCACTGGGCGCGGCCGGCCGCCTCGCTGCCGGCACGGCGCTGCCGGCGCCGCGCCCGGTCTTCCCGCGCTATGTCGAGCCGGAGGCGGCGGCAGCGGGAGCGGCGTCGTGACCCGGGAGCCGCCGTCAGGCCCGGCCTTGGGCCGGGCATCCCCGAGTTTGAACCGCCGCCGCGTGAAGGAAGTCGTGGATGGCCGGGACAAGCCCGGCCATGACGGGGAAAGGCGGCGCCTGCCATGACGTTGGTCGACAGCCACTGCCATCTCGACTTTCCCGAGCTCGCGGGTGATCGCGCCGCCGTGCTCGGCCGTGCCCGCGGGGCCGGCGTCGGGCTGATGGTGACGATCTCGACCCGCGTCGCCGAGTTCGACCGCATCCGCGCGATCGTCGAGGAGAACGAGGACGTCTTCGGCTCGGTCGGGACCCATCCCCACAATGCCGGCGAGGAGGCCGTCGGCGCCGCGGAGCTGATCCGTCTCGCCGCGCATCCGAAGATCGTCGCGCTCGGCGAATGCGGGCTCGACTACCATTACGACGGCGTGCCCGCCGCGCAGGCGGCAGGCTTCCGCGCCCACATCGCCGCGGCCCGCGAAACCGGCCTGCCGGTCGTGATCCACGCCCGCGACGCCGACGACGACATGATCCGCATTCTCGAGGACGAGACCGCGAAAGGCCCCTTCCCGGCGTTGCTCCACTGCTTCTCGTCCGGCGCCGAGCTGGCGCGGCGCGGCGTCGCGCTCGGCTGCTACGTCTCGTTCTCCGGCATCCTGACGTTCAAGAAGTCCGACGAGCTCCGCGCCCTCGCCGCCGAGCTGCCCGCGGACCGGCTCCTGGTCGAAACCGATGCGCCGTTCCTCGCCCCGGTGCCGCATCGCGGGAAGGTCAACGAGCCGTCCTACGTCGCCGAGACCGCGAAGGTGCTGGCGACGGTCCGCGGCTGGTCGGTCGAGGAGACGCACCGGCGCACCACCGCGAACTTCGCCCGGCTGTTCCGCAAGGTGCCGAGGCCGGCGCTCGGCCTGCCCGCCGCATGAGCCTGGTCGCCCGCATCCTCGGCTGCGGCTCGTCCTCGGGCGTGCCGCGGCTCGCCGGCGGCTGGGGCGGCTGCGACCCCAACGAGCCGAAGAACCGGCGCCGCCGCTCGTCGCTCCTGCTCAGCCGCCGCGGCCCCGGCGGCACCACTACCGTCCTCGTCGACACCGGGCCGGACATGCGGGCCCAGCTTCTCGACGCCGGCACCGAGCGCATCGACGGCGTGCTCTACACCCACGAGCACGCCGACCACACCCATGGCATCGACGACCTCCGGGCCTTCGCGCTCAACGCCCGCCGGCGGGTCGACGTGTGGTCGGACGCCGTGACCAGCGCGAAGCTGCACCAGAGCTTCGGCTACGCCTTCGCCACCCCGCCCGGCAGCGACTATCCCGCCATCCTGACCGACCATCGCGCCGCCCACGGCGACACGATCACGATCGACGGCCCCGGCGGCCCGATCGCCGCGCAGGCGTTCGATCTGGTCCACGGCAACATCATGGCGTTCGGCTTCCGGGTCGACGGCATCGCCTATTCGCCCGACGTGAACGACATTCCCGCGGGCAGCGTCCCCTTCCTCGAGGGGCTCGACGTCTGGATCGTCGATGCGCTCCGGCCGCGGCCGCATCCCTCGCATTTCTCGCTCGACGAGACGCTCGGCTGGATCGCGCGGCTCAAGCCGAAGCGCGCGATCCTGACCGACCTCACCAGCGAGATGGACTACGCCACGCTGCGCCGCAGCCTGCCGCCCGGCATCGAGCCGGCCTATGACGGGCTGGAGGTGGAAGTCTAGCGCGGCGGGGCGCCGAGCCGAGCCGGCGACGCCCAGGCACGGTTCCCGCGACCGCAGCCGCGGAAACCGGAATTCGTGCAGGACTCGGCGGACCTCAGCGGCCAGCACCGGCGCCAGCGCCGGCCCCGCCGCCACCCGCACCCGCCCCTGTCCCGGCGCCAGTTCCCGTGCCAGCTCCCGCGCCGGCTCCCGCCCTGCCGGGGCCGACCGAGGGGTTGGCGCTGGTGCCGTTGGGCTGGGCGGTGTCGGCCGCGCTGCGTCCGCTGAGGAGGCCCGGATGGGCGGCTTTCAGGGCCATGCAGGCCGTGTCCTTCTCCATCACGTCGGGCTGCATCGCCTGGCAGCTCTGCAGGGTCTGGTAGTCCTGCCCGGAAATCGCGGCGCTCTGCGCGAGGGCGGCGCCGCTCGCAAAGGTCAGGGCAGCCGCGCCGAGAACGGCGATGGTCGTCTTGGTCATGACATGCTCTCGCTTCGGTGTGGGGCCGGCGCGTGGCGCGCGACGGCATCCCGGCCAACTCCGGCTTCGCGGGAACGGTTGCCGGCGGCAGCGCAGAAATGTCGGGCACGACTTGACCTGACCGGAAAGGGAAGGGCAGGCGGCGTCGCCGGAATCGGGCTATATCCGCGGCCATGACCGCGCTTCCCGACGGCCGCGACCCGGCCGCGCTGGCCCAGGCCCTGATCGCCTGCCGCAGCGTCACGCCCGCCGACGCCGGCGCGACGGGGCTGCTGGGCTCGGTCCTCGCGGCCGCCGGCTTCACGGTGCATCGGCCGACCTTCTCGGCGCCCGGCACGCCCGACGTCGCCAACCTCTACGCCACGGCCGGGAACGACGGGCCGACGCTCGCCTTCGCCGGCCATGTCGACGTGGTCCCGCCGGGCGACGAGGCGGCGTGGAGCGCGGATCCGTTCGCCGGCGAAACCCGCGACGGCGTGCTCTATGGCCGCGGCGCGGTGGACATGAAGGGCGCCGTCGCCGCCATGATCGCGGCGGCGCTGCGCCATCGCGACCGCCATCCCGCGAGCGCGGGGCGGATCGCCTTCCTCCTGACCGGCGACGAGGAAGGGCCGGCGATCAACGGCACCGCCAAGCTGCTCGCCTTCGCCCGCGAGCGGGGCGCCCGCTTCGACCACTGCGTCCTCGGCGAGCCGACCGCGACCGCGACGCTCGGCGACACGCTGAAGATCGGCCGCCGCGGCTCGCTGAACGCGATTCTCGCCGTCCATGGCCGCCAGGGCCACGTGGCCTATCCCGACCGCGCCGACAATCCGATCCCGCGGCTCCTGCCGATGCTGGCCGCGCTGCTGGAGCCGCTCGACCAAGGCACCGCCCATTTCGAGCGCTCGAACCTGGAGATCGTCTCGGTCGACGTCGGCAACCCGGCGACCAACGTCATCCCCGCGACGGCGACGGCGCGCTTCAACGTGCGCTTCAACGACGCCCACACCATCGAGAGCCTGAAGGCGCTGATCGAGCGCCGCCTCGCCGCCGGCGCCGGCGGGGCCCGCTACACGCTGGATTTCCTGCCGGGCGCCTCGGCCTCGTTCATCACCGCGCCGGGGCCGTTCGTCGACCTCCTGAGCGAGGCGGTGGCCGCCGTGACGGGCCGGCGGCCGGCGCTCTCGACCGGCGGCGGCACCTCCGACGCCCGCTTCATCAAGGATGTCTGCCCGGTCGTCGAGCTCGGCCTCGTCGGCACCACGATGCATCAGGTCGACGAGCGCGTGTCCCTCGCCGAGCTGGAGGCGCTGACGCGGATCTACGAAGCGGTGCTGGCGCGGTATTTCAGCGCGTAGGGGGGCATCGCACCGCGATGCCCACGATTTCACGGGCACGTGGGCAAGCTGCGCTTGCCCACCCTACGAAGCCCGCGAATCCTCCCCCGCGCAGCGGGGAAGGGGGACCATGCGAAGCATGGTGGAGGGGTCGCGCAGAGCGGACTGGTGGAGTGGCCCCCTCCGGCTCGCTACGCTCGCCACCTCCCCCGTTTCACGGGGGAGGATCGCAGGTCGCGCGAAATACCCCGCCGTCATTGCGAGCGGAGCGAAGCAATCCAGGGGCCGCAGGCGTGGTGCTTGCGGCCCCTGGATTGCTTCGTCGCCTTCGGCTCCTCGCAATGACGGCGAGAGGCCTACGCGCTGGCGCGGACGTCGTCCTCGGGGGGCTCGCGCAGCACGTAGCCGCGGCCCCACACCGTCTCGATGAAATTCTTGCCGCCGGTCGCCGAGGCCAGCTTCTTGCGCAGCTTGCAGATGAAGACGTCAATGATCTTGAGCTCGGGCTCGTCCATGCCGCCGTAGAGATGGTTCAGGAACATCTCCTTGGTGAGCGTCGTGCCCTTCCGGAGCGAGAGCAGCTCCAGCATCTGGTATTCCTTGCCGGTCAGATGCACCCGGTTGCCGCCGACCTCGACCGTCTTGGTGTCGAGGTTGACGATGAGGTCGCCCGTCGTGATGACCGACTGGGCGTGGCCCTTGGAGCGGCGGACGATGGCGTGGATGCGCGCCACCAGCTCGTCCTTGTGGAACGGCTTGGTGAGGTAGTCGTCGGCGCCGAAGCCGAGGCCGCGCACCTTGTCGTCGGTGCCGGCGAGGCCCGAGAGAATCAGGATCGGCGTCTTGACCTTGGCGACGCGGAGCGAGCGCAGCACCTCGTAGCCGGACATGTCGGGCAGGTTCAGGTCGAGCAGGATGATGTCGTAGTCGTAGAGCTTGCCGAGATCGACGCCCTCCTCGCCGAGGTCGGTGGTGTAGACGTTGAAGCTCTCCGACTTCAGCATCAGCTCGACGCTCTGCGCCGTCGCGCTGTCGTCTTCGATGAGAAGCACGCGCATTCTCTAGTCCTCCACCGCAGCCCCGCGGCGCGTCCGGCCCGGCCCGCGCGGCGCCCCCGAACGGTGAATCGAGGTTTGCCACCCGATTCGAGACACTGCCCGAAACTGGTTAACAGACCATGATTCAATCCGACAAGCGCACCCTTCCGGCCTCGCCTGCTAAGCGTTAAGTGCCTGTGGACAAATCAGAATCCAGCAGACGTTTGGTTAATCAATTACTATAGGAACAGCCCCTAACCGACTCTATCGACTCGCTTCGCCGGCCTGCCCGACGTGTTGCCATCCTCTTAAGCCCAGGGCTGCAGGATTAACGCCGCACGTAAACGAAGCGTTACCATCGGCCGAATCATCGGGAGGAGGTGGAATGCGGGGATTGCGGGAGGCGATCGAGGCCATCCCCGACCGCGAGATCTGGGGCCGGGTGGCCGCGGTGCGCGGCCTCCTGGTCGAGATCGCCGGCCCGACCGGATCGATGGCGCTCGGCGGCCGCGTCGCGATCGAGGTCGCCGCCGGGCGGAGCGTAGCCTGCGAGGTGGTCGGCTTCCATGGCGATCGCGCGGTCGTGATGCCGTTCGGCACCGTCGAGGGCGTCCGCCGCGGCTGCCGCGCCGTCGTCGAGAGCACCGTCGCCGGCGTCCGCCCCGGCCCGGCCTGGCTCGGCCGCGTGGTCGATGCGCTCGGCCGCCCGGCCGACGGCAAGGGGCCCCTGCTCGAGGCCGGGCCGCTCTATCCCTTCCGCGCCGCGCCGCCGCCGGCCCACCAGCGCCGCCGCCTCGGCCCGCCGCTCGACCTCGGCGTGCGGGCGCTCAATATCTTCGCGACCTGCTGCCAGGGCCAGCGCCTCGGCATCTTCGCCGGCTCGGGCGTCGGCAAGTCGGTGCTGCTGTCGATGCTGGCGAAGAACACCGCGGCCGACGTCGCGGTGATCGGCCTCGTCGGCGAGCGCGGCCGCGAGGTGCAGGAATTCCTCCAGGAGGATCTCGGCGCCGACGGGCTGAGGCGGGCGATCGTGGTGGTCGCGACCTCCGACGAACCGGCGCTGATGCGGCGCCAGGCCGCGTGGCTCACCCTCGCCATCGCCGAGTCGTTCCGCGACCGCGGCCAGCGCGTGCTGTGCCTGATCGACAGCATCACCCGCTTCGCCATGGCCCAGCGCGAGATCGGCCTCGCCGCCGGCGAGCCGCCGACCGCTAAGGGCTACACCCCGACCGTGTTCGCCGAGCTGCCGAAGCTGCTCGAACGTGCCGGCCCCGGCGCCGGCGACGGCTCGATCACCGGCCTCTTCACCGTGCTGGTCGACGGCGACGACCACAACGAGCCGATCGCCGACGCCGTCCGCGGCATCCTCGACGGCCACGTCGTGATGGAGCGGGCCATCGCCGAGCGCGGCCGCTATCCCGCGATCAACGTGCTGAAGACGGTGTCGCGCACCATGCCGGGCTCGACCGACCCGGCCTTCCGCGACACCATCGTCCAGGCCCGCCGCGCGATGGCGACCTATGCCGACATGGAGGAATTGATCCGCCTCGGGGCCTATCGCGCGGGCACCAGCGCGGAGGTCGACGCAGCGATCCGGCTGCACGAGCCGCTCGAGGACTTTCTCCGGCAGGGTAAGGAAGAAGCAACCACTCTCGCCGAAGGATATCAGCGGCTCGCTCGAATTGTCGCGACCGAGGAAACCCGCCGCTAACCGGGAGCGGGTAGAACGGGGCTCATGAAGTCGCGGGACACCCTGATCCGCCTGAAGCGGTTCCAAGTCGACGAGAAGCGCCGCCAGGTGGCGCAGATCGAGACGATGATGGCCGAGTTCGAGCGCATGGCCGCCGACCTCGATCGCGAGATCCTGGTCGAGCAGGAGCGCGCCGGCATTTCCGACGTCGCCCACTACGCCTACCCGACCTACGCCCGCGCGGCGATGCAGCGGCGCGACAACCTCAAGCGCTCCGCCGAGGAGCTGCAGGGCCAGCTCGCCGAGGCCCAGGCCGAGCTCGGCGAGGCCTTCGAGGAGCTGAAGAAGGTCGAGCTGCTCGACGAGCGCGACGGCGCCCGCGAGCGCGCCGCCGGCGCCGCCCGCGAGCAGGCCGCCCTCGACGAGATGGGCCTCGACTCCCACCGCCGCCGGGCGAGCTGACCCTTCCTTCGCAGGGTGGGCAAGTGAAGCTCGCCCCGTCGTGGGCATCGGCCTTGCCGATGCCCACCCTGCAGCACGCTCTTACGCCACCGCCTTCAGCGCCGTGCCGATGGTCTCGACGATGCGGTCGATCTGGTCGCGCTCGACGATCAGGGGCGGCGACAGGGCGATGATGTCGCCGGTGACGCGGATCAGGACGCCGGCGTCGAAAGAGCGCACGAAGGCCTCGTACGCCCGGCGCCCGGCGCCGCCCGCCCGCGGCTGAAGCTCGATCCCGGCGACGAGGCCGAGGGCGCGGATGTCGATCACGTGCGGCGCGCCCTTCAGGCGGAACACCGCATCGGCGAAATAGGGCTCGAGCTCCGCCGCCCGCTCGAACAGCCCCTCCTCCTGGTAGGTGTCGAGCGTCGCGATGCCGGCGGCGCAGGCGAGCGGATGGCCGGAATAGGTGTAGCCGTGGGCGAACTCGATCGCGCTCTCCGGCCCCTGCATGAAGGCGTCGTAGATCGCGTGCTTCACGAACACCGCGCCCATCGGCACGCAGCCGTTGGTGATGCCCTTGGCGACGGTGAGGAGGTCCGGCATCACCCCGAAGCGCTCGGCGGCGAACGGCGCGCCGGTGCGGCCGAAGCCGGTGATGACCTCGTCGAGGATCATCAGGATGCCGTGCCGGTCGCAGATCGCCCGCAGCCGTTCGAGATAGCCCTTCGGCGGCATGATGACGCCGGCCGAGCCCGCGATCGGCTCGACGATCACCGCGGCGATGGTCGAGGGGTCGTGGAGCGCGCACAGGTCCTCCAGCGCGTCGGCGAGATGGGCGCCCCATTCGGGCTGGCCGCGCGAGAAGGCGTTGTGCTCCAGCGAATGGGTGTGCGGCAGGTGGTCGACGCCCGGCACCATGTTGGCGCCGAACATGCGGCGGTTGCCCTGGACGCCCGAGACCGAGAGACCGCCGAAATTGACACCGTGATAGCCCCGCGCGCGGCCGATCAGCCGGGTGCGGTGGCCCTCGCCGCGGAGGCGGTGATAGGCCAGCGCGATCTTGAGCGCGGTATCGACCGCCTCGGAGCCGGAGTTCACGAAGAAGATGCGGTCGAGGTCGCCCGGCGTGATGGCAGCGAGCCGGGCAGCGTGCTCGAACGCCAGCGGATGGCCCATCTGGAAGGCGGGGGCGTAGTCCATCCGCGCCGCCTGGCGCTGGATCGCCTCGACGATCTTCGGCCGGCAATGGCCGGCATTGACGCACCAGAGGCCCGAGGTGCCGTCGAGCACGGTGCGCCCGTCGGGCGTGCGGTAGTACATGCCGTCGGCCTCGGCGAGGAGCCGCGGCGCCGCCTTGAACTCGCGATTGGCGGTGAAGGGCATCCAAAGCGCGTCGAGATTGTTGGTCAGCGGCTGGTCCATGGTCGCATCCTGCCCGGACGAGGGAACGATCTCCGCCGCGGCCCGTTGGCTTTGGCCCTGCGGCGGCCCGCCGGTTATGCGGCGGCGGGCGCCGGACCTCAAGCGACGGAGGCCGCGTGCCGCCGAAACCGGCCCATCTCCATCTCGTGCCCCAGCCGGCGCCCCGGGCGCAGGCGCTGTGGTACGTCGCTCCCGGCCGGGCGGAGCTCAGGCCGGTCGTCCTGCCGCCCCCCGGCCGCGACGAGGTCGTCGTCCGCACCCTCCATTCCGCGCTCAGCCGCGGCACCGAGCGGCTGGTGTTCGCGGGCCGCCTGCCGCCCGGCGAATGGCCGCGGATGCGCGCCCCGGCGCAGGAGGGCGAGTTCCCCTTTCCGGTGAAATACGGCTACGCCGCGGTCGGCGTGGTCGAGCAAGGCCCGGCAGCACTCCGCGGCCGCGCGGTATTCGCGCTGCACCCGCACCAGGAACGCTTCGTCCTGCCCGCCGCCGCGGTCGTGCCGCTGCCGCCCGGCGTGCCGCCGCGCCGCGGCGTCCTCGCCGCCAACCTGGAGACGGCGTTGAACGCGATCTGGGACTCCGCGGTCGCGCCGGCCGACCGCGTGCTGGTGATCGGCGCCGGCGTGGTCGGCTGCCTGGTCGCGGCGCTGGCGGCGCGGCTTCCGGGCGCGGCGGTGACGCTGGTCGACGTCGCGCCCGAGCGCGCCGCCGTCGCGGAGCGGCTCGGTGCCGCCTTCGCTCTCCCCGCCGCCGCGCCGCCGGGGGCCGATGTCGTGTTCCACTGCAGCGCGTCCGCGGAAGGTCTGGCGCTGGCGCTCGGCGCCGCCGGCACGGAGGCGACCATCGTCGAGATGAGCTGGTACGGCGACCAGCCGGTCAGCCTGCCGCTCGGCGGCGACTTCCACAGCCGCCGCCTGAAGCTGGTGTCGTCGCAGGTCGGCGAGGTGGCGCCGAGCCACCGCACCCGCTGGAGCCGGCGCCGCCGCCTCGAAGCCGCGCTCGGCCTCCTTGCCGATCCCCGCTTCGACGCCCTGCCCCTCGAAGAGGTCGCCTTCGGCGAGGCCGCCGCCGCCCTGCCCCGCCTGCTGGCGCCGGGCGCGCCCGGCCTCGGCGCCGTGCTGTGCTACGCTGACTGAATGTACGCAGTCGAGGTCCGCGACCACATCATGGTCGCTCACAGCCTGCCGGGCGAGGTCTTCGGGCCGGCACAGCGCCGCCACGGCGCGACCTTCATCGTCGACGTGGCCTTTCTCGCCGAAAGCCTCGGCCGTGACCGCACCGTGGTCGACATCGGCCGCGCGGCGATGCTGCTCCGGGAGGTGCTGGCGCCGCTGAGCTATGCCGATCTCGACAAGGCCCTCCCCGGCGAGCTCACCACGACCGAATATCTGTGCCGGCTGATCTTCGACCGCATGGCCGAGGCCGCGCTCGGCGGGCGGCTCGGCCGCGGCGGCCAGGATCTCGCCGCGATCCGGGTGACGCTGCACGAATCCCACCTCGCGCGCGCCTGGTACGAGGGGCCGCTCGGCCGTGGCTGAGGCCGCCTTCGCCATTCCCGGCGACGTCGACGCCCCGACCGGCGGCTACGCCTATGACCGGCGCCTGCTGGCGCTGTTGCCCCGCCACGGCTGGACCGTGACGCGGCTCGCTTTGCCCGGCGGCTTTCCGGTGCCCGCCGCCGCCGCGCTTGCCGCGACCGCAGCGGCACTCGCGCGCGTGCCGGCAGGCCGGCCGATCCTGGTCGACGGCCTCGCCTACGGCGTGCTGCCTACGGCGCTGCTGGCCGGCCTCGGCCGGCGCCTGGTGGCGCTGGTCCACCATCCGCTGGCACGGGAGACCGGGCTCGACCCGGAGCGCGCCGCCGCGCTCGCGGCAAGCGAGGCGGCCGCGCTGGCCTGCGCCGCCTGGGTCGTCGCCACCGGCCGCACCACGGCCGCAAGCCTGGTCGCGGACTATGGCGTCGCCGCCGAGCGGATGACCGTCGCGGAGCCCGGCACCGATCCTGCCCCGCGCGCCCCCGGCAGCGGTGGCGGGACGCCGCGCCTCCTCGCGCTCGGCGCGCTGACGCCGCGGAAGAGCTATCCGCTCTTGGTCGAGGCGCTCGCCCGGCTCGGCGATGCCCCGTGGACCTGCCACATCGTCGGCAGCGGCGACCGCGACCCTGCCCATGCCGCGGCGATCGGGCGCGCCATCGCCGCGGCCGGCCTCGGCGACCGCGTGGTGCTCCGCGGCGCGCTCGACCCGGCGGCGCTCGCGGCGGAATGGGAGGCGGCGGATTTGTTCGTCACCGCGTCCGCCTACGAGGGCTACGGCATGGCGCTCGCCGAGGCGCTGAAGCGCGGCCTCCCGGTGGTCGCGAGCGCCTGCGACGGGCTGGTGCGCCGGGTCCCGGCGCCGGCCGCGACCGTCGCGCCGGCGGGCGATGCGGCGGCGCTGGCCGCCGCGATCCGGGCGCTGATCGAGAATCCGACCCGCCGCCGGGCCGCCGCCGACGGTGCCTGGGTCTACGGCCAGAGCCTCCCCGGCTGGGACGACACCGCCGCCGCGGTCGCCCACGCGCTGGCGCAGGTCGCGGCCCCCGTGGCGTAGGGTGGGCAGCGGCGGCGCCGACGTCCGCGTCTTGCGTCGCACGTGGGCATGGCGTTGCCATGCCCACCCTACGGCGTCACGCCGCCGCGAGCGCCTCGAACAGGGCCGCGCCGTCGGTGCCGCCGACCATCGGGTCGACGAAATTCTCCGGGTGCGGCATCAGTCCGAGCACGTTGCGGCCCGGCGAGACGATGCCGGCGATGTCGTCGAGCGAGCCGTTCGGCGTGGCCGCGAGCCCGACCTGGCCTGCGGCGTCCGAATAGCGGAACACCACCCGCCCCTCGCCTTCGAGCATCCTCAGCGTCTCGGCGTCGGCGACGTAGTTGCCGTCGCCATGGGCGACGCAGACCTCGATCACCTGGCCCTGACGGTAGAGCCGGGTGAACGGCGTGTCGGTGCGCTCGACCCGCAGATGCTGGCTGCGGCAGACGAAGCGCAGATTGGCGTTGCGGAGGAGCGCGCCGGGCAGGAGCCCCGCCTCGATCAGGATCTGGAAGCCGTTGCAGATGCCGAGCACGAGGCCGCCCCGTGCGGCATGGCGTGCCACCGCCGCCATGACCGGCGAGCGCGCGGCGATGGCCCCGCAGCGCAGATAGTCGCCATACGAGAAGCCGCCGGGCAGCAGCACGAGGTCCGTCCCCGCCGGCAGGTCGTGGTCGCCGTGCCAGACGAGGGCCGGCTCGTGCCCGGTGGCGCGGCGGAGCGCGCGCATGGCATCGCGCTCGCGGTTCGAGCCGGGGAACAGGATCACGGCGGCCTGCATGGCCGCCTTCTAACCCGCGAACGACGAACAGTGAACAGCGCACGATGCCACTGTTCACCGATCCCTGTTCACCGACCACCATTCCTTAACGGGCCGTTAAGGTTACCGATCCATGAAGATGCGGCGGCCCTTGTCGTGGCCGCATGGAGGGGGCCGCTGTCATGGGTGATCCCGCATTCGGCCGGCGGAGCCTGCGCCTCCTGTGCGGCCTCGCGCTCGCCGCGCTCGCGGCGGGCTGCATGGCCCACGATCCGCCCGACATCACCGGGTCGCTCGCCCCGGGCGCCGGCGCGATCTCCGGCCGCGACCTCGCCCAGGCGACCGCGTCGTGGGGCGAGCGCCTCGCCGCCCATCCCGAGGACGCGGACGCCGCGCGCAACTATGCCGCCGGCCTCGACGCCGTGGGCCAGCCGGCCCGCGCGCTGATGGTGCTGGCCGCCGCGGCGCGGCGGCATCCGCACGACCCCGACGTCCTCGCCGCCTACGGCCTCGAGCTCGCCAAGGCCGGCCAGGACCAGCGGGCGATGGCGGTGCTGGCCGAGGCGCTGCAGCCCGAGCATCCGGACTGGCGGGTGCTGAACGCCGAGGGCACCCTGCTCGACCGCGCCGGCAAGCATGCCGAGGCCGAGCGCGTCTATCTCGCGGCGCTGAAGGTCAAGCCGGACGACCCGGAGATCCTGTCCAATCTCGGCCTGTCCTATGCGTTGGCGAAGAAGCTGCCCCAGGCCGAGGCGACGCTCGGCCATGCCGCCAAGCTTCCGGGCGCGACCGTCAAGGTGCGCCAGAATTTCGCCCTCGTGCTGGCGCTCGGCCATCGCTATGCCGAGGCGGAGGCGGTGGCGCGCCAGGACCTGCCGCCGGCCGAGGCCGCCGCCAATGTCCGCCTCTGGCGCGCCAATTTCGGCGATGGGAAGCCCGTGGCGCCGGCGCCGACGACGGGAACTGGAGGCAGGGCCACCGCCAGCGGCGCCCGGCCGAAGGCCGCGCGGCAGCCGCAGAAGGCGGCGCCGCCGGATTTCGGCCTCAGGCTGCGGAGCTGACCGCTCTTCGGCCGCAGCGCCGGCCCGGGGCCGCGCCGCGCCGGCGCGTCACTTCATGATCTTCATCACCTGCATGATCGCCGGGCCCATGATGATCACGAACAGCACGGGCAGGAAGAACACGATCATCGGCACCGTCAGCTTCGGCGGCAGGCCGGCGGCCTTCTTCTCGGCCTCGTTCATGCGGATGTCGCGGTTCTCCTGGGCGAGCACCCGCAGCGCCTGGCCGATCGGCGTGCCGTAGCGGTCGGCCTGGATCAGGGCCGACGACACCGCCTTGACGCCCTCGAGGCCGGTGCGGAGGCCGAGATTCTCGAACGCGGCGCGGCGATCCTGGAGATACGCCATCTCGGCGGTGGTCAGGATGAACTCCTCGGCGAGCGCGACCGACTGCGCCCCGATCTCCTGGCTGACCTTGCGGAACGCCGCCTCGACCGACATGCCGGCCTCGACGCAGATCAGGAGCAGGTCGAGCGCGTCCGGGAAGGCGCGGCGGACCGAGGTCTGGCGCTTGGTGATCTGGTTGCGGATGAAGATCTCCGGCAGCTTCAGGCCGAGATAGGCGGCGCCGATGGCGGCGGCGACCTTCATCAGCCAGGGCCAGGCGAGATGGCCGATGAAGAACAGGTAGACCAGGGCCGCCAGGAACACGCCGATGGTCGTGACCGCGCGCGCGAACAGGAACGCGACCATCGGGCCCTGGCCGCGATAGCCCGCCATGGTCAGCCGCTCGCGGGCGTTCTCGGTGCCGAGATATTTGTTGAGGTCGAACAGTTCGACGATCTGACGCATGAATGCCTTGGGCTCGCGGCGGAGCGCGTTGCGCTCGGCGCGGGCCAGCTTCTCGCGCTCGCGGGCGCGGATGCGCTCGCGCTCGATCGCGACCGATTTCATGCGCCGCTGCAGCGTGTTGCCCGAGAGCAGCGGCATCGCCACCGTCCACGCGGTCGCCGCGGCGGCGATCGCGGCGCAGGTGGACAGGAGAAACTGACGGTTGGTCAGAAGCTCGGTCAGGTGCTCGAACATCGCCCGCTCAGATCTCGAAATTGATCATGCGCCGCATCACCAGAATGCCCATCAGCATCCACAGCCCCGAGATGCCGAGCAGGATCCAGCCGGTCTTGGTGTGCCAGAGCAGCGAGATGTAGTCGGGGCTGGTGAGATAGACGAGGAAGCCGACGATGATCGGCAGCGAGCCGATGATCCCCGCCGACGACTTCGCCTCGGTGCTCATCGCCTTGACCTTGCCCTTCATCTTGCGGCGCTCGCGCAGCACCCGCGACAGGTTGGACAGGGCGTCCGACAGGCTGCCGCCGGACTTGGCCTGGATCGCCACCACGATCGAGAAGAAATTCGCCTCGGGCAGCCCGACCCGCTCGGTCAGGCGCGCCACCGCGTCGGCGAGCGGCAGGCCGATCGCCTGCGCGTCCATGATGGCGCGGAACTCGCCCCGAACCGGCTCCTGCGCGTCGCTCGCGACGGTGCGGATCGAATCGGCGAGCGGCAGGCCGGCGCGCACGCCGCGCACGATCACGTCGATCGCATTGGGGAACTCGTCGAGAAAGCGGTTGCGGCGGCGCTTGATCAGGTAGCCCAGCACCCAGCGCGGCAGGCCGAGGACGCCGACGAAGAACGCGGCGAGCAGCACCCAGCGATTGGCATGCAGGAAAAAGGCGAGCGCGGCGACGAGGATGCCGCCGACGACGCTGTAGAGGTAGAACTGGGTCTTGCTGATCGAGAGCCCCGCCTGGCTGAGGCGGACCGACAGCGGCGGCCGGCTCTGCCGCTTCTGGCGCTGCTCCAGCTCCTTCAGGCTCTCGGCGACCTGGCTGCGCCGGCTCTGGACCTCGCGGTTGCGGAGGCGCGCCTTGGGGTCGGCCTTGATCACCGCCTTCTGGCGGCGCTCGGCGCGCGCGCTGCCGGCCAGCCAGGGATAGGCCAACGCGTAGACCACCCCGCCGGCGCAAACCACCACCAGGATGACGATGAGGAGGTGACTGGAAATCACGCGCTGTCCTCCTCAGAGAGTCCCTTCCCGCTCCGGCGCGTTGGCGGCGTCGAGCGCCGCGGCAAGCTTCGTCTCCTCGCCGAAATAGCGGGCGCGATCCCAGAATCGCGGCCTGCCGATGCCGGTGGAGCGGTGCTGGCCGATCAGCCGGCCGTGCTGGTCTTCGCCGATGATGTCGTAGACGAAGAGATCTTGCGTAATGATGACGTCGCCTTCCATGCCGGTCACCTCGCTGATGTGGGTGATGCGGCGCGAGCCGTCGCGCAGGCGCTGGGTCTGCACGACGACGTCGATCGAGGTCGAGATCATCTCGCGGATGGTGCGCGACGGCAGGGTATAGCCGCCCATCGAGATCATGCTCTCGATGCGCGACAGCGCCTCGCGCGGCGAATTGGCGTGGAGCGTGCCCATCGAGCCGTCGTGGCCGGTGTTCATCGCCTGCAGCAGGTCGAACGCCTCGGAGCCGCGCACCTCGCCGACGATGATGCGCTCCGGCCGCATGCGCAGGCAGTTGCGCACGAGATCGCGCATGGTGACCTGGCCTTCGCCTTCGAGGTTCGGCGGCCGGGTCTCCAGCCTCACCACATGGGGCTGCTGGAGCTGCAGCTCGGCGGCATCCTCGCAGGTGACGATGCGCTCGTCGGCCTCGATGAAGGCGGTCAGGCAGTTGAGCAGCGTCGTCTTGCCCGAGCCGGTGCCGCCGGAGATCAGCGTGTTGCAGCGGACGCGCCCGATGATCCGGAGGATCTCGGCGCCCTCCGGGCTGATCGAGCCGTAGGACGCGAGCTGATCGAGCGTCAGCTTGTCCTTCTTGAACTTGCGGATGGTAAGGGCCGGCCCGTCGATCGCGAGCGGCCCGGTGATGACGTTGACGCGCGAGCCGTCCGGCAGGCGCGCGTCGCAGATCGGGCTCGCCTCGTCGACGCGGCGGCCGACCTGGCTGACGATGCGCTGGCAAATGTTGAGGAGCTGCGCGTTGTCGCGGAAGCGGACGTTGGTGAGCTGGATCTTGCCGCCGACCTCGATGTAGGTCCGCCCGGAGCCGTTGACCATGATGTCGGCGATGTCGTCGCGCGCGAGCAGCGGCTCGAGCGGGCCATAGCCGAGCACGTCGTTGCAGATGTCCTCGAGCAGGTCCTCCTGCTCGGAGATCGACATCACGACATTCTTGATCGCGATGATTTCCGAGACGATGTCGCGGATTTCCTCGCGGGCGCTCTCGTTGTCGAGGCGGGCGAGCTGGGCGAGGTCGATCGCCTCGATCAGCGCCGAGAAGATCGAGCTCTTGGTCTCGTAGTACGCTTCCGTGCGCGGGGCCTCGACCGAGCGGCCGACCTCGGTGACGGGCGCGGTGAAGACGTTGCTGCCCGGCGCGACCGGCTGCGGCGCCCGCGGGGCGCCCCCGCCCGGCAGCGGTGCTGGCGCCGGGGCCGCGGGCCGGCTTTCCTTGGGCGGCGGCATCGGGATCGGCGCCGTGGGCGCCGCCGACGCCGGTTCGGTGCCGATGCTACCGCGCTTTCCGAACATGACTCGGCAACGCCTCCGTCAGGCCCGCTTGGCGCTCAAGCGGGCGAGGATCGGGGTGAGCAGGCCGCGCCGCGCGTTCTTCGTCTCGGACTTGCCGGTGACGATGCGGGCGACCTCGAGGAAGCTGTCGTTGATCTTGTGGGAAGACTGGGTCTCCAGGATCATCTGGCCGTTGTTGGCGGCGGTGCCGAACAGCGCGGCATCGAACGGGATCACGGCGATCGGCTCGACGTCGAGCGCGCTCGCGAAATCCGCCGGCTTGATCTCCGGCCGCTTCGGCAGCCCGACCTGGTTCAGGATCAGCCGCGGCATGGCGTCGTTGGGCCGCTGCGCCTTGAGCAGATCCATCAGGTTCTTGGCGTTGCGCAGGCTGGCGAGGTCGGGCGTGGCGACGATCACGATCTCGTCGGCGACCGTCATCATCCGCCGCGTCCACGCGGTCCACTGGCGCGGCAGGTCGAGCACGGCGCAGGGCACGTTGAGGCGCAGGATGTCGACCAGGCCGTCGAAGCTGTCCTCCGAGAAGTCGTAGGAGCGCTCCAGCGTCGCCGGCGCCGCGAGCAGGCTCAGCTTCTCGGCGCACTTGAACAGCAGGCGGTCGATGAAGTTGGCGTCGAGCCGCTCGGGCGAGAACACCGCCTCGGCGATGCCCTGGGGCGGATCCTGGTTGAAGTCGAGCCCGGCGGTGCCGAAGGCGAGGTCGAGATCGGCGACCACGGTCTCGACGCCGAGGCCCTTGGCCATCGCGAACGAGACGTTGTGGGCGACGCTCGACGCCCCGGCGCCGCCCTTGGCGCCGCAGAAGGCGACGAGGCGGCCGACCGGCTCGGCATCGGGCGCGCGGAACAGCTCCGACAGCGCGCGGACGAGGTCGATCGTCGGCACCGGCGCGACCAGGTATTCGCTGACGCCGCGGCGAATCAGCTCGCGATAGAGCAGGACGTCGTTGACGTGGCCGATGATGACGACCCGCGTGCCGGCATCGCATACCTCGGCGAGGCGCTCGAGATGGGCGAGAAGCTCGTCGCGGCGGGCGTCGGTCTCGATGACGATGACGTTGGGGGTCGGCGCGTTGCGATAGGCGTCGGCCGCGGCGCGGGCGCCGCCCATCTGGACCTTGACGTGCGCCTTCTCGAGGCGGCGGTCGGCCGCGACCGCCTGCATTGCCTCGGCGACATCCGGCGTTTCGCAGAAGGCCTGGATCGACACCCGCGGCAGCGGCGCGATCTGCAAGCTGGTGTCGCCTTCTGGCGCGGCGTTGCGCGCTTGAGCTTCGATCATTGCCCGCCCCCGACGTCTGAAAGCTTGGTCTGCGCCGGCTGCTGGGCAGCGGGGGACTGGCCCTGGACGTATTTGCCGATCACGGTCTGGCGGCGCGGCGCGTAGGCCGCCTCCTCAGCCCTTGGATGGATGAGATCCTCGGGATCGGCAATTTGGGCGGCGAGGTCCTGCTGCTGGGCACAACCAAAGTCCCAGTACGGCTGATTTTCGGTGTCGGCTTCATCGCCGACGGCGCGGCCGTCGGCGGTCGGCCATTGACCGCAGGGATGCGGCAAGCCTGCCTCGAGCTTGGCGAACGCCAGCCGGACCGGCGCGAGATGACCGGGCCCGGAGGCGGGGTAGGTCGCCTGCCGGATGGCCCGCAGGGGAACGCCGCCGGCGACGAGCTCGTCCCGGATGGCGCGGGCGCCATAGCGCGAAATCAGGTCGGTGGCGCCGCCGCGCGGAACCTTGATCACCATCGGGCCGCGCGCTTGCGCCCGCCACTCTGCGGCGAAGGCGCGGACGTCGGCGGCCTCGTGCGCGGTCAGGCCGCCGGGAGCGCCCGGCAGGAGGTCGAGCGTCGCCATGCCCTGGCGGACCTGGATCGGATGACGCTCGGCGCTGCTCATCGGCATCAACGGATGCACGGACGCCTGGTCGGTTTGGCAGGCAGCCGCCAGCACTGCGATCCCGCTCGCCGCGAGAAGGCGCAGAACGGACAGTCTCTTGTCGCTCATGGCCGCGTTGCCCGTCACTTGATGGTGAAGCCGTAGTCGCCGCGATAGGCGGCCACCGGCACCTTGCGGTCGCCCGCCGCATAGATGCGGTTGAGCTTGCCGAACAGGATCGCCTGGGGATCGGAGGCCGGCTCGAAATTGTCGCCCGGCGTCGCGAGCTTGTTGCGCGCCACCGGCTTGACGAGATACGGCGTCACCAGGACGACGAGGTCGGTCTGCTGGGTCTGGAAGTCCCGGCTGCGGAACAGTGCGCCCAGCACCGGGATGTTGCCGAGGCCGGGCAGGCCGTTGACCGCCTGGCGAACATCGTTCTGCAGCAAGCCGGAGATCGCGAGGGTGCCGCCGGAGGGCAGCTCGACCGTGGTGCCGGTCTGACGCGCGGTCAGCGCGGGGACGGTGATCGAGCCGAGCTTGATGCCGGTCGTGAAGTCGAGCTGGCTGACCTCGCTGAAGATCTGCAGGCTGATGCGGCCGTCGGACAGCACCACCGGCGTGAAATTCAGCGTCACGCCGAATTTCTTGAAGGTCAGGACCGGATTGCCGTTCTGGTCGAGCGCGCTCGGATAGGGAAACTCGCCGCCGGCGAGGAACGTGGCCGCCTCGCCGGAGATCGCGGTGAGCGTCGGCGCGGCCAGCAGACGCGCGAGGCTGTTCTGCTCCAGTGCCTGGATGTTGGCGTAGCCGCTGAAATTCTTGCCGCTGGTCGAGATCCCGATGCCGTTGCCGGAGTTGGTGACGGCGCCGAGGCCGCTGAGAACCGCCCCTGGGCTGCCGGAGCCGAGGCCGAAGGCCGGATTGGAGCCCGCGGCGAGCATGGTGGCGCCGATGCTCTGCAGATTCCACTGGATGCCGAGCTGCTTCTCGACATTGCGGTCCATCTCGACGACTTCGACCTTGATCATCACCTGGTCGCGGTCTTCGATCTTCAGCGCGTTGACGACCTTCTTGGCGTCGCCGCCGGCAGCTTGGGTCGCGAGGCTGACGGCGGTCTGGGCATCGGCGGCCGAATGGACCGAGCCGGTCAACATGATCGAGGCGCCGACCGCCTGCACCTGGACCCGGCCGGTCGGAATCGAGGCGCGCAGGCTCTCGCGCAGCCCGGCGAGGTCCTGCCCGACATTGACCGCGAGCGCGGCGATCTGGTGGCCCGCCGGATCGAAGAAGATCACGTCGGTCTCGCCGACCTTGACGCCGATGAGGTAGGCGCGGCGGGCCGAGCGCACCACGGCGTTGGCGATCTTCGGATCGGCGACCAGGACCTCGCTGGCGTCGCGCGGCAGGTCGACGACATAGGACTTGCCGACGCCGAGCTCGACCTCCCGCCCGGGGCGGTGCGCGCCGGACCAGGCCGGGCCGTCCATGATCTGGTCGGCGGCGCGGGCCGTGCCGGGCAGGAGCAGCGCGAGCGCTCCCGCCAGGCCGAGCCACGCCGATACTGGACGTGCCCTCATCCCAACCCCCCAATCGGTCATCAGCGCACCGCCGCCTGGCTGGCGACGCCGTAGCGCACCACCGTCATGGAACCCCCGATATTGTCGTCGGCGGCCGGCGCATTGGCGTCGGCGAGCGAGCGCAAGGCCAGCGACAGCGAGCCCTGCTGGCGCGAGCGCGTCAGCAGCTCGGCCTGCCCCGGGTCGACCGCGAGCGTCGCGGTGCGTCCGATCACCGACTTCTTCCCGTCCTTGCCCTTGTCGGACAGCGTCTGGTCGATCGCGAGCACCCGGATGTTGTGCAGGATGGTCTCGCTCGAGAACTGGTCCTTGCCGTTGACCTGCTGGCGATGGGTCAGGAGGACGTCGACGCGGTCGTTCGGCAGGATGAAGCCGCCGGCGTCGTTGACGGCCGAGATCTCGATCGCGACGGCGCGCTTGCCCGCCGGCAGGATCGCCGACATGTAGCCGGAGCCGTCGGAGTGGACGAGCTTCTCCGGACGAATCGGCTCGCCCGCGACCACCGGCAGGCGGGCCAGCGCCCCGACATATTTCTGGTCGGCCTTGGGATCGGCCTGCCGGGTGATGAACTCGCCGGCGCTGGCCTTCGGCCAAGCCGCCCATTTGACGCTCTTCGGCGTCACCGTGCCGCCGACCGGGATGTCGGTTGCCGCGACCAGCACGTCGGCGGTCGCGAAGGTCGGTGCCGCCGCCTGCGGCCGTGGCGGCGCGGGCTGGCGGAAGCCCCCGATCACCAGCGCCGCGGCGAGGCCGCCGGCGATCAGCGCGATCGCGAACACGATGACTCGGGCGGATTTCATACCTGTCGCTTCCGTCTGGACATGACCGACGAACCGGCACGCCCATTTGAGCGTCCATTCGTCAATGTATGGTTAATGGAACGTTTTACTTTGAAGCGACCGGACGTTTCGGTTCCGATCCTTCAGCCGGCGAGGCCGGCGAACACCGCGCTGTGCGGGTAGAGCACCAGCGCCGCCGCAGCCAGCGCGATGCCGTAGGGCACGCCGGTCGTCGGGGCGTGCAGCCGGGCCGCCCAGGGCCGCGTCGCGAGGCCCGCCGGCAGCGGCAGCGCCCGGGCGCCGAGGAGAAGCCCGGTCAGCGTGCCGCCGAACATCGAGGCCACCAGGATCCAGGCGAGGGCCTGCGAGGGCCCCATCCACAACGCGATCGCCGCGGCGAGCTTGGCGTCGCCGCCGCCGATCCAGCCGGCGGCGAACAGCCCGAATCCGAGCACGAGCATCGCGGCGCCGACCGCGGCATGAAGCCCGAGGTCGAGCGGGCCGAGGCCCGCCAGCGCCCCGATCACCGGGAACGCCGCCGCCGTCAGGAGGCAGAGCCGGTTCGAGATCGTCATCGTCAGGAAATCCGACGCCGCCGCGAAGATCATCAGCGCCGGAAAGACGATGAGAACAATTTCGGTGACATGCATGGCGGTCGGCAGGCTTTCCTGGCGTTCAAACCGAGAAAAGCCGCCCCGATGCTTCGAGGCGGCCTTCTCGCGGCATGACAACGGCGGGAAGATCAGCCGCCGTTGTTGCCGCCGCCGGCCACGCCGGACAGGTTGTTCGACACCTCGCCGAAGGTGCTGATCAGGCTACTGCCCAGGGTCGACAGCGCGCCGATGATGGCGACCGCGACCAGCGCCGCGATCAGGCCGTATTCGATCGCCGTCGCGCCAGACTCGTTCTTGAGGAAGCGGGTAAAGATGGACATCGTGTAGCTCCAAGACTCCAAAGAGACGCCGTTCTTCTCGCAACGACGAAGGAAATTCCAAGTCCCCCCGCCGCGATGGTCGTGACCCTAGCCCTAGCCTGTTGCAATAAGGTTAAAGGCGGCGGTGAATTGCCCGAGCGATCGACTTATGAGGGGCATAGTTAACAGAGATTTATTCTTGAATGGACCATCCAATATCCGGCAAGCCGCCGCCAGCATCGGCGGATGCTTAAACCGACTGTTGATTTGGCACGCCCTATTTCCCTGGCGTCTACAGAGGTGTCCGATGGACGATCATGTCTCATTGAGCCACGTAGCCTGGGGGCTGACAGCAGCGACCGCCGCGGCTGCAACGGCGACGATGGCCCTCCGCGGTCTCGCGTTTGACTGGGCGAGCGCTGCGGTTCCGGCCGGCTATTGCGGCCTTCTGCTCGCGGTCATGCGCTTTTACACGACGGTGCGGCCCGACGCGCGGGTCGTCGCGACCCTCGTGGCGATGATCCAGTTGATCGTCTTCACCGCGTGCGGTGCCACGCTTTCCTACGCCGTCACAACTCTGCCGACCCCGCTGTGGGACGCCACGTTCGACCGCTGGGACCAGGCGCTCGGCTTGGACTGGCGCGGCTATCTCGCTTTCGTCCAAGCCCACCCGCTCCTCGGCCGCGTCGAGGAGCCCGCTTACGCCAGCATCATGCCGCAGATGGCCGCTCTGATCGTCGTGCTCGGCCTCTCCGGGCGGCTCGGCGCCTGCCGCCTTTTTGTCGCGACGGTCATTCTCAGCGGTCTCGTCTGCATCACGGTGCCGGCCGCGATGCCCGCGCTCGGAGCCTATGTCGGACTCCAGATCACGCCGGTCAGCTACGACGGCCTCGACGTCGCCAGTGGTTTCCTCTTCGTGCCGGTCATCGAGGCGCTGCGGGCCGGCACGCTGCACATCGTTTCCCTGCATCATGCCCTGGGCCTCGTGACCTTCCCGAGCTATCACGCCGCGCTCGGCGTGATATTCGCCTGGGGATGGTCGCGCATGCCATGGCTTCGCTGGCCGGGCATCGCCGTCAATCTCCTGCTGATCGCCTCGACGCCGATCTATGGCGGCCACTACTTTGTCGATGTCCTCGCCGGGTTCGCCGTTGCCGTCGTCTCGCTCGTGGGCCTGCGCGCGTTTGCAGCGTGGAGCAGCAAGCGGCATCGAGTGAGTAATCCGCGGTCGCAGCCGCGCGCCACCGGCCTGGGAGAAACGGTCGGCTCGGGCGTTGGCGCTGCCCGCCGCGCCGCATAGTGCGGCGTGCGTCTCGATCTGAGCCGGCCTATCGGCGCCAGGCGCCGGCGCTTCCTGCTTTCCGACCCTCCGCGGCACAGCGGGGTGGCAGGGCCGTGCAACGCTTCGCGCCCGCCACCTCCCGGCGACTGCCGTCAGGCCAAGAAGGTTCACGGCACCATCGATTCCGGCTACTAGCCGGCGGCGGCGGGCCGGCCGCGGGGAGAAAGATGTGGGACCGGACCATTCGATCTGGAGCTTCTGCTTCGTGCGCGGGCACCTGCCGGCGGATTTCTGCGGCGGCTGCCCGGTGTGCAGCAACGAAGGCCTGGTCGAGGTGCCGATGCACTACACGCTCCTCGCCACTGGCCCGGCGATGGAGCGGCGGCGCCTGATCCTGGTCGACACCGGGCTCGCCGGCGGCGTCTCGATGACCGGCCGGCCCTTCGCCAATCTGGAAATGCCGGGCGCGACCCTGGCCAAGGCCGGCTTCCGGCCGGAGGACGTCGACACCGTCGTCCTGACCCACCTCCACCACGACCACGCCGGCAACATCGCCGCCTTCCCCAATGCCCGCTTCGTCTGCCAGCGGCGCGAATATGACGGCTGGAGGGACGCCATCGCCGCCCTGCCCGACACGACGGCCGGCAAGGCGCTGTGGGAGCTGTCGTCGATGGACCTCGACGAGTTCGCGCGCTTCGAGCGGGCGGTCGCCGACGGCCGGGTCGATTTCGTCGACGGCGATGCCGAGATCGCCGCCGGCGTCTCCTGCCATCTTGCCGCCGACAGCCACACCTTCGGCTCGCAATGGGTGGAGGTCGCGACCGCAAGCGGCCCGCACGTCGTCGCCGGCGACTGCGTCTACTGGTACGCCAATATCGAGCGGCTGTGGCCGTCGGGCTATATCCAGGGCAATGCCTGGAACCTGATGAAGGCCTACGGCCACATCCGGGCCCTGGTCGGCGAGGACCGGCTGGCGCGCGTGATCCCCGGCCACGACATGCAGATCTATTCGCGCCACCCGAGCTGGACCGCCGGCGAGCATCCCGTCGCCGAGATCCACCTCGCCGCCGGCGAGGCCTCGCGGCTCGGCCGCGCGGGCGGATAGCACGCTCCACGTCCCACTCGATCCGGTAACGTTGGCATCGGCAAGACCGGCGCCCACGTCGCGCAGACGCGTGCTTGACGCCGGCTTTGTGCATATATATGCAGATTTAGAGACAAGACGCCCGCCAAGGGCGCGGGTGCCGCAGATTTCGCCATGCCGGGCGCGCCGCGCCTGCCAAGCCAAGGAGGATCGGATGCCGAAATTCCGCATTCAGACGCACGGACGCCTGCAGGAGTGGGTCGCGCTCGAGAAGGGCTACTTCCAGGACGAGGGCCTCGATTTCGAAGTCTTCGTACCCGAGATTTCCGATTGGGCCCGCCGCCAGGGCGTGCCGCGCCCGAACGGCACCCCCGAGGTCAAGTTCGGCGCCTACGAGGACTATGCCGAGGGCCGCGAGGCCGACGTGAGCTGCGCCTGCCATTGGACGGTCAACATGGCCGCCTCGGCCGGGCACGGCAAGCTCTGGCGCGACTGCTACACGGTGTGCCCGTCGGCGGTCTTCGTCGCCGGCGATTCGGCGATCCGCAAGCCCGAGGATCTGGCCGGGGTCGAGGTCGTGGTCGGCTACCATTCCGGCAGCCATTATTCGGCGATCCAGGCGCTCGAGCGGGTGCTGAAGGCCGAGGACATCAAGCTCCATTTCGGCGGCCCGCCGGCGGTCCGCCTCGCCGACCTGATCGACGGCAAGGTCACCGCCGCCAACCTGTTCGGCGCGCCCTACTACATCGCCGAGCAGTTCGGCTTCCGGAAGGTGCTCGACACCACCTTCATGATGGCCTCGATGGTCAACGAGCGCGCGGCCAATGCCGACGTCGTGAAGTACTACAACGCCCTCCGCAAGGCGCAGCGCGACATCGACCTCACGCCCGAGGCCTACACCCATTATTTCGAGCGCGAGATGCCGGAGCGCTTCCGCGGCCTCGTCGACACCCGCCTGTTCGGGCCCGGCGAGCGGCTGGTCTACGAGCCGTATTCGCAGGAGGTGTTCGACACGACCCACAAATGGGTCGAGGACCGCGGCCTGTTCGACGCCTCGCACAACGCCACCGGCAGCTACGCCGAGTCGACCGTCGCCGCGGCGTAGGCGGCATGGCCGGACTCGCCCGGCCATCCGCGACTTCCTTCGAGGGCGCCCCCTCCACCATGCTTCGCATGGTCCCCCCTCCCCCGCTGCGCGGGGGAGGATCAAGCCCCCGCCGCAGCGCCAATCCTCCCCTGCGAAGCGGGGGAGGTGGCGAGCGAAGCGAGCCGGAGGGGGCCCGTCGCTCTACACCCGCACCTTCACATAGTCTCCGGGCGCATCGCCGAGCACCGGGTGGCGGCCGCCGGGGCGGCGCGCCTTGACGCGGCGGCGATCCTGCAAGTCCAGCCAGGCGCGCCAGTCCGGCCACCACGAGCCGGCCGTCTCCTTCGCACCCGCGAGCCAATCCTCGAGCGCGCCCTTCGGCGCCTCGCCGGTCCAATACTGGTACTTGCCCTTGGCCGGCGGGTTGACGACGCCCACGATGTGGCCCGAGCCGCCGAGCACGAACCGCACCGGTCCGCCGAACAGCGCGCTGCCGCGGAACACCGAGCCGGCCGGCGCGATGTGGTCCTCGCGTGTCGCGAGGCTGTAGATCGGCGTCTTCACCTTGCCGACGTCGAGCCGCACCCCGCCGATCTCCATCTCGCCCTTGGCGAGCCGGTTCTCCAGGTAGCAGTTGCGGAGATAGAAGGCGTGATTCGCCGCCGGCAGGTGCGTCGCGTCGGAATTCCAGAACAGGAGGTCGAACGAGCGCGGCGTCTCGCCCTTGAGGTAGTTCGAGACGACATAAGGCCAGATCAGCTCGTCGGGGCGAAGCGTGTTGAAGGTCGCCGCCATATCGGTGCCGGCAAGGTAGCCGGCCTTGGCCATGCGCTCCTCGAGCGCCGCGAGCTGCTCGGGATCGACGAAGACCGCAAGCTCCCCCGCCTCGGTGAAATCGACCTGCGCCGCCATCAGGGTCGCGCTGCCGACCCGATCGGCGCCGCCGGCCGCGGCGAGATAAGCGAGCGTCGCAGCGACCAGCGTGCCGCCGACGCAATAGCCGAGGAGGTCGGCCTTGTCGGCGCGGGTGATCGCGAGCGCCTGGTCGAGCGCCGCGAGCACGCCGCTCTGCATGTAGTCCTCGAAGGTCTTGCCCGCGAGCGCCGCGTCGGGATTGACCCAGGAGACGACGAAGACGGTCAGCTCCTGCTCGACCATCCAGCGCACGAAGGATTTTTCCGGGGTGAGGTCGAGCACGTAATATTTGTTGATCCAGGGCGGCACGATCACGACCGGCCGCGACCGCACCTTCGCGGTCGCCGGCGCATACTGGATCAGCTCGAACAGCTCGTTGCGGAAGACGACCTTGCCGGGCGTCGTCGCCACCGTCTCGCCGAGACGGAACGGCGCGGCGTCGGTCTGGCGGAGGCGGAGCGCGCCTCCTCCCGCCGCGAGGTCCTCGGCGAGCCGCCCCATGCCGCGCACGAGGTTCGCGCCCTTGGCGTCGAGGGTGAGGCTGAGCAGCTCCGGATTGGTGAGGACGAAGTTCGACGGCGACAGCGCGGCGCTCACCTGCTTCAGGTAGTAGGCCGCCTTGGCGCGGGTATGGGGGTCGAGCCCCTCGGCCTCGGCAACCAGATTTTCGGCCCAGCCCGCGGTGAGGAGATAAAGCTGCTTCAGGAAGTCGAACAGCGGCTCCTCGCTCCAGCGCGGATCGCGGAAGCGGGAGTCCCTGGGCTCGGGCGCAGCCACCGGCGCGGCGTCCTCGCCGGCGAGGCGCTTCAGCGTCGCCCCCCATAGCCGCACGAAGTCCTCGCCATAGCGGCGCTGCGCCTCGGCGAGGCGGACGGGATCGCCGACCCAGCGTGCGGCGACCTCGCCGAGCGTCCGCACCATGTCGCCGGCGCCGTCCGGCAGCTCCGGCTCCGCTTCCATCCGGGGCGCGAGCCACGCCGTCCAGGCCTTGCCGGCCTCGGCGAGGAGCCGCGTCGCGTTCTCGGCGAAGGCCTCGATGTCGGGCCGGAAGTCCCGGTGCGGCTGGTCGTCGGCCACGGCAGTCCCCGATTGGCGAGCCCACAAGATAGGAGCATGCGCCCCTGACCGCGAGGGCCGCGTTCGCCGCGAACCCGCGGCAAAGCGGCGGCTGCCTTCCGGCACGCGTGACGAACGCGCGTGGCAGCCATGTTACAGGCCTCTGGTAATGTTCGCGCCGAACCCGTATGTGAAGGATCGGAGAGACGATCGAACGCGCCGGCCGAGGTGCCGGCATTTTCATTGACCTAGTTATGCTCAAAGTGAGCATATGGGGAGGCCGATCATGAACCTCCAGGCAATTTCCGAGCCGGGCCTGCGCCGCGCGCCGGCCGACGCGCTCGCCCGCTTTCCGGCCCTGCCGCGGCCCGACCTCCGCTATACCCCGGCCGTCGAGGCAGCGACCGCCCATCTCTACGACCGCGTGAAGAGCGTGGTGCCGCCGGTCGAGTGGCCGTTCTTCGCCCCCTACGTGAAGGCGATCAACGACCTCAAGGCCGAGCGCAACGCGGTGATCCTGGCGCACAACTACCAGACGCCGGAGATCTACAATTGCGTTGCCGACGTGGTCGGCGACAGCCTGCAGCTCGCCCGCGAGGCTGCCAAGAGCGATGCCGCGGTGATCGTCCAGGGCGGCGTCCACTTCATGGCCGAGACCTCGAAGCTGCTGAACCCCGACAAGGTCGTGCTGATCCCGGACCGCCTCGCCGGCTGCTCGCTCGCGGACTCGATCACCGCCGCCGACGTGCGCCGCCTCAAGGAGCGCTGGCCGGGTCGTCCGGTCGTCGTCTACGTCAACACCTCCGCCGAGGTGAAGGCCGAGGCCGACATCTGCTGCACCTCGGGCAATGCCGTCGAGGTGGTGGAATCGCTCGGCGTGCCCGAGGTGATCTTCCTGCCCGACGAATATCTCGCGAAGTGGGTCGCCACGCAGACCAAGGTCCGCATCATCTCCTGGCAGGGGCACTGCGAGGTGCACGAGCGCTTCACCGCCGAGGAGCTCCGCCGCTATCGCGAGGACGAGCCCGGCGTCGTCATCATCGCCCATCCCGAGTGCCCGCCCGACGTCCTGGCCGAGGCCGACTTCACCGGCTCGACCGCCAAGATGGCGGCCTATGTGCGCGACAAGCGGCCGGCGAAGGTGCTGATGGTCACCGAGTGCTCGATGGCCGACAACGTCGCCGCGGCCTCGCCGAACACCAGCTTCGTGCGCCCGTGCAACCTCTGCCCGCATATGAAGCGCATCACGCTGCCGAAGATCCTCGACAGCCTGCTCTACATGCAGGACGAGGTCGTGCTCGACCCGGCGATCGTCGAGCGCGCCCGCCGGTCGGTCGAGCGCATGGTGGCGCTGAAGGCGTGAGGGAACAGCCGCAGCGGCATTCGTCATTGCGAGGAGCAAAGCGACGAAGCAATCCAGGGCTCGCGGACTCGGCGCCCATGCCGCTGGATTGCGTCGCTTCGCTCGCAATGACGGGGAGGTGACGGAGCACACATGGCCGAAGACATCCCTCCCGACCGCTCGCTGACGCCGCGCTCCTGGGCCGGCACGGACGAGGTGGTGATCGTCGGCGGCGGCCTCGCCGGGCTGTTCTGCGCGCTGAAGCTGGCGCCCCGCCCGGTTACCGTCGTCACCGCGGCGCCGATCGGCCAGGGTGCCTCGTCGGGCTGGGCCCAGGGCGGCATCGCCGTCGCGCTCGGCGCCGACGACAACGCCGAGGCCCATGCCGAAGACACCGTCGCCGCCGGCGCCGGCCTGGTGGATCCGGCCGTCGCGCGGCTCGTCGCCGACGAGGCGCCGGCCCGGATCGAGGATCTCGTCCGCTATGGCGTGCCGTTCGACCGCGACGCCGCCGGCCGCCTCGCCCTCGGCCGCGAGGCGGCGCATCGGGCGCGGCGCATCGTCCACGTCCAGGGCGACCGTGCCGGCCAGGCGATCATGGCCGCGATCGCCGCCGCCGTGGCCGCAACCCCGACGATCCGCGTGCTCGACAGGTGGATCCTCGACCGCATCACCACCGAGGACGGCTACGTCACCGGCATCCTTGCACGCCCCGCCGGCTCCGGCGGCAGCGGCCTGCTCCAGGTTCCGGCGCGGGCGGTGGTGCTCGCGACTGGCGGCCTCGGCCACCTCTACGCGGTGACCACCAACCCGCCCGAGGCGCGCGGCGAAGGCCTCGCCGCAGCGGCGCGGGCCGGCGCCATGATCGCCGATGCCGAGTTCGTGCAGTTCCACCCCACCGCGATCGCGGTCGGCCGCGACCCGGCGCCGCTCGCGACCGAGGCGCTGCGCGGCGAGGGCGCGGTGCTGGTCAATGCGGCCGGCGAGCGCTTCATGACGCGGCTGCACCCCGACGCCGAGCTGGCGCCGCGCGACATCGTCGCCCGCGGCGTGTTCGCCGAGCTGGCCGCCGGGCGCGGCGCCTTCCTCGATGCCCGCAAAGCGATCGGCGAGGCCTTTCCCGAGCGCTTCCCGTCGGTCTACGCCGCCTGCCGCGAGGCCGGCCTCGACCCCGCCACGCAGCCGATCCCGGTGGCGCCGGCGGCGCACTACCACATGGGCGGCGTGCTGGCCGACGCCAACGGCCGCACCTCGCTCGACGGGCTCTGGGCCTGTGGCGAGGTCGCCGCGACCGGCCTCCACGGCGCCAACCGGCTGGCGTCGAACTCGCTCCTCGAAGCCATCGTGTTCGCGGCCCGGATCGCGAACGACATCCGCGGCCTGGTGCCGTCGGTCCGGCGGACGTCGTGGGAGGAGCGCCGCCAGCCGCCCAGCCCGACGCCGCCGTCCGACGACGGCGCGGTCGCAGGCCTGCGCCGCCTGATGGCGGAGAAGGTCGGCGTGCTGCGCGACGGGCCGGGCCTTGCCGATGCCCTCGGCGCGCTCGCCCGCATCGAGGCCGCGCCGGCGACGCCGCCCACCCTCCGCGCCATGGCGACGGCGGGGCTCCTGGTCGCGGCCGCCGCCTTCCGCCGCACCGAGACCCGCGGCGGCCACGCCCGCACCGATTTTCCCAAGACCGACCCGGCCCAGGCCCACCGTGCGTTCCTCCGGCTCGACGAGGCTCGCGCCATCGCCGCCGCCGCGGCGCCCCGGGCGCTGGAACGGGCCTGAGCCGGAGTCGCCATGGACGAAGCCTTCCTCAACCCGCTCCTCATCGCCCGCGCGGTCGATGCCGCGCTCGACGAGGATCTCGGCCGCGCCGGCGACATCACCAGCGCCGCGACGCTGCCGGCCGGCGCCATGGCCCGGGCGGTGATGCGGGCCCGCCGCCTCGGCGTCGTCGCCGGGCTGCCGCTCGCCCTCGCCGCCTTCCGCCGGCTCGGCCCCGAGCTCTGGGTCGAGGAACGCGTCCACGACGGCGCCCGGGTCGAGGCCGGCGACGCGCTGGTCGTGATCGAGGGCTCGGCCCACGCCATTCTCGGCGCCGAGCGCGTCGCGCTGAACTTCGCCGGGCACCTCTCCGGCGTCGCGACCGCGACCGCAGCCTTCGCCGCCAGGATCGCCCATACCCGGGCCCGGATCGTCTGCACCCGCAAGACCACGCCCGGCCTCCGCGTGTTCGAGAAGCACGCGGTGCGCTCGGGCGGCGGCGCCAATCACCGCTTCGGCCTCGACGACGCCGTCCTGATCAAGGACAACCACATCGCGGTCGCCGGCGGCGTCGCGCCGGCGCTCCGCGCCGCCAAGCGGGCGGTCGGGCATCTCGTCAAGATCGAGATCGAGGTCGACGGCCTCGACCAGCTCGACGAGGTGCTGCGCGAGGGCGCCGACGCGGTGCTGCTCGACAATTTCGACGTGGAGATGCTGGCCGAGGCGGTGCGCCGGGTCGACGGCCGCATGACGACGGAGGCCTCCGGCGGCATCACGCTCGACCGCGTCGCGACGATCGCCGAGACCGGAGTCGACCTGCTCTCGTCGGGCTGGATCACCCACTCCGCGCCGAGCCTCGACATCGGCCTCGACATCGAGATGGCCTGAACCTCGCCCGTCATTGCAAGCGTAGCGAAGCAATCCAGGATCGCGCCTGTACCCCCTGGATTGCTTCGTCGGCTGCGCCTTCTCGCAATGACGGCGCGCGGCCTACTTCGTCCGCTCGGCGATCCATTCGTCGAGCAGGGCGGCGATCGCGGCGCTGTTCTTCTCGCCCATCATCAGATGGCCGTTGCCGCGGATGCCGGCCTCCTCGAGCCGGAGGTGGCGCACATCGGCGCCGGCCTGGCGCAGGAACGCGGCGGTCGCGTGCTGGAACTGCGCCATCCACGACGCCTCCGACGTGACCAGCAGGATCGGGATGCCGGCGAGGTTCTTCAGCCGCCGTGCCGGCTCGGCCTGGATCACCGCGTCGACCAGGCCGGGTCCGGGCGCCGGATATGGCGCGCGGCGCAGCTCTCCGGCATTCGCGGCCGGCGGGTCATAGGCCATCGGGATCGCGGTCAGGCCCCAGTCGAGCCCGCCCATGCCGCCCGGCATCTGCATGAAGGGCGGCCCGACCGGCTCGAGCGCGACGATCGCCTTCACCAGCGAAGGCCGCGCGTCGGCGGCGAGCCAGCCGAACGCCCCGCCCATCGAGTGCGTCATCAGGACCGCGGGGCCGATGCGGTCGAGCAGCGCGGCGCCGCCCTTCCGCATGGCGCGATGGGTCTCGGCCATGCTCGCGAGCATGCCCCCCTGCCCGGCCATGAACTGGTCGAGCGCGGGATCGCCGACCTCGCCCGAGCCGGGCCACTGGGTGTGGAGCCGGGCCTGCGGATAGCCGGCATGCTTCGCCGGGGCCGAGAACAGCTCGACCATGCGCTCGTAGCTCGGCGGCGGGGTCGCCGGGCCCTGCACGTCGGGATGATGGGGGGCGCGGCCGTGGGCCATGCGGTCCACCACGTAGACGGCATGGCCGCGGCGCAGGAAGTCGGTCGCCCAGCCGGGCCGGCCATCCGGCGTCGCGATGAAATCGAGCCCCTGCCCGCCGCCGCCATGGACCATGACGAGCGCATGGGGATGCCGCCGCTCCGAAGGGATCTGGAACTGGACGTACATCTGGCCGGTCGCGACCGTGCCGAACGGCCGCTCGACCCGCTCGACCCCGACCCAGAACGAGCCCTGCTCGGCAATGGTCAGAGGCGCAGCGGCACGGGCGTCGGTCATGGGAGCCTCTTATCGCGAGTAGCGAATAGGGAGCAGGAGCGGTGGAGGAAATCCGAGCTTGCCGCCGGCGCCCGCCGTTGCCTCGATTCCTCGGCTCACTATTCGCTATTCGCCACTCACTATTCGCGCCTTCTATCCACGCTTCCGAAACCGGAGCAGGGTGAAATTCTCCATCAGGCCGAGCTTGCGCCGCTCGAGGAGATCCAGTCCCGGCCGCCCGAGCACCCGGTCGATGGGGAAATCGGGCCGCCAGCCGAGCGATCCTGCCCGCGCGGCCAGCCATTGCTCGACCGCGCCCTTCACCCCGCCCTCGTGGGCGAAGTGGTTGACCATGACGATCTCGCCGCCGGGACGGACGACCCGCTCCATCTCGGCCATCACCCCTTCGGGATCGGGCACGGTGGTGATCAGGAACATCGCGACCGCGACGTCGAATCCGGCATCGGGAAAGGCGGTGCGGCTCGCGTCCATCACCGCGACGCCGCGGATATGGTCGAGCCTTTCGCGGCGGACCCGTTCGGCGGCGAGGCCGAGCATGTGGTGGCTGAGGTCGATGCCGACCACCTCGGCGTCGCGGCGATAGGACGGCAGCGCCAGCCCGGTGCCGACGCCGACCTCGAGCACCCGGCCGCCACCGTGGCGGTTGACCGCATCGATCGCCGCCCGCCGGCCGGAATCGAACACCGCGCCGAAGATCACGTCGTAGACCGGGGCCCAGCGGCGGTAGGCGCCGACCACCGCGGCATGGTCGAGCGCGTCGGGTTTCGCGCCGGCGCCGATCGACTGGCTCACCCGGTCCTCCGTTCAGCGCGAGGCGGTCTCGGCGAGCTGCCGTGCCGGCAGCCGCACCGGCAGCGGGGGCGGCTCGATGACGCCGCCGCCCAGCACCCGCGCGCCCGGCTGGTCGTCGGCGAAGAAGACGCACGCCTGCCCCGGCGCGACACCCTCCTCCGCGGCGGCCAGCTCGACCTCGACGGCGCCGCCCGCGGCCCGCACGAACGCGGCCTGCGGCGCACGGGTCGAGCGCACCTTGACCGCGACCTCGACGGCCTCGCCGCCGGCAGGCAGGGGCCGATCCCCCAGCCAATTGACCTCGCGGAGGCGGATGGTGCGGGTTTCGAGCGCCGCGCGCGGGCCGATCACGACCTCGTGGCGGCTGGCGTCGAGCCGGACCACGAACAGCGGCTCCGGCCCGGTGACGCCGAGGCCGCGGCGCTGGCCGACGGTGTAGCGCAGGATGCCGCGATGGCGTCCGACCACGCGGCCCGACAGGTCGACGATATCGCCGGGCGCGGCGGCATCGGGGCGCAGCCGCTCGACCACGTCGGCATAGTGGCCGGACGGCACGAAGCAGATGTCCTGGCTGTCGGCCTTGTCGGCCACGGCGAGGCCGAACTCCCGCGCCAGCCCACGGGTCTCGGCCTTGCCGAGGCCGCCGAGCGGAAAGCGCAGCCGCTCGAGCTGCCCGGGCAGCGTCGCCCAGAGGAAATAGCTCTGGTCGCGGTCGGGATCGGCGGCACGGAACAGGCCGCGGCCGCCGCCGGGCAGATGCCGGCTCTGCACATAGTGACCGGTCGCGAGCGCGGCGGCGCCGAGGTCGGCAGCCGTCTCCAGGAGGTCGGCGAACTTGATACGGCGGTTGCACTCGACGCAGGGAATCGGGGTCTCGCCGGCGGCATAGGCGTCGGCGAAGCGGTCGATCACCTCGTGGCGGAAGCGCGCCTCGTAGTCGAGCACGTAGTGCGGGATGCCGAGCATGTCGGCGGCGCGGCGGGCGTCGTGAATGTCCTGCCCGGCGCAGCAGGCGCCGGCGCGATGGACCGCCGCGCCGTGGTCGTAGAGCTGGAGCGTGATGCCGACGACGTCGTAGCCCGCCCGCTTCAGCAGCGCCGCGACCACCGTCGAATCGACGCCGCCGGACATCGCGACGATGACCCGCGTCTGTTCGGGCCGTCCGGGAAGGTCGAGGTCGAGCTGCATGGCGATCGCGTCTGTCGCCGCGGCAACCCGCCGCGGTCCGCCGCAATCTAGGCGCTCGCCCCGGCGCCTGCCAACCCTCCGCTCAGGCGGCGACGACCTGCTCGAGCGAGGACAGCGGCACCTTGAGCGTGCCCATGGTGAGGATCGGGCCGTTGGTGGGGTCGAACACGACGCCGTCGACCGTGCCCTGGACGTTGGTCGTCGCCGCGACCGAGCTGCCGTCGGCAGCCCGGGCGTCGAGCGTCATCGTGTACATGCCGGCCGGCGCGCTCTGGCCCGAGGTCTCGACGCCGTCCCACTGGAAGTTCTGCACCCCCGAGGACAGGCTGATCTGCTGCGAATAGACCTGGTTGCCGCTGGAGTCGGTGATGACGACGTTGGTGTTCGGCGCGGCGGCCGGCGCCGTGATCTGCCAGGTCGCCTTGCCGCCGCTCACGAGATTGGTCGAGGACCCGTCGGCGGTGATGCCGCGCCCGATGAAGGCGGCGGCCGAGGCCTGCTGGTTGGCATCGTTGACCGTCAGCAGCGAGGACAGCGTCTGGTTGGTCTGGATCTGCTGCTCGACGCTCGAGAACTCGACCAGTTGCTGGGTGAACTGGTTGGTGTCGAGCGGCGACAGCGGGTCCTGGTTCTGGAGCTGCGTCGTGAGCAGCGTGAGAAAGGTGTTGAAATTGCCGGCGAGCTGGTTCGACGGGTCGCTCGACGACGAGCTTGCCGGCAGGATCGTGGTGGTCGGCGCCGTGACGCCGGGGTTGGCCGAGGAGACGGTCATGGGGACCTCCGGTCAGACGGTGATGTCGATCCCGCCGCGGGGAAACGCGCGGGGACGATAGGCAGCGGGTGGCTGGGCCGCGGGCGAAGCAGGCGTTGGCGGCGGGGTCGGCGCGGGCTGGCGCTGCTGCTGGCCGGCGAAATGCTGGCCCGCCTGCTGCTGCTGCTGCCAGGCGGCCTGCTGGCCGCCCTGCGGCCACGGCGAGGACTGGCCGGTGTCGCTGCGAAGCTGGAACGATGCCGCGCCGACATCGGGGCTGAAGCCGGCCTGCTGGAGCGCGTCCTGGAGGCCGCGGACGTCGTTGCGGAGAAGCGTGAGGGTTTCCGGGCGCTCGACGGTGAAGTGGGCGCCGATCTGGCCGTCGGCCGCAATGCTGAGATGGACGGTGACCTGGCCGAGATCGGGCGGGTCGAGCCGGATGGCGAAATCGGTCGTCCCGTTCCGGGCGCGCGCCGCGACGGCGGCGGAAAACTGGGCGAGAGGCACGGCCGCCGCCGCGACCGCCGCCGGCTGGGCGGCGGGGGCCGCACCCTGCGCTGCCGGGGTGGACGCGGGCATCAGGAGCCGCGCGGCGGTGGTGCCGTCGGCAGCGCCGGCGTCGGACGGGAGCGCCGCCGAATGGCCGGGCCTGTCCGCGGCATCGGCGTCGGGGTCGGGCGCGGCGCCTGCGTGCGACGTCCCGGCGGCCACGGAGGCGACGGACTCGACCGGTGCCGGCGCGGTCGCCAAGCCTTGCGGCACGGGAACGGAGTCCGCCGTGCGGGGAGGCGTCGCGGCAGGCGCCTTCGCGGGAGCCGGCGATAGGCGGGCCGCATCCGGCGCGGTCATCTGAAGCGACATCTGCGATGCGGTCGATCCTGGCGCGGATGCGGACCCGGCTGCCGAGGCGCTGGCCGCCGGTGCGGAGGGCTGGACGGCCGGGCCCGGTCTCGGCACGGCATCGCGGACGGATCCGGCGACAGGCATCGAGGACGCGGCGGCCGGCGCCTGCGGCGTCGCGGGCGCGGCGGCGCCTTGCGACGATGTGGAAGGCGGTGCGGCGCTTTCGAGTCCGGGCCACGGCGCGGCAATGGCCGGCGATGGAAGGATGGCGGGCTGTGCCGCGGCCGCCGGAGCCACGCCGTTCGGCTGGATGGTGGCCGGCGACGCCGGCGGTGCGGCGGTGGCCGATGGAACTCCGGCGCCGTGCGCGGCGGCGGATGTGGCGATCTCCGCGCCTTGCCCCGCAGCGGGAACCGCCGGAGCGGCGGTCGCCGCCGACGCCGCGGCGGCGATCGGAGGCGGCGCCGCGGCAGGGGAGGCGGACGAGGGCGCGCTCGGCGCCGGCACGGTCGCGAGGCCTTGCGGCGCCGGAACGGAGTCCGCCGCGCTGGGAGGCGTCGCGGCAGGCGCGGCGGCCTTTGCGGGAGCCGGCGATGAACCTGCCGCATCGGGCGCGGTTATCTGCAGCGCCATCTGCGATGCGGTCGATGCAGGCGCGGATGCGGACCCGCCGGCCGGGGCGGTGGCCGCCGGTGCGGTGGGCGGGGGGGCGGTGCCCGGCTTCGGCGCGGCAGGAGGTGGCGCGGCGCCAGGGGAAACGGG
>DASZVN010000059.1:0-2055 GCA_035547055.1 Hyphomicrobiales bacterium
ATCGGGCTCCGAAGTCGACGCGCTCCGCAAAGAGCTGCACAAGCTCACCGGCAGCCCGGTGAAAGTCAACATCCGCGAGGTCAAACGCCCCGAGCTCGACGCCAAACTGGTCGCCCAGTCGATCGCCGAGCAGCTGCAGAACCGGGTCGCTTTCCGGCGGGCGATGAAACGCGCGCTGACCTCGGCGATGCGCTCCGGCGCCAAGGGCGTGAAGGTCCAGGTCTCCGGCCGCCTCGGCGGCGCCGAGATGGCGCGCACCGAAAGCTACTCGGACGGTCGCGTGCCGCTCCACACGCTGCGCGCCGACATCGACTATGGGTTCTTCGAGGCCCGCACGACGACCGGCCGCATCGGCGTCAAATGCTGGATCAACAAGGGCGAGGTCATGCCCGAGGGCTTCCGCTCCGACCTGATCAACGCCGACGAGGCCCCGCCCAGCCGTGGGCCCGGCGGCGGCCGCGACCGCGATCGCGGTGGCCGCGGCGATCGCGACCGTGGCGGTCGCGGACCCGGCGGCGGTCGCGGCCCGGGCCGTGGCGGACCGGGCGGGCGCAGCGATGGTGGCCGGGGTCCCGGCGGTCGCGGCCCGGGCGGTCGCGGACCCGGCGGTGGCGGCGGTCGTGGCCCAGGTGGTCCCGGCGGCGGCCGTGGTGGCAATCGCGGACCCGGTGGAGGTGGTCGGTAGTGATGGCCCCTTCCAACGTGGCACACCTCAGCCGGCTGCAAACCGGCGCTGGATCTTCGTCCTCGGGCTTGCCTTTGGCACCACCAAAGGCTGCGCCCTGCGTCCTCGCCCAGCTTGGTTTTCGCTCGGCTGAGGCGCACCACGCCGAAAGGGGACATCACTCATGCTGATGCCGAAACGGGTAAAGCACCGCAAACAGTTCCGCGGCCGCATGCGCGGCGACACCAAGGGCGGCAGCACCGTCGCCTTCGGCGAGTACGGGATCAAGGCGATGGAGCGCGGTTGGATCACCAACCGGCAGATCGAGGCCGCCCGCGTCGCGATGACCCGCAAGATCAAACGTGGCGGGAAGGTCTGGATCAATGTCTTCCCGGACAAGCCCTACACCAAGAAGCCCGCCGAGACGCGGATGGGCTCCGGCAAGGGCAACCCCGAGGGCTGGGTCGCGGTGGTCAAGCCGGGCAAGGTCATGTTCGAGCTGGCCGGCGTCCCCGAGGACCTGGCGCGCGAAGCGCTGCGCCTCGCCGGACACAAGCTCCCGGTGAAAACGAAATTCGTGAAACGCGAGGGGGCGGAGCAGTGAAGGCCGCCGAGGTGCACAATCTGAAAGACGACGAGCTGGTGGCGAAACTGATCGACGCCAAGGAGGAGGCCTTCAACCTCCGCTTCCGGCACGCCACCGGCGAGCTCGAGAACACCGCCCGCCTCGGTCAGGCCAAACGCGACGTTGCGCGACTGGCCACCGTGGCGCGCCAGCGCGGTATCGATGTGGAGAAAGAGACGCGACGGATATGAGCGACGAGACGAACGAGAAAACCGAGACGACCGAGGAGCCGCAGGTCGAGGAGAGCCAGGCCGCGGAGGCCCCTGCCGCCGAGGCCGAGGCCGCCGCGCCGGCCGTGGAGGCCCCTGCCGCCGAGCCGGATCCGCTCGACGACCTTCCCTGGAAGGAGCGTCGTCGCATCCTCAAGTCGCGTGAGCCGCACGAGGCCAATCCGCCGCGGACCACGGAGGAGCGCGCCGCCGATCGCGAGGCCCGCCGCAAGGCGAAGGCGGCCGAACGGCGCAAGGAACGCGCTGCGCTGAAGGCCGCCCACAAAGCCGGCACCGGCACGCCGCCCGCCGAGCGCGACTCCAACGCGGCCAAGGTCCGCCAGGGCATCGTCGTCTCCAACAAAGGCGACAAGTCGATCACCGTCCGCATCGACATCGCCCGCCGGCACCCGACCTACGAGAAGATCGTCCGCCGCTCGCGCACGCTGCACGCGCACGACGAGCGCAACGAGGCGGGGGAGGGCGACGTCGTGCGCGTCGTCGAGACCCGCCCGCTGTCGAAGACCAAGCGTTGGCGTCTGGTCGACGTCGTCGAG
>DASZVN010000060.1:0-5327 GCA_035547055.1 Hyphomicrobiales bacterium
AAGAAGGTCGAGACGAACGCCAGCGCCGCCACCGCGAGGGCGATCCAGTAGACGTTGTCGTAGCGCTCGGCCGCGGTCTGGCCGAACAGCCTGACCGAGGACACCGTCATGCTGCGGCCGGAGCCGCCGCCGAAGGCCGACAGCTTGCCGGCCGCCAGCATCAGCACCTCGGCCACCACCCAGCTTCCCACCGAGAGATAGGCCGCGCGCAGGCGGAAGATGATCGCCATGACCGGAACGGCCACCAGCAGCGCCACCAGCCCCCCGAGCGGGATGGCGAGATAGGGGTTGAGCCCCGCCAGCGCGGCGAAGCCGAAGAAGGCATAGGCGCCGACGCCGACGAAGCCGTGCTGGCCCACGGTGACGATGTCGGCATAGCCGGCCAGGAGGTTCCACATCATCGCCAGCACGAGCATCGACAGGAACTCGGTCAGCACCTGGAGCGACAGCAGGTCGAGAAACCACGGCCCGGCGACCAGGAAGACCGCCCCGCCGAGCAACGCCAGGCGGCCGACGGGCACGAGAGCGAGTTGCAGGCGCGGCATCGTGGCGGCCTCAGCGCGGGAACAGGCCTTGCGGCCGGATCAGGAAGACGATGAGGAAGACCAGATGGCCGGCCAGCACCTGCCAGGCCGCGTCCACCTGCCCGCCCACGCTCTGGGCAAGGCCGATCAGGATGCCCCCGGCGAGCGTGCCCCACAGGCTGCCGAGCCCGCCCAGCACCACCGCCTCGAAGGCGATCAGGAGGCGGCTCGGGCCGCTGGTCGGGTCGAAATTGGTCCATACCGACATGAAGCCGGCCGAGACCGCGACCGTCACCCCGACGATGCCCATGGCGAAGGCGTAGATGCGGTTCGACGGCAGGCCGATCAGGTCGGCCGCGGCGACGTCGTCGGAGACCGCGCGGATATGGGTGCCGACGGCCGTGCCGTAGAGCACGCGGTCGAGCAGGAACACCATGACGATCGCGGCGAGGAAGATGGTCAGCGGCAGCACGCCGACATTGATGCCGTGCCCGAGCGTGATCGTCGCGGTCTCGAAGCCGCCGCCAGGCACCTTGCGGGTGTCGGCGCCATACGTCCCTTGCAGCCCGTTCTGGATGATGATCGAGAGGCCGAAGGTGACCAGGATGATCGGCAGGATGCCCTTGCCGAGCACGCGCTGGAGCAGGAGGCGCTGGAGCAGCCAGAAGCCGACGAAGGCGATCGGCAGCGTCAGCGCGGCGGCGGCGAGCGGCGGCAGGCCGAGGCCGGTCGTCAGCGTCAGGAGGAGGAACGACACCAGGACGATGAGGTCGCCATGGGCGATGTTGACGAAGCGCATCACTCCGACCGAGAGCGACAGCCCCATCGCGAACAGCGCATAGAGGCCGCCGAGGAGGACGCCCTGCACGAGCTGGTTGATCCACCCGGCCATGCGTTCAGCCTCCCGTCGTTGCGAGGAGGCGCAGCCGACGAAGCAATCCAGGGGCGGCAGGCACGGTGTCCGCGGCCCTGGATTGCTTCGCTTCGCTCGCAATGACGGCCATCATCGCCTCACAGTCCGAAATAATGTTTCACGACGGTCTCCCGCGTGGTGTCCTCGGGGCGGCCGGCGAGGTTCACCCGGCCTTCGATCAGGCAGTAGAAGCGGTCGGCGACGGCGAGCGAGCGGGTGATGTCCTGCTCGACCACCAGGATGCCGATGCCGCGCGAGCGGATCTGCGGAATGATGTCGTAGAGGCCGTTGATGACCACCGGCGCGAGGCCGAGGCTGATCTCGTCGCAGAGGAGGAGGCGCGGGTTGGCGAGGAGCGCGCGGCCGACCGCGACCATCTGCTGCTGGCCGCCCGAGAGCTCCCGCGCGAACTGGCGGCGCTTCTCGGCCAGCGCCGGGAACAGGCCGTAGACCTCTTCCAGGCCGATCGGTCCGTCGCGCCCGACGGCGCGGCCGATCTTGAGGTTCTCCTCGACCGTCAGCGATGGGAACAGCCGCCGCCCTTCGGGCACCAGCGCGACGCCGCGCTTCGCGATGTCCGCCGTCGGCAGGCCCACCAGGTCCTCGCCGTCGAGGCGGATCGCGCCCTCGATGCGGCCAACCTGGCCCATGATCGCCTTCAAGAGCGACGACTTGCCGGCGCCGTTGGCGCCGATGATCGAGACGATCTCGCCGGCGCCGACCGCGATGCCGACGCCGAACAGCGCCCGGAACGGCCCCCAATAGACCGACAGGTTCTCGACCGCGAGGAGGGGAGTGGCCATTCGGCAATGCCTATCCGTCATGGCCGGGCTTGTCCCGGCCATCCACGACTTCCTCGGGGTTGCGGGACCGACTCGTGGATGCCCGGGCCAAGCCCGGGCATGACGGTGGAGAGGGCGGCGGCATCTTCTCAGCCCTCCTCGACGCCGAGATAGACCTCCTTGACGCGGCGGTCGGCGAGGACGTCGTCCGGGGCGCCGCTGACGATGAAGCTGCCGCCGTGGAGCACGGCGAGCCGGGTCGCGATGCGGCGGAGCGCGTGGATGACGTGCTCGATCCAGACGATCGTGGTGCCGCCGGTGTGGACCGAGCGGACGATGTCGAGCAGGGTGTCGCACTCGGCTTCGGTCAGCCCGCCGGCGATCTCGTCGAGGAGGAGGAGGCGCGGCCGCCCGGCCAGCGCCTTGGCGAGCTCGAGGCGCTTGAGGTCGAGCAGCGACAGCTTCTCCGCCGGCAGCGCGGCGCGGTGGGCGAGCCCGGTCGTCTCCAGCACCTCGGCGGCGAGCGGCTTGGCCGCGGCGATCGACATGCCGCCGCCGCTCACCGCCGCGACCAGCACGTTCTCGAACACGCTCATCGCGGTGAACGGTTTCGGCACCTGGTAGGTGCGGCCGATGCCGAGGCGGTAGCGCCGCCACGGCTTCAGCCTGGTGATGTCGCGGCCCTCGAACAGGATGCGCCCGGCGCTCGGCGGCAGCACGCCGGCGACGACGTTGAAGAGCGTGGTCTTGCCGGCCCCGTTCGGCCCGAGCACGCCCAGGACGTCCCCCGCCTCGACCGAGAGCGCGAGGTCGTCGATCACCTTCAGCGCACCGAAATGACGCGACAGGCCGGTCAGCTCGAGCATGGCCATTGGTCGAAATGCCTCGATCAGGCGCCATCGGGCTCAGCAAGCCATGGAAGCGGCCGCCTGTCATCCCGGCCGCGGCGGAGCCGAGAGCCGGGATCCGGTCGCCGCTACGACCGTCTGCGACCCGGGTCCCGGATCGCGCTTCGCGCGTCCGGGACGACAGCCGAGACTCGGAAGGAAGACCCTCCCTCCGCCGCAGGGACGGAGGGAGGGGAGTTCGTGGTCGCCGCGTGCGGCCGTCCAGCGGGTTCTCGGGAGGAGGCGGAGCCTCGTCCGGGCGGCACGGCGGCCACGGCGTTCAGGAATATTTCATCAACTGCGGCTCGCCCGTGGTCGGGATGTTCTTGGCGAGCGAATTGTCGACCAGGATCAGGTCGTGGGGCCATTTCTTGCCCTTCTGCCACTGGCCCATGACCAGCGGCGTCTGGGCGCAGTTCGGCAGCGGGCCCTTGGCGAAGTCGATCGGTCCGACGATCGAGTTGAGGTTGGTCGCGCGGATGGCGTCGCGGATCGAGGCCGCCTTCGAGACGTCCTGGGTCCGCTTCAGCACGTCGAAGATCACCTCGAACAGCGCCAGGCGGAAGCCGAGCGGCAGCGACCACTGGCGCTTGCTCGCCTTCTCGTAGGCGTCGGCGAGCTCGGCCGAGCTCTGGTGCGTCAGCGGCGAGTGGAACGGGTGGTAGCGCGACCACCACACCTCCACCGACAGGCCGTTGGCGCGGTCGCCGAACGGGTCGATCGCCGGCGGGAACTCGCAGGCCTTGCCGACATAGACCACCTTCGGCCGATAGCCCTGCTGGGCGGCGCCGTTCCAGAGCGTCGTCATCTCCGGCGGCGGCAGCACGCCGGTCATGATATCGGCCCCGCCGGACTTGAAGGCGCCGATCTGGGCGTTGTAGTTGCTCGCCGGCATGTCGAAGCGGCCGGGATCGATGACCTTGTAGCCGTTCGACTTGAAATAGCCCGGGAACGACTTCGACTGGGCGAGGCCGTCGCCGTCGTTCGGCCAGACGCCGCCGACCACCTTGTTGGTCGGGAGGCGGTTCCACATCGCGACCAGCGCCCGCATCACCTGGTCGCCGCTGAAGAAGAAGTGGTAGGTCCAGTCGAAGCCCTTCTTGGGGTCGCCGTTGCGGCCGAAGAAATAGGGCTCGAGCGGCGCGTCGTTCGAGATGCACGGCACGCCGTTGACCTCGCACTGGTCCGACACCGGGTTCACGGTCTCGGGCGTCGCGAAGGTCGCGATCAGGTCGACCTTGTCGTTCAGGATCAGCTCCTGCGTCACCTCCGAAGCGCGGTTCGGGTTGGACTGGCTGTCCTTGATCACGATCTCGTAGGGATGGGCGGTGCCGTGGATGGTGATCTTGCCGCCGAGCGTCTTCTTGACCTCGCCCATCACGAACGGGATGTGCTCGGTGAAGAAGGCGAGCGGGCCGGTCGCCGGCATCACGAGACCGATCTTGATCGTCTTGGTCGCGGCGAAGGCGGGCCGCGCCAGCGTGCCGAGCGGCAGCGCCGCCATGCCGGCCGCGGCGCCCTTGAGCACGCTGCGCCGGCTGATCGAACCGTTGCGGGTGACCATGATCTCGCTCCTCCCCTCGTCGGCGGCGGCGATCGAGGGCCGTTGGCCCGCGCCGCGCGCTCCCCGCGGCGGCCCGACTTTCGTCCGGAGGTCCGCCGGATGATCGAGGTTAGATCAAAACAAGTTTGATCGCAAACCGTTTGCGCGGATCGCGCCGGCAGGCTAGAGGCAGGCGGAAGGCGGCCGCGAGGTCCGCGGACAGGGAGGCGGGGATCGCATGGCAGGGCAGGACAGCGCGCTCGCCGCGGCGCGCCCGTCGCGGGCAGCCGAGCCGGCGCGCGGCGAGGAGGTCAGCCTCGGGCCGCTCGCCGGGCTGGTCGGCTTCAACCTCCGCCTCGCGCAGGACGCCTCGTTCCGCGCGTTCGCCCGCCACGCGGGCCAGAAGGGGCTGAAGCCCGGCCGCTTCGCCGCGATGATGGTGATCCACCACAATCCCGGCATCACCCAGGCCGCGCTCGGCCGCGCCATCGCCCGCGACAAGTCGACGGTGACGCCCCTGATCCAGGAGCTGCTCCGCCGCGGCCTGGTCGACCGCCAGCCCTCCCGCGCCGACCGCCGCAGCGTCACGCTGAAGCTGACCGGGGCCGGCGAGGCGATGCTGGCCGACCTCCTCCAGCACGCCGAGGAGCACGACCGCAAGCTCGACGCCCTGGTCGG
>DASZVN010000061.1:0-2742 GCA_035547055.1 Hyphomicrobiales bacterium
ATGCCCCGGCTTATGCGGGGCATGCACGTCATCATGCTTCACCGAGACAAAGGTGGCTGACCGGCACAAGCGCGGCCACGACGGCGCGGCAGGTGGCCGTGGACCGCGCTTACTCTTCCTCGTCGTTGGTGCGGCCGCTCTTGCCGCCGATCTGCTTGAGCTTGGCGAACACCGCGCTGACGTCGAGATCGCCCGACTTTTCCGGCGCGGCGGCGGGCGCGGCCTGTTCGGCTTCCTTGCGCGTGGTCTCCGAGGCCGGCAGCAAGGTGGCGCCGGTATCGACAACCGCCGGCTTTTCCTTGTTGGCGCGCGAGACTTCGAGATCGAGATCGATCTGCGAGCAGAGGCCGAGCGTCACCGGGTCCATCGGCGTCAGGTTGGCGGAATTCCAATGCGTGCGGTCGCGGATCGAGGCGATGGTCGACTTGGTGGTGCCGACCAGCCGCATGATCTGGCTGTCCTTGAGCTCGGGATGGTTGCGCACCAGCCAGAGGATCGCGTTGGGGCGATCCTGGCGGCGCGACACCGGGGTATAGCGCGGGCCCTTGCGGCCGCGCTCGGGGGTGTGGACCGCGACCTTGGGCGGCGTGAGCGCCAGCCGGATCTCCGGATTGGCCTCGGCCGCCGCGATCTGCTCGCGGGAAAGCTGGCCGGTTCCGATCGGGTCGAGCCCCTTGATGCCCTGGGCGGCGTCGCCGTCGGCGATAGCCTTCACCTCAAGCGGGTGCAGCTTGCAGAAATCGGCGATCTGGGCGAACGACAGCGACGTATTGTCGACGAGCCAGACGGCGGTCGCCTTTGGCATCAGGGGCTGGGTCGACATGTAATACCTCGCAATCGCTCCCCCGGCAGGAGGAGCCTCCACGGCCTGACATGAACGGGAGACGCCTTCGATATAGGCGACCGCCGCACCCCGCGCAACAATGCCGTCCGCGAAGACATGCCCACCCGGGCCGTTCTCCTGTCATACCGGCCGGAGCGGCGCGGAGAGCCGGGATCCGGCGCTGGAGAGCGCGGCGCCTGTCCCGGATAGCGGCTGCGCCGCTTCCGGAATGATCGGAGGCCCGGCGGGACGGCCGCGCTTACGCCGCGGCCGGCGCGACCTCCAGCATGATCTTGCCGACATGGGCGCCGGAATCGATGCGCGCGTGGGCGGCGGCGGCATCGCGGAGCGGAAAGACCGAGTCGATCACCGGTCGGCAATGGCCGGCGGCGAGGAGCGGCCAGACCCGCTGCTCCAGCCCGCGGGCGATGCCGGCCTTGACCTCGACCGGGCGGTTGCGGAGCGTCGAGCCGGTATGGGTGAGGCGCTTCCGCATCAAGGGATTGAGGTCGACCTCGGCCTTGCTGCCGCCGAGGAAGGCGATCTGCACGATGCGCCCATCCTCCGCGGCGACGTCGTAGTTCCGCGCAACGTAGTCGCCGCCGACCATGTCGAGGATCACATCGGCGCCGCGACCGCCTGTCGCCTCCTTCACCACCGCGACGTAGTCCTCCTCGCGATAGTTGATCGCCCGGGCGGCGCCGAGCTTCGCGCAGGCGGCACATTTGTCGGCGCTGCCAGCGGTCGCGTAGACGGTCGCGCCGAAGGCGACGCCGAGCATGACCGCGACGGTGCCGATGCCGCTCGAGCCGCCGTGGACGAGCAGCGTCTCGCCCGCTTCGAGGCCGCCGCGCTCGAAGACGTTGTGCCACACGGTGAAGAAGGTCTCCGGCATCGCTGCGGCGCTGGTGGCGTCGAGCCCCGGCGGGATCGGCAACGCATTCGTCCAATGCACCACGGCGTACTCGGCATAGCCGCCGCCCGGCACCAGCGCCGTCACCCCGTCGCCGACCTTCCAGCGCTCGGCGCCGGCGCCGAGCGCGACCACCTCGCCCGCGATCTCCAGGCCCGGGATGTCGGGGGCACCGGGCGGCGGGGGATAGAGGCCGCGGCGCTGCATCACGTCGGGCCGGTTGACGCCGGCCGCGAGCACGCGCACCAGCACCTGTCCGGGGCCCGGCCGCGGCAATGGCCGCTCCTCGGGCACCAGCACCTCGGGGCCGCCCGGCCGCGCAATCGCGATTGCAGTCATCGTCGCGGGCAGCAATGCCATCGCCCGGCCTCCCCTCGCCTCACTGGATTCCATCCCAGAGGACGGTAGACTGCTTGCCGGCAAGGGAAAAGAGGAGGTGCGCATGCCCGCCGACTCCGACGACGACCAGCCCCGGCCGACCGTCGCCCATCGCCTCGGCGAGGATCTCGCGAGCCTCTCGGTCGACGAGCTCGGCCGCCGCATCGCCCTGCTGAAGGAGGAGATCGCCCGGCTCGAAGCCGAAATCGCCGCGAAGTCGGCCCACCGCAGCGCCGCCGACCGCTTCTTTCGCAGTGGATGACCTTATCTTTCACAGTGGACGGCGGCTTGCCTCCCTTTACGAATCATTAAGCCTTTCGGATCATTACTATCGCTGTCCAGGCTTCTGGATTGCGAGTGGCTTCGGTCACTCTGTTGACGCCTCCCTGTCATCATCACTGAGCCGCCCGCGAGGGCGGCTCTTTTTCGCTCCGCCGGCCTGCGCCGTCGCGGCCGTTTACCCTGTGGCGAAATTCACCTTCCGTTAACCGCGTCCCCGCGCAAAGATGAGGCGCGTCCCTGCCGGCTCGGCAGGCCGCCAACACGACAGGACGGGGCAGCGATGACAGGTTCTCCCGACCGGCCGCCGCGCGGGCCGGCCTTTGTTTCCTTTGGCGCACGCCTCCTG